>JAISPQ010000121.1 GCA_031274955.1 Rhodanobacter sp.
TTGTGGCGAAAATGCCAGGAGCTATCTCTGGTACCGGAAAACTTGGCCTCCCTGAGTGTGATGGACATACGCCTATATTTCTCACGCATGCGCATGCATGTCCAAGCCGCCAATGCTTACCAAGCCCATCCGATCAATATCCCAGTTCATCTCTTTATCGCTCAAGATGACCACACGGGTGAGCCACCGCTGGGTTGGGATAAGGTTTTGCCCATTGAGCGGATATCCTTTGTCTTCGTTCCAGGGGACCACCAGTCAATGCTGCAGGAGCCAAACGTGGTCACTCTTGGCGCACAGCTTTCATGCTGTAGTAAATATCCCCCGGCAAAGCCGGGGCTTTAAACAAGCGTGAGCCGCTCAAAGCGGCTGGCGGGGGCGCTACGCGCTCCCCTTGAATGAATCGCCTGAAGGCGGTTCAGTTTGCGTGTTGCGCTTTGATAACGAGGCAGGCAAGGGCAATCACAAGCATGTCGGCGGCATGCAAACACCGATAGCGTTTACCAATCCCGGACAACTGCTGGCGGATTTCCGCAACGAAGTAAAGAGGTGGAACGATGAAGACGGTCATTCTTGATGTGGCCTCGCTGGACGATGCGGCGGATGCGTTCGCTTGCGCATGGGAAACCGGCAAGGGCGACAAAGCGACTCGTATCAGCTTCGCCACGCCAGAACTCCTGTGGCAAGTATTGACGGCCAAGCGTTGGGCGGCCGGGACACCTCGCCGCCGCCGCACGCGAGCCTCTGCGCATCGTTCGCGGGCTTCCTTGAGGCTCACTTCAGGGAATGCACTGAGCGAAAGCCCGTTCTTCCTTGCCAGCGTGCCTGAACTTCAGGCGCCACAGCTTCGATCCAGTTGGCATGATTTCAAGATAAAGACCGTGACCGTCGGCCAACCCTCAAGATGCCCCCATATGCTCCCGGCCGTCAATGAACGTCACAGAACAGTACCGGACAACACGCAACAAAAAACCCAGCATTTTGCGGGGTTTCCTGTACTTGATCGAACGTTACAGAACGTCCTGAAACACTGTATTGGTGCCCGGACCCGGACTCGAACCGGGATGGGGTTGCCCCCGAGAGATTTTAAGTCTCTTGCGTCTACCGATTTCGCCACCCGGGCAGGTAGTTGTGACAGGACGCGAAGCTACACACGGATAAGATGGTAGCGGTGATACGGAACTATCGCCATGCTGCTTGAAGGTTCGATCCAATATGGGCATATAAGCGCTGGAGCAAGATCCGGCTGGAGCACAGGAGGTGCCTTAGTCTGATGCGCTTGAACCGCCCTGGGTTTATGGGAGGCTGTTGGGTTTGAATCTTGCGGCCTTGTACACGTAGATCAACAGCTTCCAAGTCCGGACTCCGGCGTTCCGCGATACCGGCCATCGCATGCTAGCATCGGCCGCTGCGTCTTCCGGCTGTCTATTTCCCATGCAGATCGCAACCAAATTTCCGAAAATCGGCACGACGATTTTCACGGTGATCAACCAACTCGCGACCGAGCACGAGGCCATCAATCTCGGGCAGGGCTTTCCGGATTTCGATGGACCGCAAGAGTTGGGCGATGCGTTGGCGGCAGCGGTGCGCGCTGGGCGCAACCAGTACGCGCCGATGATGGGTCTGCCCGCGCTGCGCGAACAGATCGCGCTCAAGACCGAGCGATTGTACGGCCGCAAGGTCCATGCGGACATGGAAGTCACGGTGACTTCGGGCGCGACCGAAGCCCTGTTCGCAGCAATTACCGCGGTCGTGCGCACGGGCGACGAAGTGATCGTGCTCGATCCGTGTTACGACAGCTATGAACCGGCGATCGAAATGAATGGCGGCCGCGCGGTACATGTGCCGCTGGATTCACGCGATTTCTCGCCCGACTGGCAGCGCATTGCCGATGCGGTGACGCCGCACACGCGCATGATCATGGTCAACACGCCGCACAATCCTTGCGGCTCCGTGTTCAGTATGGCCGATCTGCAGGCGTTGGCCGATCTGGCGCGCCGGCACGATCTGATCGTGCTCTGCGACGAGGTGTACGAACACATCGTATTCGATGGGGCTGCGCATCAGAGTGTGCTGCGCCATCCTGAACTGGCCGAGCGCAGTTTCGCCATCAGCTCTTTCGGCAAGACCTATCATTGCACGGGCTGGAAGGTCGGCTACTGCATCGCGCCGCGCGTGCTGTCGGCCGAGTTCCGCAAGGTGCATCAATACCTGACGTTCTCCACCTTTACGCCCGCGCAAGTCGCGTTTGCGCAGGTACTGGAAAAGAATCCGCAACACTATCTGGATCTGCCGGCCTTCTATCAGGCCAAACGCGATCGTTTTCGCGATCTCTTGGCGGGATCGAAGTTCAAGCTGCCGCCGGTCGCAGGCGGGTATTTCCAGATCGTCGACTATTCCGAACTGAGCCAAATCGACGATCTTTCGTTCTGCGAATGGCTGGTGAAGAAAGCCGGTGTGGCCGCGATTCCGCTGTCGGCGTTCTACGAATCGCCGCCGATGCAGCAGCGCCTGATTCGCTTTTGCTTCGCCAAGAACGATGCGACACTGGAACAGGCAGCCGAACGCTTGAGGGAGCTTTGATATGAGTGCTACACCCAAGCCATTGCGCGTCTCGCTCGTGCAAGGCGCGACGCGCTGGCACGATGCCGCCGCAAATCGTGCGTACTACGGCGAACTGGTGCGTTCGTTGCGCGGGCAGAGCGATTTACTCGTGTTGCCGGAGACCTTTCTGTCCGGCTTCACCAACGAAACGCTGATCAATGCCGAAACGATGGAGGGCGAAGGCGTGCGCTGGCTGCGCATGCTGGCTGGCGAAGTCGGCGCGACGATCACCGGAAGTCTGGTCATCCGCGCGGGCGACCGCTGCGTGAACCGCCTGGTGTGGATGCGCCCGGACGGAACCCATGCGCATTACGACAAACGCCACCTGTTCCGCATGGCCCGCGAGCACGAACGTTATGTCGGCGGTAGCCAGTATCTGATCGTCGAGCTCGGTGGTTGGCGCATCTGCCCGCAGGTGTGTTACGACCTGCGTTTCCCGGTCTGGTCGCGTAATCGCTACGATCGTGCGACGGGCCGTTCCGATTACGATCTGTTGCTTTTTGTCGCCAACTGGCCGAGCGCGCGCCGGCATGCCTGGCGCACCTTGCTGCGCGCGCGAGCGATTGAGAATTTGAGCTATTGCATCGGCGTCAATCGCGTCGGTGTCGATGGCAACCAACTGCATTATTCGGGCGACAGCGCTGCCATCGATTTCCTCGGCCAGCCCTTGATCGAACTCGGTGCGCAGGAGCAGATCGTCAGCGTCACGCTCGATCCGGATGCGTTGCAAACATACCGCACGCGGTTTCCGGCGTGGATGGATGCGGACGATTTTAGCGTCGTGCCATAAATTCACGCATGGCAGGCGGCCATCACTGTGCGCTACACTGTATGGGCATCGGGAATCTCCTGTGTGGTGAGTTGGGTTGTTGTTGCAACTCAAGTTCGTCTCGCCCACAGGCCCGATATGCCTACAGTGTTTAAGATATCCGGGGCCCTACATTACGCGCATGAGCGAATTCACTATCACCAAGGCGCATCATCTGACCGCCGAGGAAGCAAGGATCGTAGCCGAGCAGATGGCGGCGGATTTGAAATCCCGATTCGGTCTGGACTACGCTTGGGAGGATCCCGACGTCCTCTCGTTCAAGCAGTCCGGACTGGCGGGACAGTTCACGCTGACGCACCAGCAGGTCACGGTCCATGTGCGTCTGGGTTTGTTATTGTCGCCGCTGCGTTCGACTTTAGAGCGTCAAATTCACGAGTTCGTCGATCAGCGCTTCGCCTCGTCCGACTGACTGATCCGACTCTCTAACTCTTTGCGCAAAACCCTCTCCAGCGTCGGCCACACGTTGTCGAGCACTTTGCGTTCGCCGGCTGCGTTCGGATGCAGGCCATCGGCCTGCATCAGCGCGGGATCAAGCGCAACGCCATCGAGCAGGAACGGCACCAACGGCGCGTTATATTCGGTAGCCAGTCCCCGGTACAGCGCGCGCAGGTCATCGCGGTAACGCGGCCCGTAGTTGACCGGTAATTCGATACCGATCAGAAATCCGTGCGCGTCGGCGCCGCGCACGGCATCGAGGATCTTTACGAGGTTGGCGCGGATTTCCGCGATCGGCAGACCGCGCAGGCCATCGTTGGCGCCCAGTTCTATCATCACCAACGCAGGTTTGTGCTGCGCGAGCAGGGCCGGCAGACGCGCAAGCCCGCCGGCGGTGGTTTCGCCGCTGATGCTGGCGTTGACGATCGTGTGCGGTGTACCGGCGCTGCGCAAGCGCGCGTCCAGCAGAGCGACCCAGCCTTCACTCGGCGCCAGACCGTGCGCGGCCGAAAGCGAATCGCCGAGCACTAGAATCGGTCGTTCTGGCGTCGCCGCGATGGCTATGCAGGATACGACGGACAATATCGCGCAGAGGATTAGATGAACGACCATGGCGGGTGTGCGCCACCCAAGATAACGAAAGAAGCGGTACCCCTCTCCCACAAGAGGAGAGGGGAGAAAGGCACGCTTTCCCGAATCCCGAATCCCGACTTTCATGAATGAGTCCACCTCGATCGCATTGAGTGCGCGACAGATTAGCAAAATCGTGGACGGTCCCGACGGATGCCTGACGCTCCTTGATGGCATCACGCTGGATGTCGTGCGTGCGGAAAGTCTTGCCATCGTCGGCGCATCCGGCTCCGGCAAAACGACGCTGCTTGGCCTGCTCGCCGGGCTGGATCGGCCCAGCGGCGGGTCGATCACGTTGGCCGGTACGTGTCTGGATGCGCTGGATGAGGAAGCACGTGCACGGCTGCGCCGGCGTCTGGTCGGTTTCGTTTTCCAGAGCTTTCATTTGCTGCCGGCGCTGAACGCGCAGGAAAACGTGATGCTGCCGCTGGAACTGGAAGGCCGCCGCGATGCGCGCGAACGTGCGGACGATGCGCTGGCGCGTGTGGGCCTGTCGGCGCGGTGCCACCATTATCCGCATCAGCTTTCCGGTGGCGAACAGCAGCGCGTCGCGCTGGCGCGTGCGTTTGTGCACGGGCCGGAAATCCTGTTCGCGGACGAGCCCACCGGCAACCTCGACGAGCGTACCGGCGCTGCGATCGGCGATCTGCTGTTCGCGCTCAATCGCGAACATGCCACGACGCTGATTCTGGTCACCCACGACCGCGCGCTGGCCGCGCGCTGCGCGCGCCATCTGCGCCTGCACGAAGGACGCATCGCATGAAGCCGCTCGCCTTCGCCGCGCGCAGTCTGCGCCGCGAGTTCCGCCATGCCGAGATGATGACGCTGGCCGCCGCGCTGATGCTCGCGGTCGCCGCGCTCACGGCGGTGGCGACGTTGGCGAGCCGCGTCGAGCGTGCGCTGATCGCCTCCGCTGCGGAACTGATCGGCGGTGATCTGGGCGTGAACGCAAACCGACCCTTGCCCGCAGCATTCGCCGACGAGGCGCATACGCTTGGACTTGCGACCAGTGTGGTCGCTGACTTCTCCAGCATGGCGTTCACCGGCGAGCAGAGCAAACTGTGCGAGGTACGCGCCGGCGATCCGGCGTTTCCGTTACGCGGTACATTGACCACGATCGACGCGCAAGGCCGCGAACAGCCCGTGCATGCGCCATCTGCCGGGACGATCTATGCGGATCACGCCGTGTTCGTTGCGCTTGGCGTCAGTATCGGCGCACGCGTGCAACTGGGCGGCGGCGAATTTACGCTCGCCGGCGAAATCGGCAAAACACCGGACAGCGGCAATCCATTCCGGCTCGCGCCGCGCGTGCTGATGAATCTCGCCGACGCACAGGCGAGCGGCATGCTCGCCGTCGGTAGCCGCGTGCGCTATCGCCTGCTGGTGGCCGGCGAGGAGCGCGCGGTCACCGCGTTCGCGGCCTGGGTCAAACCGCATCTGCCGGCTGGCGTTGAGATCCTCACCGCGCAGGATGCGCAACAGAATCTGCGCGGCGCATTCGAGCGCGGCGAGAGTTTTCTGCGCCTGACCGCGTTGCTTGCCGCGCTGTTGTCTGGCGTGGCGGTGGCGCTGGCGGCACAGCGGTTCGCGCGACGCAAGGTCGAAGAAATTGCACTGCTGCGCTGCCTCGGTGCGAACCGTGCCGAAATTTTGATCGTGTTGCTATTGGAACTGGCGTTGCTCGCGCTGCCGGCGTGTATTGCCGGCGTCGCGCTGGGCTTGGGTCTACAGCAGGTCGTACTTGGCATGGCTGAGGATCTTCTGCCGGGCACCGCGCCACGCTTGACGTTTGCGCCGCCACTGACCGCGTTCGTGGTCGGCTTCGCGGTGTTGCTCGGTTTCGCGTTACCGCCGTTGCTGCGTCTGCGCGATGTCGCGCCGATGCGCGTGTTCCGCCACGATGTGGGCGCGCGCGTCCGGCGTTTCGATGCGTTGTATCTGTTGCCGTTGGCCGTCGGTGCGGTGCTGATCGCATTCGGCGCCGGCAATCTGCGCCTGGCCGCCACACTGGGCGCGGGATTCGTGGGCGTGGGCGCGCTCACCTTTGTGCTCGGTCTGGCCCTGCTCGCGCTGGTGCGCATGGCCGCCGCGCGCTTGCGCGGCACATGGCGCTTCGGGCTGGCCAATCTCGCACGCCGCCGTGCGCTTTCACTGGTGCAGGCCGGCGCTCTGGCCTTGAGTCTGACCGCGCTCGCGCTGCTGGGAGTGATCGGGCCTTCACTGCTCGAACGCTGGCGCGCGGATCTTCCGCCGGACACACCGAACTGGTTCCTCATCAATCTGCAAACCGAGCAACTGGATGCCTTGGGCGAACGTCTGCACGCGCTACGCGCGACGAATCTCAACACGCTGCCGCTCGCGGTCGGCAAGCTGGTCGCGATCAATGGACGCACGCCCAAACCCGAAGATTACCCAGACCGCCGCGCGGCCACCTGGATCAACGGCGAAACGCGCCTGAGCTGGAGCGCGCAACTGCCCGCAGCGAACAAACTCTTGCAAGGGCGCTGGTTCGATGGACGCGACACGCAACCGGCGCTCTCGGTCGATCGCATGTGGAGCGACATGTTCCATCTCAAGCTCGGCGACACACTCACGCTCAAGATCGGCGAGCAGGACATCACGGCGACGATCATCAGCATCCGTGACGTGGACTGGGATTCGTTCCGCGCGAATTTTTTCCTGATGCTGGATCCGGCGACCGGTGCGAATCTTCCACACAGTCATGTCGCGAGTTTCCATCTGGACGGCGATGCATCCACGCCGTTGGCCGCGTTGTCGCGCGACTATCCGAACCTCTCGCTGATCGATCTGAACGCACTACTCGACCGTATCCGCGACATCGTAAACCGCGTGACGCAGGCCATCACCTGGGTGCTCGGCTTCAGCCTGCTCGCTGGCGTGCTGGTGCTGCTCGCCGCGCTCGCGGCGACCGCGGACGAGCGCCGTTTCGAAGCAGCGCTGCTGCGTACACTGGGTGCACATCGTGCGCAGTTGACGGTGGCAGTGCTGACCGAGTTCTGTGCGCTCGGACTCTTATCCGGCATGATCGCGGTGGCGGGCTCGGCCGCGCTGGGTGGTGCGCTCGCGCACGGCGTGTTCCATATGAGCGGCTACACGCCGCCGCTCGCGCCGCTGGCCGGCATCGTCGCGCTGGCCGCCGCGATTGTCGCCTGCGCCGGCTGGCTCGGCACCCTGCGCATCGCACGCAGCGCACCGATAGCGGTATTGCGGCGGGGGTGAGTCACACCGCGCCGGGATTGGGGATTCGGGTGCAAGGTCAATCTCCCCAGCGCATGCTATGCTACAGATATGACAGCCGTCACCTTCGACACGCTGAAGTTCGTCAAGACGCTGGAAGCGGCGGGCGTATCTGCCCCGCAGGCCGAAGCGTTTGCGTCTGCCGTGCGCGACTCGCACACATCGGCCGAATTGGCCACCAAGTCTGACATGCGCGAGTTGAAGTCCGAAATGCGCGAGTTGGAACTGCGCATGACCATTAAGCTCGGTGCCATGATGGTGGGAGCCATTGGCGTGGTCGCAGCGATGGTCAAGCTGCTCTGACGCGCCCGTTGCCCATGTTTCGCGCGCACTGACCTGCACCACAGTTCCGAGTTTCCAATCCCCCCACCCCCGCACATGTGTACGCGCCTACCCAGGGACCTGCCTGTTGAATCGGTTCCGGGTAGGTGAAAAACTCACCCCGACTCCTGCCCAATACCCACAACATCGGCGGGCAAAAGCGGACCGGACAGAGCCGGACAGAGCAGGGCGGCTTTACGGGATAACGCGGACGGGTGGGAAATCTTGGGCAGCTCTCAAGAAAATAGCGCCTAACTTGTTGATTTGTATAGGCAGCATCAGATGCAAGCGACTTTCTTTCGGAACGGTTTTCGGCACGTCCGGGCCGATTACTTCGCTCTCAAGAAACTCGTGCCTAACTTGTTGATTTGTATAGGTAGCATCAGATGCAAGCGACTTTCTTTCGGAACGGTTTTCGGCACGTCCGGGCCGATTACTTCGCTAACATGCCGCACCACCATCGTCAGCGAGATCACCATGCATCCGGTTTTGGTCAGCGCGTGTATGCTCGTGCTCAGCAACGTCTTTATGACGTTTGCTTGGTACGCGCACCTGAAAGAGTTGAGCGGCAAACCCTGGTTCGTCGCGGCGCTGGCGAGTTGGGGCATCGCCCTGTTCGAATATTTATTGCAGGTACCGGCCAATCGCATCGGCCACACCGCGTTGAGCGTGGGACAGTTGAAGATCATGCAGGAGATCATCACGCTGTCGGTGTTCGTGCCGTTCGCGGTGTTCTATCTCAAGGAGCCGGTCAAGACCGATTATCTGTGGGCCGGTCTGTGTCTGCTGGGCGCGGCGTATTTCGTGTTTCGGGACAAGTTTTAGCCGGTTGTTGAAACAGCCCGCCGGCGTTCGCCCAAATGATCTCCTGTCTGAACATAAAATGAGAGCAAGTTCTCAAATGCGTGCCTTCTCTGGCATGCTGTACATGCGTCCCTGACCGGAACATTCCGGCTGGAGCGCCAAGACTCCCCCCAGTTCTCCAGGAGAAGCCAAATGAAAGCTCTATTCATGTCCTTGGTGCTGAGCCTCGGATTCATCGCGGTTCAGCACGCCCACGCTCAGGCTCCGGCCGCAGCACCCGCCGGTAGCACGGGACTGTGCAAGGATGGAACCTACACCACCACTGCGACCAAGAAAGGCGCCTGTCGTGGCCACAAGGGTGTGAAGGAGTGGTACGCCGCAGACGCCGCCGCACCTGCTTCTGCTCCCGCCGCCACGGCTCCAGAGGCGACGCCGGCTGCGGCGCCCGCCGGCAGTACGGGGTTGTGCAAGGATGGAACCTACACCACCAACGCGACCAAGAAAGGCGCCTGTCGTGGCCACAAGGGCGTGAAGGAGTGGTACGCCGACAATGCCACCGCTGCGCCTGCTTCTGCTCCCGCCGCCACGGCTCCAGAGGCGACGCCGGCCGCGGCACCCGCCGGCAGTACGGGGCTGTGCAAGGATGGAACCTACACCACCAACGCAACCAAGAAAGGCGCCTGTCGTGGCCACAAGGGCGTGAAGGAGTGGTACGCCGACAATGCCACCGCTGCGCCTACCGCTGCCGCTGCACCTGCTTCTACTCCCACCGCCACGACGGCTACACGCAAGACAGCCACAACTCCGGCGGCCGCCCCGGCTCCAGTGGCAGCTCCGGCTCCAGTGGCAGCTCCAGCTCCGGCCGCCGCGCCCGCACATCCTGCGCAGACCGCGCCCGCAGCGGGCGGTGGCGCGGATCAGGTGTGGGTTAATCCCGAAACGAAGGTCTATCACTGCCAAGGTGACCAGTGGTACGGCAAGACCAAACAAGGTTCGTACATGACCGAAGCAGCGGCCATCGCCGCAGGTAACCGCGGCACGCAAGGCAAGCCCTGTTCGGCGAAATAAACATCCGCGATACCACACGGACCGGCGCAATGCCGGTCCGTGCATATCGTTGCCAGAACCGGCAATGCGATGAATAGGCGTGGGCACGTGTATTTACGAACGGGCCCGTGATGAGAGCCAGGGCCGGAGCATCAAAGTGTATGCTTCAATTACGCTTGCTTATCGTTCTGGTGTGTTTCTATTCCCATCTGCGTGGGAATGACAGGGGATCGTGTACCTTACGCTTTGTGTCGGGTGAGTCCTGAAAAAGCCTACGTCCATGGATGACGCGCGGCGATCCCGCCGCTTGCCCTTCGGGCCGGTTGCGCCGTTCGCTTGGGCATCCATGCCTTCGCAGTCCCGCCTTCGTGGGAATGACGTTGTTGGGAAGGCTGGCGTCGATGGAAGGCTGTGCTTTCACGTATAAATTAATGATTCTGCTTCCAACCGCCGAGGAATGTTCGTTCATGCCCAGATCGCGAGTACTGACGATGACGATGCACCTGCTATTGGCCAGTAGTCTCAGCATGCTTGCCGACGCCAATGCCGGCACGGCGGCTTCTTCCATGCTGTGGGCGCGCAATCCGTTTGCCGCGCCGAGCACGCTGCCGTTTCAGGCGCCGCCGTTCGACAAGATCAAGGACGCCGACTATAAGCCTGCGTTCGAGGCCGGCATGCGCGAGCAGATGGTCGAGATCCAGGCGATCGCCAACAACAAGCAGGCGCCGACGTTCGATAACACCATCGTGGCGATGGAAAAATCCGGGCAGTTATTGACCCGCGTCGGCCTCGCATTCAACGGCGTCAGTGGCGCGAACACGAATCCGGTCTTGCAAAAGCTGCAAGAGGAAATAGCGCCCAAGCTCGCCGCGCATCAGGACGCGATCTACCTGGACCCCAAGCTGTTCGTGCGCGTCGAGGTTATCTACAACCAGCGCGATGCGCTGAACCTCGATGCGGAATCCAAACGTCTGGTCGAATACGATTACCACGAGTTCGTGCACGCTGGCGCCAAGCTGTCGGACGCGAACAAGGCCATGCTGAAGAAACTCAACGAGGAGGAATCCACGTTGAGTGCGCAGTTCGTCAACAAGCTCTTGGCTGCCGGCAAGACCGGCGCGCTGGTCGTCGAGGACAAGGCCAAACTGGCCGGCATGGGCGATGCGGGCATCGCTGCCGCCGCGCAGAAGGGCAAGGAACGCAAGCTCGACGGCAAGTATGTCGTGCCGTTGCGCAACACCACACAGCAGCCGGCGCTGCAAATGCTCACCGATCGCGCGACACGCAAGGCGCTGTTCGAGAATGGTTGGACACGCGCCGAGAAGGGCGATGCCAACGACACGCGCGACACGCTTGCACGCATCGCATGGATTCGCGCGCAGAAGGGCAAGCTGCTCGGCTTCGACAGCTACGCCGCGTGGAAACTCGAAGACCAGATGGCGAAAATGCCCGCCACTGCGTTGAAGTTCATGAACGATCTCGTCCCCGCCGCCACCGCCAAGGTCGCTGCCGAGGCCGGAGACATCCAGGCCATGATCGACAAGAACGGCGGCGGCTTCAAACTCGAACCTTGGGATTGGCTGTCGTATTCCGAACAGGTGCGTAAAGCGAAATACGATCTGGACGAGAAAGAGATCGAACCGTACTTCGAACTCGACAACGTGCTCAAGAACGGCGTGTTCTACGCTGCGAACCAGCTTTATGGCCTGACCTTCACCGAACGCAAGGATCTGCCGGTCTACCAGCCGGACGTGCGCGTTTTCAATGTGATCGACAAGGACGGCAAGCAGATCGGGCTGTTCTATTGCGATTATTTCAAACGCGACAACAAAAACGGCGGCGCGTGGATGGACAACTTCGTCGGCCAATCCAAACTGCTGGGCACGCGGCCGGTGATTTACAACGTCGCCAACTTCGCCAAGCCGGTGGACGGTCAGCCCGCGCTGCTCAGCTTCGATGATGTGATCACGATATTCCACGAGTTCGGCCATGGCGTGCACGGCCTGTTTGCCGACCAGCGGTATCCGAGTCTGTCGGGCACCGCGACGGCGCGCGATTTCGTCGAATTTCCCTCGCAGTTCAACGAATACTGGGCGACCGATCCGAAGGTCTTCGCGAACTATGCCAAACACTACAAGACCGGCGAGCCGATGCCGGCCGAGTTGGTACGCAAGATGAAGAACGCGCGCACCTTCAACAAGGGCTACGACATGACCGAACTCTTGTCCGCTGCGCTGCTGGACATGTCGTGGCACACGCTCGGCGCCGACACGCCCAAACAGGACGTGGACTCATTCGAAGCCGACGCGCTGCGCAAGAATCACACGGATATTTCCTATGCGCCGCCGCGCTACCGTTCGAGCTATTTCCTGCACATCTGGGGTAACGACTACGCCGCGGGTTACTACGCATATCTGTGGACGCAGATGCTGGCCGACGATGCGTTTGCCTGGTTCAAGGAAAACGGCGGCCCGACCCGCGCCAACGGCGACCGCTTCCGCGCCATGATCCTTTCGCGCGGCAACACCCAGGACCTTGCACAGTTGTACAAGGATTGGCGTGGCCGCGAGCCGACCGTCGAGGCGATGCTGGTCAATCGCGGTCTGAAGGAAGAGCCGCCAGCGCCGACAGAGCAGCACTAAGAACTTATCCTTATATTCCCACCGACCCTTCGGGTTATCCCGTCAAAGCCTTTTGCGACAGCCTTCGCAGAAGGGAAGGGCACACCATTTTGTCCAGAAGAACGTCCCGGCGCTCCCTTCGGACCGGACGGGCTGACAGCAGCGCCGCAGCCTGCGACTATCCGCACTCTGCCGCGTGCGCGGCCGCTTAGAGATACGCCATGTCCGATCATCATGTGATTCGCCGCGAAGTCGGTCCCTGGGCATTGATGCTCACCGGTCTGGGCTCGATCATCGGCTCCGGCTGGCTGTTCGGTGCGTGGCGCGCGGCCAGCCTGGCCGGCCCGGACGCGATCTGGGCCTGGGTGATCGGTGCCGTTGTCATCACCACGATCGCGCTCACGTATGCGGAACTGGGCGCGATGTTTCCCGAGTCCGGCGGTATGGTGCGCTACAGCCACTACTCGCATGGTTCGCTGGTCGGCTTCATCGGCGCGTGGGCGAACTGGATCGCGATCGTGTCGGTGATTCCGGTCGAGGCCGAAGCCTCGGTGCAATACATGGCTTCGTGGCGCTGGCAGTGGGCGCACGATTTATATATCTCCATGCCGGGTGGGCACGGCGAACTCACCGCGCCGGGTATCGCCATCGCCGCCGTGCTGGTGATCGTATATTTCCTGCTGAATTTCTGGAGCGTAAAACTGTTCGCACACTCCAACAGTGCGATCACCACCTTCAAACTGATCGTGCCGGCCGCCACTGGTATCGCATTGATCGCCAGTGGCTTCCACAGCGGTAATTTCGCGGTCGGGGCGAACGGCGAAGCGCACGTCACGGACTTTGCCGCCGTGCTCACCGCGGTTGCGACGGCGGGCATCGTGTTCAGCTTCAACGGATTCCAAAGTCCGGTGAACCTGGCCGGCGAGGCGCGCAATCCAGGCCGCAGCATTCCGTTTGCGATTCTGGGTTCGATCGGGCTGGCGACCGTGGTCTATCTGATTCTACAAGTCGCCTTTCTCGGCGCGGTCCCGCCGGAACTGCTCGCCAAGGCCGGCTGGAAGGGCATCGACTTGCGCTCACCGTTCGCCGAACTGGCCGTGCTGGTCAATCTCCATTGGCTGGCGATCCTGCTTTATGCGGATGCGTTCGTCAGCCCGAGCGGCACCGGTATCACCTACACGGCGACCACCGCGCGCATGGTCTACGGCATGGAACGCAACGGCACGATGCCCAAGATACTGGGCCGCCTGCATCCGGTGTGGGGTGTGCCGCGCGCGGCGATGTGGTTCAACCTGGCCGTGTCGTTCCTGTTCCTGTTCTTCTTCCGTGGTTGGAGCACGCTGGCCGCGGTGATCTCGGTGGCGACGATCATCTCGTATATGACCGGCCCGGTCAGTGCGATGGCGCTGCGTCGCACCGCGCCGGGCCTGCATCGTCCGCTGCGTCTGGCCGGCCTGCCGGTGATCGCCGCGTTCGCGTTCGTGTTCGCGACAGAATTGCTGTACTGGGCGAAGTGGCCGCTGACCGGCGAAATCATCCTGTTGATCGTGGTCGCACTGCCGGTGTATTTCTACTATCAGATGCGCACGGGCTGGCCCGATTTTCGCCGTCAACTCGCTGGCGCGGGGTGGCTCATCACCTACCTGCCGATGATCGCGCTGCTGTCCTGGGGCGGTAGTACGAGGTTCGGTGGACGCGGCTATCTGCCGTATGGATGGGATCTCGTCATCGTCGCCGTGATTGGTTTGGTGTTCTATGTGTGGGGCGTGAAATCGGGCTGGCGCACGCCGTCGGTCGAAGCGGCGCATGCCGACACGGCTCGTCACTGACACGCGCAGGCGTCGAGGAAACGCCGAATCGAGCCCGCATCGAACGGCCAGTTCAGTTCACGGCCGGAGGCGTCCTCGCGCAGCACCGGCACGCGGTCGCCGTAGCGCGTTTCGAGCGTGTCGTCGCCGTCGATCCATACCGGCTCGAAATCCGGCGCGCGCGCGGCCGCGAGCAGTGCAAGCGCGCGGTCGCACAGCGGGCAATCGTCGCGTTGGAACAGAATCAGTCGCATCGGTTTCGGCGGCGGGAGAGAATAGCCCCTTGCGCACATACTTTAGAACTTGCCATGCCCCGCATCCATCCGCTTGCGCCCGAACTCATCAACCAGATCGCCGCCGGCGAGGTCATCGAACGGCCTGCTTCGGTCGTCAAGGAACTGATCGAGAACAGCCTCGATGCGGGCGCGACGCGCATCGACATCGATATCGAGGACGGCGGTGCGCGTCTGATCCGCATCCGCGATGATGGCGGCGGCATTGCCGCCGACGATCTGCCGCTGGCGATCGCGGCGCACGCCACCAGCAAGATCGCCAGCTTCGATGATCTGGAGCGTGTGGGTACGCTCGGTTTTCGTGGCGAGGCGCTGCCGTCGATCGCCTCGGTGTCGCGCTTTGCGTTGACTTCGCGCGCGACCGGCGCTTCCGCCGCGTGTCGCATCGAAGTCGATGGCGGCAAACCGCATGCGCCGGTACCCGCACAGCTTCCGCAAGGCACACAGGTCGAGGTCCGCGACCTGTTCTACAACCTGCCGGCGCGGCGCAAGTTCCTGCGCGCCGAACGCACCGAATTCGGGCATATCGACGAACTGGTCAAGTCGATCGCACTGGCACATCCCAAGGTTGGATTCCGCCTCGGCCACAACGGCAAACCGGTACGCCTGTTCAAACCCGCACTGGCCGAAGACGCCGAGCAGCGCGTGGCCGACGTGCTCGGCGATGAGTTCCTCGCCAGCAGTGTGCGCATCGAACATACGGCGGCCGGACTGCGGCTGTCCGGCTGGCTGGGATTGCCGACCGCATCGCGCGCCCAAGCCGACCAGCAGTATTTTCACGTCAACGGGCGTCTGGTGCGCGATCGCCTGGTCGCGCATGCCGTGCGGCAGGCGTATGCCGACGTGCTTCATCACGGCAGGCATCCGGCCTTCGTGTTATTCATCGAACTGGATCCCGCACTGGTCGATGTCAACGTGCATCCGGCCAAGCACGAAGTGCGTTTCCGCGAAGGGCGGCTCGTGCACGATTTCATCTACCGTACGCTGGACGATGCGCTGGCGCAGACACAGGCCGGCGCGTCGCCGCCTGCTCCGGCGGCCGGTACGGCGGTGGAGCCGGCCGGTCCGGCGCGCGCGTTCGCCGGAACGTATACGCCCGCGTCGCAGTATCAGTC
>JAISPQ010000185.1 GCA_031274955.1 Rhodanobacter sp.
AGCGCGGCATGGATCGATTCCTGCATCACGTCGCCGAGTTGGCCGGTGTGCATCAGCTTGCCCTTGCCGGGCACGATGGTCGCTTCGATGCTGAGCAGGTCGCCGCCGACTTCCGTCCAAGCGAGGCCGGTGACCAGCCCGACTTCGTTCTGCGATTCCGCGCGGCCATAGGTGAATTTGCGCACGCCCAGGTAGTCGTCCAGATTCTTCGAGGTGATACGCACCTTACGCTTGCGCTCGTCCGCGCTTTTGCCTTTTGTGGCGGCTTTTGCCGCTGCAAGGCTGAGTTCCTTGACCACCTTGCGGCAGATTTTGGAAATCTCGCGTTCGAGTCCGCGTACGCCCGATTCGCGCGTGTAGTAGCGGATCAGGTCGCGGATCGCCTCTTCGGCGATCGAGAGTTCGGCGGGTGTGAGGCCGTTCCCCTTGAGTTGCTTGGGCACGAGATAACGTTCGGCGATATTGAGTTTTTCGCTTTCCGTATAGCCCGGGATGCGGATGACTTCCATGCGGTCGGCCAATGCCGGCGGGATGTTCAGCGAGTTCGCGGTCGCGATCCACATCACCTCGGATAGATCGACATCGACTTCGAGATAGTGATCGTTGAACGTGTGGTTCTGTTCGGGATCGAGCACTTCGAGCAGCGCCGCCGAGGGGTCGCCGCGGAAGTCCATCGACATTTTGTCGATCTCGTCGAGGACGAACAGCGGGTTGCGCGTGCCGGCCTTGGCAAGGTTCTGCACGATGCGTCCCGGCATCGAGCCGATGTAGGTGCGGCGATGGCCACGGATTTCCGCTTCGTCGCGCACGCCGCCGAGCGACATGCGTATGAATTTGCGGTTGGTCGCTTTCGCGATCGACCGGCCGAGCGAGGTCTTGCCGACGCCGGGCGGGCCAACCAGGCACAGAATCGGTCCCTTCATTTTGTTTACGCGCTGCTGCACAGCCAAGTATTCGAGGATGCGATCTTTGACTTTTTCCAAGCCATAGTGATCGTCATCGAGTACTTCCTGCGCGCGGCGCAGGTCGCGGCGCACCTTGCTGCGGTTCTTCCACGGTACGCTGAGCAGTGCATCGATGTAGTTGCGCACCACGGTTGCCTCGGCGGACATCGGCGACATTTGTTTGAGTTTGTTGAGTTCGGTGCGCGCCTTCGTCTCGACCGTTTTCGGCATGCTGGCGGCGCCGATCTTGCGGGCGAGTTCTTCCAGTTCGTTCAGTGCACCTTCGCCGTCGTTCAGTTCCTTCTGGATCGCCTTCATCTGCTCGTTGAGGTAATACTCGCGCTGGCTCTTTTCCATTTGCGTCTTGACGCGGCCGCGGATGCGCTTTTCGATCTGCTGCACGTCGATTTCGCCGTCCACCAGGCCGACGAGCAATTCCTGCCGATCGGCGACATCGAGGGCTTCGAGCACGCGCTGCTTATCGGGTACTTTCACCGAGATGTGCGAGGCGATCGTGTCGGCCAGCCGCGACGGGTCCCCAATGCCGGCAAGCGTGGACAAGAGTTCCGGCGGGATCTTGCGCGATAGCTTCACGAGTTGTTCGAACACGCCGACGAGCTGGCGGCCGATCACGTCGATCTCGCGCTCGCTGCGCGTGTAAACCGCGTCCAAAACACGCACATACGCGGCCATCAAGCCATTGCGCGCGCCGAATGTAACGATCTCGGCACGGCTCACGCCTTCGACGAGTACCTTGATCGTGCCGTCGGGCAGCTTGAGCAGTTGCAGTACGCTGGCGATCGTGCCGATCGTGTACAGATCGCCGGGGCCGGGGTCGTCCACATCGGGGCTGCGCTGGGCGATCAGAAGAATCTTCTTGTTGCCGGCCATCGCGCTATCGATCGCGCGCACGGATTTCTCGCGGCCGACAAATAGCGGGGCGACCATGTGCGGAAATACGACCACGTCGCGCAGCGGTAGTACGGGCAGTTCGACGAGATCACCGGTGGGCTTCTGGGGCTTGATCGTCGTATCGGTCATCGGTTCGGTTCCGGGTAGTTACAGCACTATTGTTCGGTTGATACTCAAGCTTAGTTCAGTCAAGCATACAGACCTTTGTGACGCGATCTTCAAACTCATACGCAGTCCCACTTGTGGGGATGACAAAACAGGAAGGGCTGTGTAAGTCTGCTTTTGCTCGTTATCCCCCGAAGGCGTGCTGCTGTCTGGAGTATTTTAAGCTCGAGTAACGTGAGAGAACGGCTCTTCTTTAACACCATCCCCCCATACCCTCCCCTTGAAGGGGGGTGCTTTTCTTGCGAAAGGGCTGTGGTGAGGGGAAGCCAGTAGGTGGGGGTGAGCGTAGCAAATCCCAACGATTGGATACTCAAATAAAGCTTCCTGTTGGGGTTCGCTACGTTCGCCCCAATTACTCGCTCTCAAAACATTCTCGCATAACTCATTGATTTGCATAGACAATATCAGATGCAAACGACTTTCTTTCGGAATGGTTTTCGGCACGTCCGGACCGATGACGTGGCTGACATGAAAGAACACCATTCCCCCAAAGACATCATCCCCACCCAAAGACGTCATTCCCGCGAAAGCGGGAATGACGAGGTAGGAGATGTTTGCGCGAGAACGACGAGCGTTCTTTCATCATCTTGGGCGGCGCAACGCCATGAGCGTTAGACAGGCTCTTAAGAAGGCTCACTCGGACACGGCACGGCTTTGCAGATTGCCGCGATAGATCAGGTAGGGCTCGGCCTGACCGTTGATGACGGCCTCGTCGACCACGACCTTGCTGACATGCTCCAGCGAGGGTAGTTCGAACATCGTGTCGAGTAGAACCTGTTCGAGGATGGTGCGCAGGCCGCGCGCGCCGGTCTTGCGTTTGATCGCCTTGTGTGCAACCGCGGCGAGCGCTTCGGGGCGGAATTCCAGTTCCGCGCCTTCCATCTCGAACAGACGCTTGAACTGTTTGGTGATCGCGTTCTTCGGTTCGGTGAGAATCTTGACCAGCGCGGTTTCGTCCAGTTCTTCGAGTGTGGCGACAACCGGCAGACGGCCGACGAATTCCGGGATCAGACCGAACTTGATAAGGTCTTCCGGCTGTACGTCCGCCAACAGGCGGCTGGTATCGGCGTTGCGATTCTTGCTGCGTACTTCGGCGTGGAAGCCGATGCCGGTCGCTTCCGAACGCTGCTGGATGATTTTCTCCAGGCCCGAAAACGCACCGCCGACGATGAACAGGATGTTCTTGGTATCGACCTGGAGAAATTCCTGCTGCGGATGCTTGCGTCCGCCCTGCGGCGGTACCGAGGCGATGGTACCCTCGATGAGTTTCAGCAGCGCTTGCTGCACGCCTTCGCCGGATACATCGCGTGTGATCGACGGGTTTTCGCTCTTGCGCGAAATCTTGTCGATCTCATCGATGTAGACGATGCCGCTCTGCGCTTTCTCGACATCGTAATCGCACTTCTGCAGCAGCTTCTGGATGATGTTCTCGACATCCTCGCCCACATAGCCCGCTTCGGTGAGCGTGGTCGCATCAGCGATGGTGAACGGAACGTTGAGCAGACGCGCCAGCGTCTCGGCCAGCAGCGTCTTGCCCGAACCCGTGGGGCCGACCAGGAGAATGTTCGATTTGGCCAGTTCCACATCCTCGCTGCGATGGCGGGTTTCCAGGCGCTTGTAGTGGTTGTAGACCGCAACGGCGAGCACTTTCTTGGCGCGCGATTGGCCGATCACGTACTGATCGAGCACATCGAGAATTTCGACCGGCTTGGGCAGGTCGGTGCGTGCGCTGGCAGCCTTTTCTTCGAGTTCCTCGCGGATGATGTCGTTGCACAGCTCGACGCATTCGTCACAGATGAACACCGATGGGCCCGCAATCAGTTTGCGCACCTCATGCTGACTCTTGCCGCAGAACGAGCAGTAAAGAATCTTACTGTTGTCGCCAGACCGACTCTGCCGTTCGTCTGTCATGCACCGCCTCGGGAAATCGTCATTATCGGCTCAGAATAACACAGCACGACCGTGGCGCCATGCCGCCTGCCGCATCGCAATACTATAAAAACTCCACGCGTACCGTGAGTTACATGACTCACGCCGCCGGCGCGGCTTCCGCCGGACGGCGTTCCAGTACCGCGTCGATCAGGCCATAGTTTTTGGCATCCTCACCGCTCATGAAGCGATCGCGCTCCATGTCGCGCTCGATCTGTTCCAGATTCTGGCCGGTATGCTTTACGTATAGCTGGTTCAGACGGCCGCGCAGATAGAGGATCTCGCGCGCCTGAATCTCGATGTCTGTGGCCTGGCCCTGCGCGCCGCCGGATGGCTGGTGGATCATGACGCGCGAATTCGGCAATGCATAGCGCTTGCCCTTGGCGCCCGCCATCAGCAGCAGCGATGCCGCGCTGCTGGCCTGGCCGATACACATCGTGCTGACATCGCAGCGGATGTATTGCATCGTGTCGTAGATGGCAAGGCCGGCAGTCACCACGCCGCCCGGACTGTTGATGTACAGGTTGATGTCCTTGTCCGGGTTCTCGGACTCCAGGAACAGCAACTGCGCGACGACCACGTTGGCCATGTAGTCGTCGATCGGCCCCACGACAAAAACGACGCGCTCCTTCAGCAGGCGCGAGTAGATATCGTAAGCACGCTCGCCGCGCGAGGTTTGCTCTACGACCATCGGCACGAGGTTCAAGCCTCGGATCGGATCGCGTATCGAGTTGTGGTTGTTCTGGCTGGACATTCGTTTCTCCCGCGCCGGACTCAGGCGCCGCCCGGACGCATCACTTCGTTGAAACTCAAGGTCTGTTCGCTGTGCTGCGCGTGTGCGGTGATCCATTCGACGACTTGTTCCTCCATCACGCGATTTTGCAGCGCGTTCATCAATTGGGGATCGCGCTTGTAAAGTTCAATGACCTGCGCGGGTTCCTCATACGTCGAGGCGATCGTCGCCAGCGCATCGCTGATGCGGCGCGAATCCAGATGGATGTCGTTCTGATGCGCCAGTTCACCAATCAGCAGACCAGCGACAACGCGGCGGCGCGCCTGCGCGAGATAGGCTTCGGTCGCCTGTTGCGACTGTGCGCCCGACCGGCGCGCCAGCAACTGCGCCTCGTTCTCGACCATCGCCTGCGGTACTTCCAGTTCCGGGTACGCGTCGATCAGCTTGTCGATCGTGGCGATCTTCAGACGGCTCATGAGCGCGCTCGCCAGCTCACGTTCCAGATTCGCGCGGACATCCTCACGGAACTTCGCAAGGCCGCCTGCAGCCATGCCGAACGTGGCTATGAAGTCGTCATCGATCGTGGGCAGATGCGGTTCCTTCACACCAACGATCTTCACGGACACCTCGGCTGAGGTGCCGGCCAGTGCGGGTACACGCATCGTGGACGGAAAATCGATATGCGCCGAGAATTCTTCGCCGGCCTTGCGGCCGATGATCTGCTCTTCGAGTTCCTTCGAGTACGCCCCCGAACCCATGATCGTGGCCATGTGATCGACGCCGTCTTCCGGATGGCGAAAGCCATCGCCCTGCGCCGAGTATTCGAACTGCGCCATATCGCCGGTCTGCGCGCCGCGCTCGACCGTGCTCCATGTGCGGCGCTGCAAGCGCAGCGTCTCGAGCATCCGGTCGACATCGGTTTCTTCCACGTGGGCGACCGGCTTGACGATCTGCAAACCACTCACATCGATCTTGCCAATCTCCGGCAGCACTTCGAATGTCGCCGTGTATTGAATCTCGCCGTTTTCCGCATGGCCGGTCGTCGCGATCTGCGGCTGCGCGGCCGGACGCAGCTTTTCCTGGCTTACCGCTTCCTGGAAGCTCGATCCGATCATCTCCGACAAGGCTTCACCGCGGATCTGCGCACCAAAGCGCTGCTCGATCACCTTGGCCGGCACCTTGCCGGGACGAAAGCCCTTCAAATGCGCGGTGCGCCCCATCTCCTGCACGCGCGAGCGAACCGTGTCCTCCAGGCGCTGGGCGGGAAAGCGAACGGTGAGCTTGCGGCCCAGCGAACCGAGGTTTTCGATCGAAACGTGCATGGCGCTCCTCTGGTTGAATGATTGAGAAAGAACGCTCCTGTCCTTTCCTGAAACACACGCTCACGGCAGAGCCGCGCCACGTGCAATGGGAGGTATCACGCGACCCCGCTCAGGGTACGCGACCATCTGCACGACAGGGACGGATTCGAAGCGAAGGAATGCGAAAGGAGAGACTCGAACTCTCACGGGTTACCCCGCCAGAACCTAAATCTGGTGCGTCTACCAGTTCCGCCACTTTCGCCCGGACCTAACCCCTCGCCGCACGAGGATCGCGAGCGATCCTCCGTGTGAACCGCGCAAGGAAATTTGGTGGGCCGTCTAGGACTCGAACCTAGGACCAAGAGATTAAGAGTCTCCTGCTCTACCAACTGAGCTAACGGCCCGCTTTGTACCGTCATCGCGCATTCACGCGATTGACAATCTCCTTCTTCCACGCGTGGCACCCTGGGGGCTGCCACAATGAACCTCGCCGTGAACCGGAATTGTTCATTGTATCCAAACTGGGGTGGACGAGGGGATTCGAACCCCCGACAACCGGAATCACAATCCGGTACTCTAACCAACTGAGCTACGTCCACCATCGAAACCGGATCGCTTCCCTCCACCCACCGCTCGACCAGCGAACTGGCTGGCGCGCCCGACAGGAATCGAACCTGCAACCGTCGGCTTAGAAGGCCGATGCTCTATCCGGTTGAGCTACGGGCGCATCGTCAGCCACATTGTCCATGAAAATGCGTTCACAGCATTGCCGCAAACGCACTCCACGCACGCCTTGGGGAAACCGAAAGTGGTCGGGGTAGAGGGATTTGAACCCCCGACATCCTGCTCCCAAAGCAGGCGCGCTACCAGACTGCGCTATACCCCGCCATGCGGCTTCTTCCTTTCGACGTGTCCAAAGGGGCGGCGATACTACGAATCGCCGCCCACCTGCGTCAATCCGCAGACAACAAAAAGGGTGCCATGGCACCCTCCTTGAGGGTTGAGAAAGGACCACCCTGCCCTTTCTCATCTCAAAACGCATGACCGCGGCACAGCCGCATCACACGCTACACGGATCGACGGTTACCGCGTCGATCCGTCCCTGAATCGCTGACAGGCTGTTTTCCGACAGCTTGTCAGTGTCAATGGCGCGCCCGGAGAGATTCGAACTCCCGACCACCAAGTTCGTAGCCTGGTACTCTATCCAGCTGAGCTACGGGCGCACTGTAACCTTGCCGTGACAAGCCGCATAGTGTATCACGATGCGTCAGGCCATGGCCAGCGGAACCTAAAATTATTCCGATCGGTGCCGCGCGCGTCAACTTTTTTCGCCCGCAAGGCGACTGCGGTACTTCGACCGCGTGACTGGCGGAGAGAGAGGGATTCGAACCCTCGATAGAGCTTTTGACCCTATACTCCCTTAGCAGGGGAGCCCCTTCGGCCTCTCGGGCATCTCTCCGATGTGGGTGATGGTCGCGCAATACGCACGGCGGTGGATCGCGCGATCCAAGCTGCGGAGGATAACGGGCGTGACCCCCTGCCGTAAAGCTAAGAACTTGTCCTTATATTCCCACCAGTCCGCGTTGCCCCACCAAAGTTGTCAGGTGGGCGCGCTTGGCGAAGCGCCTGACTGGTGGTCAGGTCGAGCCGAGCGCGCCCGCATGGCGGCTTTGGCGGGACAACCCGAAGGGCCGGATCGGTGTGCGTGCGGGCCTTTGTCATCGCTTGGTCATGTATCGACATACACTCCCTCGCTCTTTCGCGGCCCGCACGCACGCCGTCTCCGGCGCGGGCCGGTGGGAATGTAAGGATAAGTTCTAACCAGTCACGCTGCCGTCCGCGGGGCTGTCAGGCACCCCATCGCCCGAGGCGCTCTCGTGCTTGATGCGCTGGTAAATCTCCTCACGATGTACCGCCACGTCCTTCGGGGCATTGATGCCGATCCGGACCTGATTGCCTTTAACGCCCAACACGGTGACGGTCACCTCGTCGCCGATCATCAGAGTCTCGCCGACACGGCGAGTCAAAATTAGCATGTGTGCTCTCCGTAACACGGTTCAGTCGGCTTGGTCGATACCTCACACGCACACCACAGCGCGACCGGAATTTCGGAGATCAGGCAACGCCCTCCATCGCCACCGTCTCCCCCTGTACACCTCTCCCACGCGTCCACTCTTCAGAAGAGACGCAAAAGCACGGAGAGGCAAACGGATACTAGCCAAGGCAACCTGGTAGCGCAATGAACGGAAATGCTTATTTCCTGCTTCTGCGGGCTTGGTTCACAATCCTTTACTCATTCCGGGCATCAAACCGCGTTATGGGGTCTTCCGCTGTTCCAAAGACCTATCCAAAAACCGTGGCGAGCGTTGGATAGGTTCTGACGATCATGACAGTGTGTGTGCCGCCCAGGATGATGAAAGAACGCTCGTCGCTCCCGTGTGAGTACCTCCTAACTAACCTCGTCATTCCCACGAAAGCGGGAATGACGAAGTAGGGAGTTCCTTCACGAGAAGGACGATGTAGGTCGTTCTTTCACGCCAAGCTCAATGTTGTTTCTAAGCCAGCACACCCGCCAGCCAGTCGAACAATTCGACCAGCGCTGCATCGAGCGCCGGCGAATCGACGCCACCGCCCTGCGCCATGTCGGCGCGGCCGCCGCCCTTGCCGCCGATCCGCGCCGCCACGCGTGCGACGACATCGCCGGCCTTCACCTTGCCAAGCGCAGCGCCGCTGACGCCGCCGACCAGCGCGGCCTTGCCATCGCTGCCTGTGGCCAGCAATACCACGCAATCGCCGAGTTTCTGCTTGAGCGTATCCACGCCTTCGCGCAGCGCCTTCGCATCCAGTCCATCCACGCGCGCGGCAACGATACTGATCGACCCCACTTTGCGTGCGTTTCCGGCCAAGTCGTGCGTGGCCGAACTTGCGGCCTTGGCCTTCATCGATTCCAACTCGCGTTCGAGTTTTTTCTGACGCTCGAACAGTTGGCGCAGCTTGCCGACGACTTCTGCACCCTGCGCGGACAGCATCGCGCCGATGTCATCGAGCAATGCTTCTTCGTCCGTCACATGTGCGAGCGCCACCGCACCGGCGACGGCTTCGATACGACGCACGCCCGCCGCCACACCGCTTTCGGACACGATCTTGAACAGGCCAATGTCGCCA
>JAISPQ010000099.1 GCA_031274955.1 Rhodanobacter sp.
GGTCGGTAATCCGGCTGCCCTGGGGAAGCGTTGCGAGCGTTCGTGCCATTGCTCGGTTCTCCTGTCGTGGAATGCGGACAGGGTACCACCAAATGTTCTTTAAGTGACGAATATTGCGCCTAAAAGACATTCATCGAAATAATCGGACCAATTCATGCAACGACCGAAGGTGCTAACAACACTTTGGCCTCTGGAGAAACTAAGCGATTGAGGCTTGCAACTTGAACCGGAGCGGTGGCCCATTGCCACACGCCGCAACGCTGGTCAAACGTAAAGCTAATTCGGCCTCTACTGCCTTCGGTAATTACTGAAGTCCACGGCTCTACATTGCCGTTGTCATATGTGCGCAGTAGGTCGGCCACTATCAGTGCAGAATCCAGGCCCTCAAGAGCTACGAATGATGGTTCTCTATTGTGCATCCTGCGAAGGTCCTGAAAGGCATCTTGGACGGCTGAAGATGGATTTATAGGTAGGTAACGCAGAAAAGGAATACCAGTTCCAAGCTGCCCAAGGTTCCGGTGCCACTGGGCGAATTCAGGTTGACCCGCAGGAGCGCCGAGCAACACATGGTCGAAGTTTCTGTTAGCCCGAACTGCACGCACTATTGAGGTCACAGGTTCTGGAAATCCCAACAGTAACAGGAGGGAACTGGCGCCAAGGGTTTCCAAAGAATAGATGATCTGAGCTGGGTTGGACTCTAGGAAGGACAATTCTGTCAGTTGGCCACCGCGCATTCGTAGGCGATTGCGAAGAATCTCGATACCTTTGACCCAGTATGTACTCTCCGTGGTAACAGCAGCGATATTAGAATGTCCATGATTTGACAGAAAATCTGCAAATAGACTCCAACCGATGGATTGTGGTGGCGAGAGTCTTGCTATCCAACTGGATGGCTGGTCAACAAGCTGATCGATGACGGCCGACGAGCAGATATAGGGTAGATGTAATTCATTGGCGGTTCGTGCGGCGGCACGCGCCACCACACTGTGATATTCGCCTGCTAAAGCTGCAACACCTAGATTTTTCATCTCGCGAACAGCATCTTCGGCGCGTTCTGGACTTCCAGCGGTATCCCGAATGACTACTTCGATCTGACGGTCTGAAAAATCACTGCACGCATTGACTCTCTTGATCCCCAGTTGAAAGCCGGAAAGCAACTGCTCTCCAGCCTCCCGCCAACCGGGTTCGGAAAGTGGTGCGATGAATCCGATTTTGAATGTCATGTTTTGAGGCATAGAGGAGCTGTCATTTCCAAGTTGCAGAATAATTGCCGCTATTGACTAATCGTTCAAGCGAGTGTTCAGCAGTCATGTTGATTGCTCTCTGAACAAGCCCTGAAAACAGATTGCTGTAAGCCACCAGGCGAGAAACCGATCAACTTGCTGCACGTCATTCTCCACGCTGCTGCGCCAATCGCTCTTTCAACTCGCTTACAGTGACCCCGCCGACGGCGATGTCGTCATCAGGCAATTCGTGGATGCTGACAAAGTAAAGCTCCTTCGGAATGCCCGTGACTTCCACGGATACATCCGTCAAGCGGCGGATCAGTTCTGCTTTGACTTCTTTTTTCATTTGGCCGGCTTCGAAAACGATCAATGGCATGTCGATACTCCTTTCAAAAGTTGGCTTCGTCCATTGCCCGCGAAAGCGCGGACAAGGCCGTGCCAAGGCGTGCAGGTGGCAGATAGCCGAAACCCAGCCGGAACGCGCGATTACTTTCACCAAACCAGACTCCCGATGCCAGTTGCAAATCGTGCTTTGCAAGCAATGCCCAGAACCGGGAAGTCGTCGCGTCATCGAATGCGTCTGAGCGTAAGCGCATGCAGCACAAAGCACCGGCATCCGGCCGCACCCACTCGACGCGGCCTTGCTCGGCCCGGCACCAGGCGGCCAGTTCCTCCAAAGCTGCGGAGAGCAACTGCCGCCGGACTGCTAATACACTGCTCCTGTTGCGAAGCAGCGCGGTGGCGAGCATCTCGTCGAGCACGGAGCCTGAAATGACGGTGTTCATCTTCGCGATAGTCAGACGCGCGCGAAGATCAGGGTCCGGCACCGTCAGCCAGCCAGTTCGCAAGCCTGGGGCGCCAAGCGCTTTCGATACCGATGACCCGGTCACGATGCGGCGATCTAGGCTGGCAAAGCTCTCCACCGCGGCATTGGCGCCATAGCTAGCCTCCCGGTAAGTTTCGTCGATGAAGAGAAGCGCTTGCGGCGCGTGTTTTTTCATCGAGGCAAGAACCTGCTCGATGTCAGCACGAGGCACCTGAACTCCGCTTGGATTTTGCGGTGAGGCAATACTGATCAGCTTGGTTTTGGGCGAGAGATTCGCTTCAATCTTGTCCACATCAAGCCTGTAACCGCTCTCGAATGACAGCCGGACTTCGCGGACACGCACACCAGCCCCAAGAAGACAATCGCGACTTGGTGGGAAGCATGGCGTGACGAGAACCGCCTCATCATCCGATCGGCAGACTTCAAAGGCGAGCAAGAAGAGGCCCAGTGCGGTGCCTTGGGTGGTGATGATCTGTTCAGCCGGAATGTGGCAAATCTCCGCAACGGCCTCGCGAAGTGCGAGCGCACCGGCGGACGTTCCATAGCCGAGCTTCAGGTCACGGATATTTTCGAGGCCGGTGATATCGAGGAGTGCACCCACCGTCAGATCCTGCGACGTGCTCTCCGCCAGATTGAGCGGTCGATTGACGTCGAGCAGAGAAATTATCTCGTTATAAGGGAATCTGCCGCGCCACTCCTGAGAGATGGGCTGTGCGGTCTGGTTCATGGCTCGATTTCCTCCGAATCGTCGGAATGGGGTGGTGAGAATGACTTTCTGGTGCCGGGTAACTCGATGGCACCAACCCTCTCAATGAAACATGCCAAGGTTTCGGACGGTTCTTTGTCCACACGAAGAAGATAAGTCGTCAGCTTCGGGTGACGGCCCGCGAATGGCCGTGCCACTACGCCTGTTTCGCGGCTGGCGGCGATCTGTGAAGCGCCGGCCAACCCCAAAGCAAAACCAGCAGACACCAACGCCATCATCAAGTCGGTGGATGCAACACGCTCGGCGACCAACGGCTCTTGATCGACCTTCCGCAGCACCCGGTCAATCTGGCGAGCATGGCCTTCGCAGACTTGCGGATCAGTCAGTACCAACGGATAGCGGAGCACTTCTTCCAGCGGCAAATGCTTGTGGGCCAATAGAGGGTGTCGCGCTGGCACGGCGACCATCAACGGATCGTCCCATACGGCTTCAGCAACGATGCCGTCGCCAACCTCATTCGATTGCGCAAACCCCACGTCGTACAGGTCGTCGTGCAATCCCTTGATCTGTTGCGACAGCGGAACCTCGGAAAGACGTATCTCGGTTTCCGGTTCCTCTTGCCGGGACAGTGCGAGCAAGGTTGGCAGGCGCGACGACGCAATGCCGTCGGATAAGGCAATGCGCAACTGACCATGAAAACCGTGGGCTGCCGCCTTCACGCTGTCTCTGGCTTGCTGTAGGGTCGTGAAAACACGGGGCACATGCTCAAGAAACAACTTGCCAGCATGGGTCAGGCGCGTGCTGCGCGTGTTGCGGGCGAATAGCACAGCGCCCAAATCTTCTTCCAGTTCCTTGATGGCGTGCGACAGCGGCGACTGTTCGATGTGCAGTCGTTTTGCCGCGCGTGCGAAGTGGAGTTCTTCGGCAACTGCCAAAAAACAACGTAAGTGGCGAAGCTCCAACGGCTGATTCCTTCAGTACAACCACAGGGGATGGGGCATATCGGTCGATTTCATGATTCCGGTTTGCGTGGGTGAAAGTCATAGCGTAAGCTCTGATGTTGATACAAGCAAAAAATTGTTCTGGATACATACTGTGGGTGAATCCAGGTACAAATCCATCGTCGATGATCTAGCTTGCCGCATTCGTGCAGGCGCACTGCCACCGGGCACGCAATTGCCGACCATCCGCTCGCTGATGAAGCGGCATGGCATCGCTTTGGCGACTGCCTCGCGCGTGTATGGCGAACTTGAAGCCATTGGGCTGGTGGTTGGCGAAGCGGGCAGAGGTACGTTCGTGCGCGATACCTCGTTGCCGCGCGGGTTGGGGTTGGAACAGAGTCCGGCGCGATCCAGCGCGATTGACCTGACCTTCAACTATCCGTCATTGCCGGGTCAGGCTGAATTGCTGCGTACCGGGCTGCGCAATCTCGCAGCCTCGGGCGATCTCGATGCCCTGCTGCATTCTGCACCGCAAGGCGGACGCAGCCACGAGCGGCAGATTGTTGCCAGACATTTGCGCAATCGCGACATTCGGGTGCCCGGCGAACAGGTACTAATCGTCAACGGCGCGCAACAGGGGTTGGCTGTAACCGTCATGGGGTTGTTCCAACCCGGTGACATTCTCGCCATCGACGCCTTGAGCTATCCCGGCATGAAAGTGCTGGCGCAGTTGCACCGGCTCGATCTTGCGCCGCTGCCGCCGCGCACAGGTGGTGGTTTGGATTTGGAACAGCTCGACGCACTCTGCCGCAGACGTCCTGTGCGGGCTATCTATACGATGCCGACGCTGCACAACCCTCTCGGCTTGGTGATGAACAAATCGGATCGAATTCGTCTGGCTGAACTCGCCGAACGATATGACTTCCTCATCATCGAAGACAGTGCCTACGCTTTTCTTGCCGAACCCGCACCCAAGCCTGTTTTCACACACGCCCCTGACCGGACCATCTACGTATCGGGGCTGTCGAAAAGCGTAGCAGCGGGGTTGCGGATGGGGTTCGTGGTGACGCCGAAGCGCCTGGTGCCGGCGCTTGAGCGAGCGATTCGGGTATCGACATGGAATACACCCTCACTCATCGTTGCATTGGCATGCCAGTGGATCGAAAGCGGGATCGTCGATACGCTGGAGGATCAAAAGCGCAAGGATGCGCACCAACGGCAGCTGCTGGCACGCCGTATCCTGCGCGGCGGATCGATTGTCGCGCATCCCAGGTCTTACTACCTGTGGCTCGAAATGCCCGACGACTTACGCGCCGACCGTGTCGCAGCCAACCTGGAGCGTGACGGCGTGCTGGTGACGACAGCCGAACCGTTCTCAATCACGCCGAACATCCCTCATGCACTTCGATTGGCGCTCGGCTCCATTTCTCTTGATGCGCTCGACGAAGCTTTGCATAAAGTCCGCCGAGCAGTGATTGGCTAAAGCAGTCCGGGAAATCACCCTATAGCTGGCCCGCGTTGCTGCCCAACCTCCCACGACACCCCACCACCGCGCACCGTCGCGGCGATCTGCTGACCCAGCCGCTGTTCGATCACGGGCCGCCACGGCACCAGCGAGAACCCCATGCCGTCATCGAGCATCGCGTAGCGCCCGCTGGCGAGCATGACGGAACGCCGATAGATGCCGGCGGCGCGCTGGCCGTCGGCCACGGGCCGATGCTCCAAGCCGGTTTCAGCGGTAATGTCCTTCGCGGCCTTTTCCAACTCGCGCCCGCGCAGCGTCGCCAGCAAGTTGCGCGAGAGGATGACGCGCTGCCCATGTTGCTCGGCCAATCCCTGCTCGGTGAGGAAGTCGGCGCGCTGGCGTAGCGCGTCTTTCACCTCGGCCCCAAAGCCAGCATCGCCCAACCCCTTGCCGCCGCCGATCAACTGCTGGTCGAGCCATGTGGCGCCGATCATGCGTGTCTGCCGCTCGATGGGCAGGTGCGATTTCAGTTCCACCGCAACGCCGCCGCTCAAGCGTTGCGCGTCATACTGGCGTCCCCGCTCGGCCAGGTCGCCGGGCACGCGCCAGACCCCTTCGGCCATGCGCTCCACGACACCGGCGCGGCGCAAAGCTTCGAGCCGGCGCACATGCGCGGCCACCACCTCGCGCGGATCGCGGCCCGGCATGGCTTGGCCCTGCGCGACAGCCAAATGGTGATCGGCGCGGTACACGCCATCGACGGCCAGCGCGGCAATGTTGCGGTCAGCGGCGCGCACGTCCGCCGCGCCTTTGACTTCCACCACAGCCCCGGTCGGGTACTGCTCCAATTCGGTGCGCGGCGGCAGCGCGACGTAATGGGCCTTGCCATCGGTGCCATCGACGATCAGATAACCCCTATCGTTCAACTCGTCGGCCAAGCCCTTGTCGGCCACGCGACCGACAATCACACGGCCATCTTCGCCAGACTGAAACACGGCTAACTCGCGTTGCTTGCCGCTCATGGCCCGCTGCATGGCAACGATGATGTCGCCGCGCTCGCCCAGGGCGCGCAGGGTCTTTTCGGCATCGGCCTGAATGATCCAGACGCCGGGCTGCACTTCATCGGCCAGTTCCATGCGCTGCAAGCGTTGCAGGCGACCGATCAAGAGTAGGCGCTGGCGTTGCAGGTCTGGCGCGTTCAACTGTTCGATCCGCACCCGGCCATCGTCGCCCGCCTCGCGCTTGAGCGTGCGATCCAGACTGGTCCAGCGTTCCTGCTCCACCTCGCGCTGTAGTGTCTGCTGAATCTCCCGCTCGCTGCGCGGCCCCAGCCATTCGGTCGCCAGTTCGGCGGCGCGATGGCGCAAGCCATCGGCGATGTAGTCGCCCGCGATGATGAGGTCTTTGCCGATGTCGTCGCGCCCGCGCACGATCAGGTGGGTGTGCGGGTTGTCGGTGTTCCAGTGATCGACCGCGACCCATTCGAGCCGCGTGCCCAGGTCAGCCTCGATGCGGCCCACGAGGTGCCGGGTATAGGTGCGCAGGTCATCCAGTTCGGCGCCATCCTCGGGCGAGACAATGAAGCGGAAATGGTGCCGGTCGTCCTGGCAGCGTTCCTTGAAGGCGTCGAGGTCGGCTTCATCGGTCAGCGCGCCATAGGCGCGGCCTGATTCGCCATCGCGCCCCACGCCATTGCGTTCGATGTAGCGCAGGTGCCGCGCCAGCGATTGCGCGCCGGCCCATCGCTGGTTGACCAGCAGGGTTTTGACGGTAACGCGGCGCGAGAAGGGTGTGAGCTTTTCACCGGCAAAGCGCGCTGCCGTGTGACCGCGCCCCAGGCGCGAGCGGGGGCGCTGGCCGATCTTCTGTTTGCCAGCGGGACGGTGTAGCGAGGATTTACCGCCGCTGGTCTTGCCGGCCTGCCTGAGCACCTTGGAAACGAAGCTGCGGCCCCTGTCGCCTCTGTTCTTCGGGGCGCTGGGCCGGATGCGGAAATCATCATCGCGCCGGTCAGTCATGGCTGTTGCTCCTGCAAGTTCGGGCATGTCCGGTCGTGCGAAGCACGCGGACATGCCTGCATTGGCGCGGGCTTCGCGCTGTGCGCGGCACGGCGGCGAAGCTGCGCCGTGCCGCGCCAACCCCATGTGCAGACAGGCTTTGCGGGCGGCTGTGTGCCGCCGCCTTTTGTCTCGCCTTCCGCCTCTGCCTGTCGCTTTCGCTCCCGGCATCGGCGGCCCGGCGCTGCTGTGCTGCTTGCAGCCAGCGCGCCGGGGAACACGCTGAAGGCCGCAGGCCATGCGTGTTCAAGGCAAAATACCTGCACGTTGGGATGTTGCGCGACGTGCGGCGCGGATGCGCTCGCACGACACGCGCAACGACACGGCGACGAGCAGCGCGAGAACACGCCCGATAGCACGATGAAGCGCAGCGAATCGGCAATCATCGGCGCGTCTCCAACCAGACCGGATGCGCCACACCGATCACGGTGGATGCAGCAACCGGCCCGAAATAGCGGCTGTCGAACGAGACCGGGTTGGTCACACTCAACAGGAACAACTCACCGGGTTGAAGCTGCCGACACTGCGACCAAGATGACAGCGGACGGCGCAGCCGGTCGGCCCGCAATGCGGCAGCCACCGGCACGCCGTCAATCCAGACCAGACCATCGAAGATACAAACGTGTTGGGGTGCGACCGCGCCCACACGTTTGAGCAGTGGCACACGCATCGGCAGATAGCCGCGTTGCGCAGCAAGCGCGGCAGCATCATCCGGCAGTGGAACCAACACGATGCTGCCCACGGACAACGGACGTGGCAGCGAGCCGGGCCGGTGGTCGAGCGGTTCCACGCGATACCAGCCGACCGGCACACTGTCGGACGGGTTGTAGATCAGGCGCGGCAACGGCGACGCGAAGGACGCCCAGGCCAGCGCAGCGAGGCCGCAGGCGGACAAGCCCGCCAGCATGAGGCGAGCGCGCAGGCGCGAGCGAGGACGCGGCGCGGTGACAGTTGAAACGGTCGTCATGCCAACGCCCTCCCGGCCAGCCAGGCGGCGTGCCGCTCGGCGGTGTAATCGGGTAGCGGCTGACGCGCGGCAAGCCGGTTGCTCAACGTGCGCCAGTACGCGGGCGATACGGTGGCCGGCGCAAAACCCTGCGCTTCGATGGCGTCGATGCGTGGCAGCACGGCGCGCATTTCCGATTCGCCCCCAGCGTGCAACAGCAACCGCGCGCCGGGCTGCACGCCGGAGATGCGCTGCGCTGCATCCAATGGCGTGCAAGCCTGCATCACCGTAAGTTGCCAACGGATCGTGCCGTAGTCGTTGGCCTGCCAGCGGATGCGACCGAACACAGCACCCGGCAGAAACACCGCGACGCGCCGATGCCGGTCAAGCCGAATAAGATGCGCCGGTTCGCCAAAGCGCAAATACAGGTTGATGCGTTGCTCGATGTAGATGAGCGATACGCGCGTCAGCGGCACAGTGGCAGCCGTCGAAGGTTGTGCGTTCATGGGGATTTCTCCGGGAACTCGCGTTCCAACACAGCGCGCAACAACTCGGCGACCGTCACGCCTTGCGTGAAGGCCAACACCTTGATGCGAGAGCGCATCGCGGGGGTGATGTCCAGCGTCAGGCGCGCGCTGTAGAGATCGCCTTTGTGGCTGCCATCGGCATCGCCTTGGCGAACCCACGCCTCGGCGTGCGGGTTCGCGGGCGGACGCGCGCCGATGGCGATGCGTTTGCCCGTTCGTTTGTTGGTCGGTTGGTTCATGCCGGCCACCGCAGCAGTTCATCGACCAGTGCCGTGACTTCACGCGCTGCCGCGCTGTCCGGCACGGTTTCGCGTGCCAGCCGACCGGCAGCCACGCTGTCGGCGAACACGATGCGTTGATGGACTTCGGAGTGCATGGCAAGCAATGGCTGCTCGGCCAGCGATTGCCGCGCCTCGCGCCCAATGACCGTGGCGCCAACGCGCCGATTGATGACGAAGGCCGCGCGTAGCGCAGGCCGAAACACTTGCGCCTCACG
>JAISPQ010000163.1 GCA_031274955.1 Rhodanobacter sp.
ATCAAGGCGCGATACGTGGTGGTGTGGCGTCCACGGCTATCGTGCTCGCGCACTGCTTGCGTCGCCTGCCGCGACTCGCCGAGCAAGGTGTTGGTCAGGGTCGATTTGCCGACACCGGAAGAGCCCACCAGCACGGCAGTCTGGCCGGGTCCGAGATAGGCCAAGAGCGGCGCGATGCTCGCCGGCGATTTCGCATTGATCGTGTGGATCACGATCCCCGGAATGCGCCGCTGCAAATCCGCCGCCACAGCAGCCGCATCGGCGACCTTGTCGGCCTTGGTGAGCACCAGCACGGGCATCGCGCCCATGTCCTGGATCAGCAGCAGGTAACGCTCGATGCGCGCCGGGTTGAAATCGTCGTCGAGCCCGTTGAGCACCAGCACGGCATCGATATTGGTCGCGATGATCTGCTGCTGGTGACCCGCGCCGGCCGCGCCGCGCCGCAGTTCGGTACGTCGCGGCAAGATGCGCTCGATGATCGGCGGCGTACCCGGCGCATACACCACGAAATCGCCGACCGCCGGACGCTCCGTCGGATCCAGACCGCGCTTGAGGAAGCGCGCCGCCGGCTGCGCGTTGAACAGTGTGACGCCATCGTGCAATTGATAGCCGGCGCGATGTTGGGCGACGACGCGCGCGTGTGACAGGCCGCCCGTATCGAGCGGCGCCGTAGGCGTGCGCCAACCGATACGGGCCAAGCGTTGTTCGGAATCGTCCGCGAGCTGCATATGCGGATTTTAGGGGTTGTTCGCGGCTCGCGTCGCCATCGCGACCGACCGCGCTGCCGCCCCCCAACCCCGCGCCGATCGCCCCTTGTATCGATGATCGATCGGTTTAACAAGGTCTGAACAACTCCTTGAGAAACATCTGGTAAGGTCGCTGCATGCTGCGGCCCGCCGACTATCCGGCGGGCTTTCCATCAACGACAGCCACTAGGAGTGCCACCGATGTCGTCTCATCGAGTGACAGCGTTATTTTTACTGTTTTTTTCGACAATTTTTGCCAATTCTTCCTTTGCGACCCAGAGCAGCGGCTCCGATCCTCCGGCGCACCACCCAGCGCATGCCGCGCAAGCGCACGCCGCAAAAGTAGCCTCGGTGCCGAGGCATCCGGCCGCCACAAAGGCGAAAGCCGGAGCCAAAACGCAACATCAGCCGGCGCAAAAGCTGGCGGCGTCGCGAGGGAAGCATTCGACTACCGCTGCGCACCGAACACCGTCGGCGTCGAGACATCCGGCAACCGCAAAGGCGAAAGCTCGAACCAAGCACCGGTCATCCCACGCGCAATCATCGGATGCCGCCCTTGCAGAGGTTGTGGTACTCCCAACGCTGGATGACGCACAAACGCTGATTTCGGCCACGGCTGAATCCGAGCCGGCCAACTCCAGCAAGCATCTGCGTCGGCTTCTTGCCGAGTTTTCGATGTCACTGCGCGATGTCCGCTACCAGCGCGGCGGCAGCGAGCCATCGACCGGCTTCGATTGCAGCGGCTTCGTGCGCTATGTGTTCCGCCACACCGCCGGCTCGGATCTACCGCGCAACTCGGCCAGTCAGTATCTGGCCGGCACCGAAATCGACCCGTCCGATATGAAAACCGGTGATCTCGTGTTTTTCCACGTGCACGGCAAGCGTATTTCGCATGTGGGCATTTATTTGGGTAACGGACAGTTTATCCACTCGCCCTCGACCGGCAAACATGTCAGCATAAGCCGCCTCAACGAAGCATATTGGGCGCGCCGTTTCGCCGGCGCCAAGCGCCCTAACGTACTGTCCTGATCCATCCATCATTCCCGCGCTACGCCATGCGACGTAGCGCGTGCTCATCCTATTGGCAATTCGATACGAAAAAATTGCTCGCATCACTGGCGGCGGCATCCATGTCCGCTTGGGAAAGACCGGATACGACATCTGCGGGGATGTCTCTGCTCTCATTATTTAAAAGCGCAATAACATTCGAGTAGAATAAACTCTTTACTGCGTTTTGCTCAAATAATTCGCCTCCATATGTAAGCTGGTCCTCAAGAAAAATCAGTACGTTCAAATTACATTGTGCACTCAAATCGTTTATGTAATTGATCGCGGTATTCTTGTAGTCGCCCCATGTGACCGGGTCTCTTGAAGTTTCATCCTGCCCTTCGAACATCTGGGCCCCGTCCGTCGCATAAAAGTACTGGGCCTGCGAATTGCCTTCCGCAGCCGCCTGCTTCAACCACTGGTAACGAGAATCCATCTGCTCCGCAGTGATGCCATTGCAGTTGTTGAACAGATCGGCCTGTCCCTGCAGGATCATTTTGATCATCTGCGGATCGAATTGGTTATCCTGCTGCTGTAACGATTCAACATTTTTTTGATTATCTTCTGAAGCAACTTCTTTACATCTATCCAGATCATACCAAAGCTGTACGGCCGCATCGGCATCCCCGTGATTGGCTTTGTTCTCTAATTCGGCCATCAGCTTTCCCGCCAGGGGTTGATCTAGTTGCAGCGACAATGAGCCTTTTTGCACACCACGACGCG
>JAISPQ010000167.1 GCA_031274955.1 Rhodanobacter sp.
GGGCGTTAGATGTCAAACATGCGGCGTAGAGGAGTTGTCCACGTGTTAGCTGGACTTTTGGCAATCCTAGTCATCGGCTTTCTCGTTCCCGAGAAGCCGCTCATCCCCGTGGAGGGCGCCACCCGAACGGATTGGAATCCCAAATCGTTCTGGTTTGAGCCCTGGGGACAGTCAGGTGTCCACAAGGGAATCGACATTTTTGCCAAGCAAGGCAGGCCCGTAATCTCTGCTGTTCCTGGCGTGCTCATCTACCACGGGCAATTGGGCATCGGTGGCAATGTCGTCGCGATTTTGGGGCCAAAGTGGAGAATCCACTACTACGCACACTTGGCCGAGTCAGTGCCGGTCCCGCTATTGGTGGCTGCTGGTCAGCAGATCGGCTCTGTTGGCACCAGCGGCAATGCCGTCGGCAAGCCGCCTCATCTTCACTATGCTGTCTTGTCCATTATCCCTCTCCCATGGCGCTTCAGCACTGCCACTCAAGGCTGGAAGCGCATCTTTTTCCTCGATCCTGCGGAGGTGCTCGAAGGTGACACATCTCAAGTTGCTCACGCCAAGTAGTTGATTTGTATAGAGCAATTTCGATGCAAACGAGCGACTTTGGCACGATGTGTGGCACACCCGGGCCGATTACTTCGCTCTCAAGAAACTCGCGCCTAACTTGTTGATTTGTATAGGGGACATCAGATGCAAGCGACTTTTTTTCGGAACGGTTTTCGGCACGTCCGGGCCGATTACTTTACTAACATTCGTTCAACCCGAACGGCTTCACCGCCGGTTAACTTGGGCGTTAGGCTGGCAATCTCATGTCGATGAATAGTTTTGACAAACTCTCCGAAGCCACTGGTATCGCGCTGCCGCCAACGCTTGCCCAGTGGATCAGCAATCGTCTGAATTGCTACGACGATTGGCAGGCAAACTGGCGTGAACGCATGCTCTATTCGCCACCCGCACTTATCAGTACCTACGATTTTGAATGGGTTAGTGTCGAGTCGTCGCAAGAGAATATTGATTCCTGGCTGAATCCACAGCGGCAAAACGGAATGCGCTTCCTGCCCTTCGCCCAATCTGGCGCGGGCGATGCTTATTGCCTGATCCCCGTTTCCGTTGACACGCTGGCCGTAGCTCTGATCTGGCGCTATGATTTTGCCGGTACTCTCGACTGGCTGGGCCGTTCATTCGACGAGTTTGTCTATCTGAGAATGCTGGAAACTTGCGCGGACTTCAGTCATCTGGTGGATGAAAATTTTTCGCAAGAAGAGGCGTATCAATGCCTGCGCGCCGATCTTTCCACCATGATCCAGTCGCTGCCCGAACCTTTCTCCGAGCAATTGAGGTCTTTGTTGTCGCGCCCGATCATGCGGAAAAAAGTCCGTACCTGGGATGGCAAGTTCACCGAAAACCCTACCCTGTTGAGCGATCAGGAACTAAAGGACGAGAAAGCACGCATCGACCTCTCTGGGCTCCCGTCATTGAGCCTTGAACATTTCCAGTAGGTATGCTTCGTAGACCGCTCAAGAAACTCGTGCTTAACTTGTTGATTTGTATAGGCGGCATCAGATGCAAGCGACTTTCTTTCGGAACGGTTTTCGGCACGTCCAGTCCGATTACTTCGCTAACCTTTCGCTCAACCCGGACGGCTTCGCCGCCGGTTAGCTTTGGCGTTAGGCTTCATGGTGAGTGAATTGTCATTTTCAATAAAATCCAGTACATCGGATCGAGAACTGGTCTTTCTCAATCCAAAGCGCGAATGCTTCGTCGTGGAACTTCGTGGTACAGCACTAGAGGCATCTCGTTCAGTCTACGCATACACGGACGCCACAGGTCTTTTGCAGTTTTTTTGCACGCTCGCAACCTACGAGCGGCCTTGGAATAAGCCCGAGCGTTGGGAGGCATTAGAAGGAGAATTTTCAGTTGAAGCCACATGTTCGCCACTTGGACAGGTTACGTTTTTTATACGTCTCCGTGATATGTTCGGGCAAGATGAGGAGTGGGAGGCTTCCGCTCGTCTCGTCACCGAGCTTGGTCAATTGCCCACCATCGCGTCAAATGCCAAACTCTTTTTCAATTCTGTGGCGAGCACCTCTCAAGAAACTCGCGCCTAACTTGTTGATTTGTATAGGCAGCATCAGATGCAAGCGACCTTCTTTCGGAATGGTTTTCGGCACGTCCGGGCCGATTGCTTCGCTCTCAAGAAAGGCGTGCCTAACTCATTCATTCAACCCGGACGGCTTCGCCGCCGGTTAACTTGGGCGTTAGGCACCTTCGGGAGAGATCGCAGATGAAAAGATCTGTCGTGAGCCGGCTCGTACATGTCGGTCTGGCTGCGGTAACACTTTTGTTACTCGTTGCACAAGTTGGTGCGCAGGAGCTTTTATTTACATCTGCCCAAGAGTCGCGACGCATTCTCTCCACTCGAGATGAGTTCGTTCAGCGTATGAGTCCTTTTGATCGCGCAGCGCGGATGAAAACAAGCAGTGACATATCGGAATCTCAGTTTCTTGAATTCGTAGCTTCGGCTGCATTGGATTGGAAGCCACGGGAGAAGGATCGAATTAAAGCAGCGTTTCGAGCAATTCAACCCGAGATTACAAGACTATCGCTGCCACTCCCTTCTCAAATCTATTTCATCAAGACATCCGGGCAAGAAGAAGGGCATGCCGCCTATACTCGCCAAAATGCAATCATTCTTCCAGTGAAGATGCTTTCTTTATCGGATAATGAAACCAAAAGAATAATCGCCCATGAGTTGTTCCACATCTCTTCGCGTGCTAATCCGAGGCTTGCCAAGGCCCTCTACAAAACGATCGGCTTTCAATACTGTGGTGAAATCGAATTTCCGGTAAGTCTGGCACCACGCAAAATTACCAATCCTGATGCGCCAAAGAACGATTACTACATACAATTGAAGCTCGGTGAGCAAAGCATCCTGGCCGTGCCAATTCTTTTTTCGCAGACTGCGCAGTACGATGTCTCACGAGGGGGAGAGTTTTTTGAGTATCTACAGTTGGCTTTTCTGCTGGTCGAATCGCCTGTCGGCAGCAACATTCCGCAGGTACTAAACGACTCACAGAAACCCCGTCTTGTTGCGCTCCAGCAAGTGTCTGGGTTCTTCGAGCAGGTTGGTCAAAACACCGAATATGTCATTCACCCCGAAGAAATATTGGCTGACAATTTCGCCTTTCTTGTTCTGAAACAGGAGAAAGTTCGTTCGCCTGAAATCTTGGCGAAGATTCGAAGCTCGCTTGTAACATTCAAAGGTATCAAGTCCGCTGATTAGCTGGGTCTTGCCGTTTTTTATGTGTGCTCAGGCGCTGCTGTTCTCCCAGTTGGCCAAGTGCCTCTCAAGAAAATCGTGCCCAACTCATTTATTTACATGGGAGACGCCAGATGCAAGCGACTTTCTTTCTGGACGGTTTTCGGCACACCCAGGCCGATTACTTCGCTAACATTGCGTTCAACCCGGACGGCTTCGCCGCCGGTTAACTTGGGCGATATGAAACGGACTCGGCAATGGTTGGCGAATCTGGAAGCGGCGTGTGGCTGAGCACCATCCCGACCTCAATCCACAGAAGGCGCTGATCTGGCGCATTGTTCACCGCGACAACCTGCCATGGATTCTGGACAATGGTCTGCACTGCGACAAACGCCTAGGCGACGCCGGCCCGCTGGACGTAATCTGGTTCGACGACGAACGAAAAACATTCGTTCATGCCTACCTGAAGAGCGAGGCCAAGGAATATGTCCCAGCGCTGGAAGCTACGGCAGCCTTGATCGATGGCTTTGAATCGCCCTATGGGATGGAATTGCTGGCCACAGTGAACTGGCTGTTGACCAAGGAAGGTGTCGCTCCGACAGTGATCACTGTGCGTGAGGGCTTGCGCCACTGGCGCGGTGGCGCCGATGCGGCAGCCCGCAAGGACAGGCTGTTCAGCGACCGCGTCTTGGGCATTGCGCTGGAGCGGCTAACCTCAAGCGTACCGGCATTGGCTTGAAATCCTGATTCCAGCGGTTTGTATCAATAGTCTTTGTTCAAGTGAATACTCCATCGCCTTCAGGCGATGGAGTTATTCACTTGATACCGCCACTTGGCTGCGCCAACGGCGCAGCCGTATCGTTGCCGCAGCGCTGTTCCTGCGCGCCCATGCGCACCACAGCGACATCGTCGAGTACGTACAGCGTGTAGTGGCTGGTCGTGCTGACCGGCGTTGCGCTGCATGATCGCTCGATCAGTGCCGCGTTTCTGTGTTGCGCGGCTGCATCCGTGTTCAGGCGGATATCGTCGAAATCCTCAATGTAATACAGCAGAAAGATATGCGTGTGGAACAAATCGCTGCCGCCGATATAGGACGGTACGAGTTCGCGCATGAGCGGGAATTGTTCACCGATGTGCCGGGTGATCGGCGCCATGCCGGGTGAGCCGTCCAGCAATACGGCGCGCGTCGGTAGCGCGGCCAGATCGTCGGCAAGGCGCGTGGCGATGCGGTCTTCGTAGCACTTCTGTTCGCCCAGCGCATTGCCATATGCGCTTGCGAACACACACATGCCGAGCGCGAACAGGCTGCTGAGCGCGATCGTCCAGCGCTCAGAAAAACACCAGCACCGCAACGCGCCCTGCATGAGGATCAGCGCGGCCGAGAGCAGAGCGCCAACGCCGATCAGCACGCGTGGTGCGAGCAGGGGATCCAGCAGTACGAGCATCGGACCGGGCACGCAGAGCAATGCCGCAACCGGCAGCAATAATGCGGCGGCCACCAACGCGGCGTTCATGCGCGTGGATCGTAAGGCACGTTGCCGGCGTGCGTACCCGAGCGCCGCTGCGACGGCAATGACCGCAAGCGCCAGCAGCGCCGGGCCGAAATAGAGCCACCATTGCGTGTTAAAAGCGTGAAGGATGTGGCGCGCGAATTCCAGCGCGTTTCTTCCCACCTGCGGCAGATCGCTCAAGTGATGGATCGTTACGCTCTTGCGCTTGACCCAGCCGTTCACGTGAATGCCGACGATGATTTCATAGATCGCCATCGACACCAAAAACTGACCGGCGCGCACGGCGAGCTGTTTCCACAGATCGCGAGGCGCCTGATCGCGCAACTGCGCCATCGCGAATTCGAGCAGCACGAACATCAGGTATACGTTGATCGCGGGCTGGTAGAAGTTGAGGCTGACGAACAGCGCCAGCACGCCCAGCCACCCTGCGCGCCGGCCTTGCCCAAGCACCAGAACCGGCACGAGCGCAAACAGCATGGCAAAGCTCATGCTCAGCGCATCGAACTTGTAGGAGAGGTTCTCCATGTAGAACGGTTGCGCGCCCAGTGGAAACGCCACGAGCGCGGCCAGCCAGGGCGAGCGGATCGCATAGCGGCGCGCGATCAGCACGCCGATGCCGGCGAGCATGGCGATCGCCGCGAGTTGGGTAAACGGTGAGATATCGACCAGCGCGTGGTCGTAACACTGCAGGAGCTTCATCAGCAGTGTGGTCAGCGGGCGGCCGTTGGAATCCCAGCCGGTACGGCCGATCAGCGCGCGCTTGAGATCATCGTTGTAATAACGATCCGCGCGCAGGATCGGATAGAGCACGACGCCATAGAGAGCCAGAAGAATGACGAAAACGCTGCGATCGCCGGCGCGCGTGCGGGTATCGGGGTCTGTGTGGCTCATGAGGGCGGGGCTGTGAGAGTGACCTACGTTTGGGTATCTCCATCACGGGGCTTGCCGGTGGGAAGACCGTGGGCAGACTCTTGCCGCGCACGCACGATGCCGGTGTGGATCAGGTAATCCACGATCGCGGCGGCTGCTTCTTCGGGCGTGGCCGTGAGCGTGTCGATATGCAGTTCCGGCGCTTGTGGAATCTCGTAGGGCGAATCGATACCGGTGAAATTCTTCAACTCGCCGCTGCGCGCCTTGCGATAAAGCCCTTTGGGATCGCGTTGTTCGGCGGTGGTGAGCGGCGTATCGACGAAGACTTCCACGAATTCGCCGGCTTGGACCATGTCGCGCGCGAGCCTGCGTTCGGAGCGGAACGGTGAGATGAATGCGGTGATGACGATCAGCCCGGCATCGACCATGAGCTTGGCGACTTCGCCGATGCGCCGGATGTTTTCGACGCGGTCGGCCGCTGTGAAGCCGAGATCCTTGTTGAGACCGTGGCGCACGTTATCGCCGTCGAGCAGATAGGTGCGCGCGTCCAGTGCATGCAGTTGCCGTTCGACGATGTTCGCGATCGTCGACTTGCCGCTGCCGGAAAGGCCGGTGAGCCACAGCACGCAAGGCTTGTGGCCGTTCTGCCGCGCGCGCGCTTGCTTGTCCACCTCGACCGTCTGCCAGTGGATGTTCTGCGAGCGGCGCAGCGCGAAGTGCAAGAGTCCCGCGCCGACCGTCTGACAGGTGAAGCGGTCGATCACGATGAAACTGCCCATGTCGCGATTGTCGGCATAGGGATCGAAGGCGACCGCGCGATCCAGCGTGAGGTTGCACACGCCGATTTCGTTGAGCGCGAGCGTGCGCGCGGCGAGATGGTCGAGGCTGTTCACATCGACCACATACTTGGGATGGCCGAACGAGGCCGGCAGCGTGCTCGCGCCGAGCTTCACCAGATACGGCCGTCCCGGCAGCATCTGCGTGTCGGCCATCCAGATCAGCGTGGCCTCGAACTGATCGGCGAGGCCAGCCGGGTCGCGCGCCGCGCAGATCACGTCGCCGCGGCTGATATCCAGTTCGTCCGCCAGGGTCAGCGTGATCGACTGACCGCGTTGCGCAATGTCCAGATCGCCATCGAAGGTGACGATGCGCGCGACCGTGGATGTCTTGCCCGACGGCAATACGCGGATCCTATCGCCCGGTTTCACGCTGCCGCCGAGGATGCGTCCGGCGAAGCCGCGAAAATCGAGGTTCGGACGATTCACCCACTGCACCGGCATGCGCAGCGGGCCTTCGCTCTCCACATCGACATCCACGTCTTCGAGGTAATGCAGCAGGCTCGGGCCGGTGTACCACGGCGTGTTCGCGCTGTGCGCTGTCATGTTGTCGCCGCGCAGCGCCGAGAGCGGGATGGCGGTAATGTGATCGATGCCGATTTTCGTGGCGAAGTCGCGATAGTCGTGTTCGATCTGCGCGAATGTCTCGTGCGACCAATCCATCAGATCGAGTTTGTTGACCGCGAGCACGACGCGGCGGATGCCCAGCAGTGCAACCAGATAACTGTGGCGACGCGTCTGCGTCAGCACGCCCTTGCGCGCATCGACCAGAATCACCGCGAGGTCGGCGGTGGAGGCGCCGGTAACCATGTTGCGTGTGTACTGTTCGTGGCCCGGCGTATCGGCGACGATAAATTTTCGCCGCGTGGTGGCGAAGAAGCGATAGGCCACATCGATGGTGATGCCTTGCTCGCGCTCCGCGCTGAGGCCGTCCACCAGCAGTGCAAAATCCAGATCCTCACCCTGCGTACCGAACCGGCGCGAGTCGCCTTTGAGCGCTTGCAACTGGTCTTCGAGCAGCGTCTTGGTTGCGTAGAGCAGATGGCCGATCAGCGTGCTCTTGCCGTCGTCCACGCTGCCGCAGGTGATGAAGCGCAGCAGTCCTTTGGATGGCGTTGCCGTGAGTTCGTCCGCGCTGCACGGAGCGTCTGTTGCATGCGAGAGGTTCATCAGAAATACCCTTCCGCTTTCTTCTTCTCCATCGACGCGGAGCCGTCGCGGTCGATCAGGCGTCCCTGGCGTTCGCTGGTGCGCGCCAGCATCATCTCGCGGATGATCGCCGGCAAGGTGTCGGCGGAGGATTCGATCGCGCCGGTCAGCGGATAGCAGCCCAGTGTGCGAAAGCGCACGCGGCGCGATAGCGGCGTTTCGCCGGCGGCGAGCGGAAAGCGTTCGTCGTCGACCATCAGCAGCAGACCGTCACGCTCGACGACCGGCCGTTCGGCGGCGAAGTAGAGCGGGACGATCGGAATGTTCTCGCTGTGGATGTATTGCCAGATGTCCAGTTCGGTCCAATTCGATAACGGAAACACGCGGATACTTTCGCCTGGATTCTTGCGTATGTTGTACAGACGCCAGAGTTCGGGGCGCTGGTTCTTCGGATCCCAGCGATGCTGCGCGGAGCGGAACGAGAACACACGCTCCTTCGCGCGCGATTTCTCCTCGTCGCGGCGCGCGCCACCGAAGGCGAGGTCGAAACCGTAGCGATCCAGCGCTTGACGCAGACCTTGCGTCTTCCATGTATCGGTGTGCAGTGCCGATCCATGATCGAATGGATTGATGCCCAGCCGCTCGGCTTCCGGGTTGTGGTAGACGAGCAACTCCATACCCGATTCGCGGGCCATGCGGTCGCGGAATGCGTACATGGCGCGGAACTTCCAGGTCGTGTCCACATGCAGCAGCGGAAACGGCGGCCGCGAAGGATGGAACGCCTTGCGCGCGAGATGCAGCATCACCGAGCTGTCTTTGCCGATCGAATACAGCATGACCGGGTTCTCGGCCTCGGCCGCCGCTTCGCGAAAAATGTCGATGCTCTCGGCTTCGAGACGTTGTAGGTGGGTCAGGGAAATTGGGGCAGTCATCCGCCCATTATGGAGTGCGGCGTGGCATTGTGAAAAGACCGCGAGCGAGCCGGCAATGGCAAGTGGCGCGAATCTGGTCGATTCAATGACGGGAGTGTTGTGCGGGCGGTTTTAATTGGAATGCCATAGCTCGTGACTGTCGATCAGTATGAGCAATTTGGCTTCGTGGGCATCGGTGCGGGCGCGCAGTTCGGTCATGGCGGCTTCGATATCGAGGCGTTCGGCTTGCAGGCGTTCGGTGAGGCCGATTTCGCCCAGTTCATAAGCACGGCGCTGTTTTTCCAGACTGGCAGCGTTGGCGGCGCGGGCAGTATTGGCGATTTGCCAGAGGTCGATGGCCGTTTGCGCGCGCGTTACGGTCAAATTGGCGGTGAGCGTGATATCGCGCCGCATCGCTTCGGCCTGGCTGTGCGCGGCGTCGGCGACAGCGGCTTCGGCGCGTGCTTCGGCAGCGCGCCGCGCGCCGCTGAAGGGGATGGTGAGAACGACGCCGATACCATGTTCGATGCCGCCGAATTCGTTGAAAGTGCGCACGCCGAGGGTCGGGTCGGGATAGCGTTCGGCGTTGGCGCGGCGGGCCAGCGCATCATGTTGCGCGGCGGTTTCTTCCAGCGCGCCGATTTCGTGGCTGCGCGTGATGATGCGTTCCGTCCAGTCTTGCGTGGTGCCAGCCAGTGGTGTCGGCTCGGGAAGGACCGGTGCATTTTCGGGTACGGGGACTTGCGGAAAGCCCAGTATCAGCGCCAGACGGCTGGCCTGCATGTCGGCCTGGTTGGCGCGCGATTCGGCTTCGGCGCTGGCGAGCGCGGCATCCATCTGGTCGAGCTCGCGCTGCGCGGCATCGCCCAGTTTGACGCGGCGTGTCAGCGCAGCCTGCTCGCGCGCCAGCCAGTCGTGGCGTTCACGTGCGGTTTGCGCGGCAGCGGCGGCGCGCAGCCAGTTCATCCAGCGCGTCAACAAGGTACGTGCGGCCTGGTGTTCGGCATCGCCCTGACGCAGTTCGGCGGCGCGGGTGCCGTGCTCGCCGCTTTCGCGGTCGAGGCCGGATTTACCCGGCAGGCGGATCGGGCGCGCGAGTTGCACTTCCCATTCGTTGTAGTTCGCCCTGTCGGAGCCGCCAATGCTTTCACCCGTGACGCGGCGGCGCAGCGGCGAGAGCGTCAGTTGTGTCTCGTGCGGACCGGCTTGGAGGGCATCTGCTCTTGCCCGCGCCTGTTCCACATCGGCATTGGCGGCACGTACTTCGGCATAGGCGTCAATCGCGGCCAATGCGCTTTCTTTGGGCGGCAGAAAATCCTGCGCGCGCGCAGGCAGGCAGGTCGCGGCCAGCAACAGGACGGCAAGCGCGGCGCGGCGGCTCATACACGCCTCTGGAAATCTTCGACCGGTTCGGTCCACCAAACCAGTGCGTTCGGGCGCATGCGTGGACGCAGCAAGTCGATGACCTGCACCACTTCTTCCTTGCGCAGCACCATCCATATGACGCGGCGCTCGATACGCCCGCGCACGCGCTCGCGGGCCGAGGCGTGGTCGAAGTGGCCGCTACCATGCCCTTCGGCCTTGAGCAGGGTAAAGCCCGATAGCAAGGTCGATTGCTCGGTCAGCGCGGAGGTAACGACCGACTCATCGGCGGCGGAAAAAATCAGGGTCAGGCGGCGCAGATCACTCTCACTCATGGCGCGATCTCCTTAAAACCGAATCGGCGATAGAGCAGCGGCAGCAGCAGCAGCGTCAGCGCAGTCGAACTGAACAAGCCCCCGATGACAACGATGGCCAAGGGCCGCTGGATTTCGGAGCCGGGGCCGCTGGCCAGCAGCAGCGGAATCAGGCCCAACACAGTGATATTGGCAGTCATCAGCACAGGCCGCAGCCGCCGGCGCGCGCCTTCGCGCACCACATGGTCGTCATCGTAGCCCTGTGCATGCAACTCGTTGAAATGGGCCACCAGTACCAGACCATTGAGCACGGCAATGCCAAGCAGCGCGATGAAGCCGATCGAGGCGGGTACCGATAGGTATTGTCCGGTAAGCCACAGCGCAACCATCCCGCCCACTAGCGCGAATGGCACGTTACCCAGAATCAGCAGCGATTGGCGCAGCGAGCCGAAAGTCATGAACAGCACGAGGAAAATCAGCGCGATGGCCGCCGGCACTACCAGCGCAAGCCGCGCTGCCGCGCGTTGCTGGTTTTCGAACTGGCCGCCCCAGACGATGCGGTAGCCGGCTGGCAGCGCGATTTCTTTCTCGACCGCCGCGCGCGCTTCATCGACGAAGCCGACCAGATCGCGGCCTTCGACATTGCTTTGAATGAGCACGAAGCGCGCGCCGTTTTCGTGGTTGACGCGCACCGGCCCCGACACCGACTTGAACGTCGCCAGGGTATCGAGCGAAACCTGACCGCCGCCTGCCGCCGCCAGCGGCAGGCGCTGGAAGGCATCGGCATCGCCGCGCAAGGCGGCATCACCACGTACCAGTATCGGAATGCGCCGGTCGGGGCGGATCACCTGACCGGCGGGAATGCCTTCGATCTGTGCGCGTAATTCGTCCTGCACGGTAGCCACATCCAGCCCCGCGCGGCCAGCGGCCTGCGCGTCGATTTGCACACGTAGAAACTGCACGTCACCACTGGCCTGCGTCATCACGTCCTGCGCGCCGCGTATATTGCCAACCGTAGCGGCAATGCGTGTACCCAGATCGGCCAGCGTCGCCAGATCGGGGCCGAAGACCTTGATGGCAACATCGCCACGGCTGCCGGTCAGCATTTCCGAAACGCGCATTTCAATCGGCTGCGTGAAGCTGATATCCAGATCCGGAAACCCTTCGGCCACTTTGCGCAGCTCGCCGGCCAGCCATTCCTTGTCGTCGCGCCGCCATTGGGACTTGGGCTTGAGTTGCAGGAATAAGTCGGTCTCGTTCAGGCCCATCGGATCAAGGCCCAATTCGTCCGAGCCAAGCCGCCCAACGGCCTGTTGCACCTCGGGTACGTTGGCCAGCACGGCACGTTGCAGGGCAAGGTCGCGTTCGAGCGAACTGTCCAGACTGATCGAGGGCAACTTGACCAGTTGCATCAGCAAATCGCCCTCGTCCATCGTCGGCATGAAAGCCTTGCCGGTACCCAGGTAAGCCACCACGCCCAGCGCCAGCGCCACACCGGCCGCGGCGATGACGTGACGCGGATGGCGCAAGGCGACGTCGAGCACAGGCGGATAGAAGTGGTCGAGCTGACGCATCAGCCACGGCTCGGCATGTGTCTTTTCCTTGAGCAGCCAGGAGGCGAGCATCGGCACCAGCGTCAGCGAGAGCAGCAGCGAACCGGCCAGCGCAAAGATGATGGTCAGCGCCACCGGCGCGAACAGCTTGCCCTCCAGCCCTTCCAGCGTCAGCAATGGCAGGAACACGAGGCAGATGATGAGAATGCCCGAAGCCACCGGCAGCGCCACTTCGCGCACCGCCGCATAGATGCGGTGCAGGCGCGGCAGCCAGCCACCATGGGCTTGCGGGTCAAGCCGGCTGACGGTGTTTTCAACCACCACCACTGCCGCATCGACCAGCATGCCGACCGCAATCGCCAAGCCGCCCAGGCTCATCAAATTGGCGCTCATGCCGGTCAGCCGCATCATCAGGAAAGTGAACAACGCGGCGAAGGGCAGGATGAGCGCAACCACCACAGCGGCGCGCACATCGCCCAGAAACAGGAACAACAGCAGCACCACGAGCACGGTGGCTTCGAGCAACGCGCTGGTAACGGTGCCAACCGCACGCTTGATGAGTGTGCTGCGGTCATAGAAAACATTGATCTTGACGCCCTCGGGCAGGCTGGCTTGCAAGCCGTCCAGCCGCGCGCGCGCCGCTTCGACCAGTTTCCCCGCGTTGGCACCGCGCAGCGCGACGACAATGCCTTCGACGGCCTCGTCAGTTCCGTCGTGCGTTACCGCGCCATAGCGGGTAAGCGCGTTGACGCGCACTTCAGCGATATCGCGCACGCGCACCACTTCGCCATTGGCGCGGCGCGCCAACACGATCTCACCCAAATCGGCAGGCGTCTGCACGGTGCCCTCGGCACGCACGATCACCGCCAGTTCACCCGCATCCAGACGGCCCGCGCCATCATTACGGTTGTTGCGGCTGATGGCATCGGCCACATCGCGGAACGACAGACCCGCCGCCGATAA
>JAISPQ010000188.1 GCA_031274955.1 Rhodanobacter sp.
CCCATTGATCGACATGACAGGCTCCGAGTGAGAAGGTGGAACCATGTTGTCAGATACCAGTCTCAAATCCTGCGACGGCGGGTGCAATGGCGGGCTGAGAGTCGGGGCTAATCAGGTAACATTTTTCCACGCAACAGCCCATATTGATCCGGCCAGGAAAGACGAATCATTTGCAGGCCCGCTTGTTCGGCCTGTTTCAGTACCTCGACCGCAGCCGCTTTCTGGGCGTCCGTCCACAACCCGTGCTGTTCAATAAACTTATTGCTCATCTTTGTCTCCTGCCGTTTTGATATTTATTTTAGAAAACAAAACCCCGACCGCTATTTAGCGGTTTTTATGGAGAGCTTTGAAAGCATTGTCCCCGTCCGCTACATTGTCTTGGATCAATTCTCACAGGTAAATATCAATTTTGCGAATCCCATTCGTAAAAATGAGACAAGGAATGATTTTTTGTGATGAATTACACAGTTTGCACCCGTCCACCCTCGCTGTTGGCCTGGCCTGAGCGACGTGTACTGTCCGCGGATGCACGCACCCTCGCGGAAACGCCCCATACTTCGTCATTCTGCGCGCAGCGGCTCTGCGCGACGTGCAGCGCCGCGCAGGATGACAAGTGGGGGACGTTTCTTTCATCATCCGTGGCGGCACACGCCCGCCATGATCGTTAGCGTGGAAGACGCCGAATAGGGAGCAGGGAAAGAGCAAAAGCATTGCAGTGTGAGGGGCTTTTGCTTTTCCCCTGCTCCCTGCTCCCTGGTCTTCCATCATCCTGGGTGCTCGCCACCGTGCATGACCGTTAGGCAGGCTCTCACTGCGATGAGTGGATGGCCATGGCGTAATCCCCCCCAAAGGAAACCGACGAATGTCACGCGAAAACGAGCAATGCGCGCCAAGACTCCTCCGACCGCGCTGACGATCGCCGGCTCGGATTCCGGCGGCGGCGCTGGTATCCAGACCGATCTGCGCACGTTCGCCGCGTGCGGCGTCCATGGCACGTGCGTCATCACCGCGATCACCGCGCAGAACACGCGCGGCGTGACGGATATCCATGTGGTCCCCGTGCGCACGCTGCGCGCGCAACTCCACGCGGTGCTCGACGACTTCCACGTTCGCGCCATCAAGATCGGCATGCTGGCGACGCCGGGTATCGCGCGCGAAGTCGCCGCGGTATTACAGCAGTATCCGCACATTCGGGTGATCCTCGATCCGGTGCTCGTCGCGACAACCGGCGCGCATCTGGCCAGGCGCGATCTCGCCGGCGCGATGCTGCGCCATCTGCTCGATCGCGCGGCACTGGTCACGCCCAATATTCCGGAAGCCGAACGCCTGCTGTCGCGGCGCATCCACGATACGCACGCCATGCGCGATGCGGCGGCGGCCTTGCTCGCGCGCGGCGCGCGTGCGGTATTGTTGAAAGGCGGCCATCTGCCGGGGCGCGAGATTTCCGATCTGCTCCTCACGCCGGAGGGTGAGCACTGGTTCCATCAGCGGCGCATCCGTGGCGAACACCACGGCACCGGATGCACCCTCGCAGCAGCGATCGCGGCCGCTATCGCCCACGGAACATCGCTGGAAACCGGTGTCATGCAAGGCATCGCCTTTGTGCAACGTGCGCTCGCAGCGGGTTATCGTCCGGGCAAGGCAGCGCTGCGCGTGCTCAACCCTCTGGGCGCGATGGATGCGTTAAATTTGCGTTGAATGCGTTAGAGACCTCTAATCTTGACTTGCCCGGACGCGCCGAGTCGCGCATCATCCGCGGATGCCTTTGTCTCACCCACCACGAATGATCGCTCGCGCAGGTATCCTCGCATGTCTGTGGCTGCTGCTTGCCGGCGCCAGCGCACACGCGGCGAATGCCCTGTCCGATCTGCGCATGACGCTGGTCGCGCCACCGCCGACCCGTGTCGCGCCGGATATCGCGCTCTCCGGCAAGGCCGCGGCGCAATGCGCGCCGGTGCTCGATCGCGTCACGCTCGACCGCATTGATCTGACCATCGAACTGAAACTGCCGACGACCGGCTGCGATAGCCGGCGAACGCAATCGTTCGCTCTGCGCGTGAATCCCGCGCAAAACACCGGTATGCCGATCCTGCCCGGCCAAGTCTATCGCGTGCGCGTCTACGCAACCGCCGACGGCGCCACCCATCTCGTTGCGTTCCGTCTGATCGATACCAACTCACCGGCTTCCGCGCCCGTTCCGGAAAACGGCTTCTGGTGGTCGCAAGCCGACACCGAAACCGGCCCGGCTTCGGCCGGCAGCGGCGCCAGCATCGAAATGCAGGATGGTCAACTCGCGGTGGGCCTGTTCGGTTTCACCGATACCGGCGCGGCCACCTGGTATTTCGGCAGCGCGCGCCCGAGCGGGCGCATCGCATCGGTATCATTGGTGCAACTGGCCAATGGCGATTCACCGTTCGCGCCATCGGGCAGTCAACCGTCCGCGCACGCCGGTCCGCGTCTGGATCTGGAATTTCTGTCGCCCACGACCGCACATGCTTGGCTGATTGCGCCGGAAAACGGCACGGAAAACGGTTACTTGCAAGTACGCGCGATGACCTTGGCGCGCTCGCGTTTCGCCACCGGCCCCATCGGCGACACATGGAACGGCCAGTGGGTACTGGTGAACGATACCAACGCCAGCGCGCGCGTATTCCAGTTCGCGCAAGCAAGCAGCCTGGATGCGGAGACCTTCCGCCTGGTTGATGCGAACAGCGACGCGACGCTGGAATGCCGCACGGCAAGCGCGACACAACAACCGGAAACCTGCTCGCTGACCGCAAATTCGCTACCGCTCGCCGATTTCGATCAGGTCGGCATCGACCGTCTCGACGGCCGCGATCCTTCGGGCAACCACGTAAAATTGATCCGGATCGCGCACTGACGCAAGACATTCCGTCGGCACAGCCGGTTCTGGATGGATGCTTAGTACTGCACTCCAGAAGTTCGCTCACGTATTGTTAGGCGGCCAACTTGAGCGGGTTGTCTTCGGCATAGTGTCGCCGCATACGGGCAAGCAAGTCGTTGAGATCGGCGCGGGTGAACTTCCACTCGAATGGGTGTGCAATGGTGAAGACGCGGCGCGCTTTGCGGTACGGCCACTGACCCATGACATAGTCGACTAGCCGTTCAAACGGCGCGATACCGGTGGTCGCTTCGCAGCGGCCGAACACCTTGGTACGGTGCACATCAAGCGCAGCCATATAGGCCCAAGCGCCGTCACGGGCGTATTCATGCTCCACGCGCATCGGCCGATTCGACCGCGGCGCCTGGCTGGGGTGAATGCGCACACGCGCCTGAATGCTCGTCTTCTCGTCAGTGGAGATGACGAACTCGTCCTCGCGCAGCGCCTTGCTTTGCCAGCAACGCGCGTACAGATCCAGGATGCGACCGGCTTTGATCTGGAACTGCGGATCGCGCGGGAAGATCCAGCAGCGATGCTGCCAAGGCCGAATCGCATCTTCGTGAAGCCAGCGCCATATCGT
>JAISPQ010000221.1 GCA_031274955.1 Rhodanobacter sp.
GCGACGCCCAGCTCCGTGGCTTTTTGCAGGATCCAATCCATTTTCTCGCCGCGCGCGATGCCTTGACCGAGCGTGATGCGCAACGGACTCTCGCGATCGGTCGCCGCCGCCGGTTCGAGCACGCGCGCGGTCACCGCACGCTTGGCCAGCGAGGCCAACTCGCCGGCATATTCGCCACCGTCGCCGTTGAACAGACGCAGTGGATGGCCGCGTTCCAGACGCAACACGCGCGCGATGTGTTCGCCGCTCTGCACGGGCAGTTCGACTTCGCGGCCGGGTTTGAGCGGGTGCGGAACGTAAATACGGGGAATGCGCATAGCGGGAGATCGCGAACAGGTTCAAAGGCATGGCCCTGCTATGATCCGGGTCATCTCCAAAGGGCACAAGTCTTGCCATGCGCCGCATTTTCGTTCCGCGCCTGCCGCGCGGGTTCACTTTGATCGAAATCCTCGTCGTCGTGGTGATTCTCGGCATCCTCGCCGCGATCGTGGTGCCGCGCGTGATGGAGCGTCCCGGTGAAGCGCGCGTCACCCGCGCGAAGCAGGATATTCAAGGTATCGTCACCGCGTTGAGTCTGTACAAGCTCGACAACTTCAATTACCCGAGCACCGAGCAGGGACTGCAGGCGCTGGTCGCCAAACCCGCCGGCCAGCCGGACGCGCCGAACTGGAAAGGCCCGTATCTGGATCGCATCGCCAAGGATCCGTGGGGGTATCCGTATCAGTACCAGCGCCCAGGCCAGCATGGCGATATCGACGTGTACAGCTACGGTGCCGATGGCAAACCCGGCGGCGAGGGTGAAGCCGCCGATGTCGGTAACTGGGATCAGTGAACCTCCGTCCGAAAGTCCATGGCTGATGCGCGGCATTCCTGCCACTCACCCCCCGCTCGGGTCGGGGCTGGGTTCTGCTCCCTCAATCCCGCTTTTTTCACACCAAACACAGGCTTCACACTGATCGAAATCCTCGTGGTCATGCTCATCGTCGCCGTGCTCGCCGCGGCGCTCGTCATCGCGGTCGGCGGCACCAGCCAGCGCCAACTCGCCAACACGACGGAACGTTTCCAGGCGCTGCTCGGCCACGCCTGCGGCGAAGCCGAGCTGACCGGCCGCGAGATCGGTGCGGTCATCGCCGCAGACGGCTATGCGTTTCGGCGTCTGGACGGCGATGGCTGGCATGCCATGGGGCGCAACGACGAGCTGCGCCCGCGTTCTTGGCCCAACGGCGTGCGCCTGCAATTCACGCGCGACGGCAGGCCGCTGGAACTGGCCGCGCCGGGCGACGCGACACCGCAGATCGTGTGTTTTTCGTCCGGCGAGATGACGCCGTTCGCGCTCGTGCTCGCGCTCGGCGACAGTCCGGCACGCTATCGCCTCCAGGGCGGCGACGACGGAACGCTGAAGATCCAGCGCATCGAATCGCCATGAATCTTCGTCACCCCAAGAGCGCCCATGGTTTCACACTGATCGAAGTGCTAGTCGCGCTAGCCGTGGTCGCGCTGGCGCTACTTGCGCTGGTGCGCACGACCAGTGTGCAGGTACGCAGTTTCGATGCCTTGCGCGAACGCACGCTGGCCGGATGGGTCGCGGCCGACGTGCTCGCACAGACGCGGCTGGAGAATCGGTTTCCGGCCACTGGACGCGGCGACGGCCATATGCAGCTTGCCGGCCGCGACTGGCGCTGGACGCGCGAGGTGCAGGCGACCGCAAATACCGACATCCGCCGCATCGACGTACGCGTGTTCGCCGGCGATACCGCCGAGCCGTCGGCCATGTTGTCGGGTTTTTCCGGCACGGCACTGCCATGAGCGGAAGGAGCCTGCACGCGGGCTTCACGCTGATCGAAGTACTGGTCGCGCTGGCGGTGTTCGCCGCGCTCGCGGCCGCGGCCTATGGCGGACTGGCGCAGATCGCGCGTACGCGCGCCGCGTTGGCCGAACAGCAAGATCGCTTCGCCGCGGTGAGCCGCGCCGTGGCCGCGCTGGAACGCGATCTGCGCCAGACGATCGATCGTCCCGTACTGGGCAACAGCGGCGATGCCGTGCTTCCCGCACTGGCGGGCCATGCGGACGGCGTGGAGTTCACGCGCCTTGGTTTCGCCAATCCACGCGCGGAAGCGCGCAGTAACCTCGAACGCGTTGTCTATTCGATCGCCGATCGTGCCCTGGTACGTGGCCGTTATACCGTGCTCGATCGCGTGGGCGATTCCATGCCCACGCCGACGACACTGGCCGCGCGCATCGATGCGCTGCATCTACGTTATTTCGGCTGCGACGGCCAATGGCGCGATGCGTGGCCGCCCGTGGCCGCCCTGCCCTGCCAGGCAGCCGGCCCGACCGACGCTTTGCCGCGCGCGGTGGAGTTTCGCCTGATGTTCGGCGACATCGGCGAAATCCGGCGTATCGTCGAACTGCCTGCGCCGATACCCAGCGGGCTGTCCTCACCATGATCGCGTATCGCCGACAACGCGGTGTCGCACTCTTGGTCGCGCTGCTGGTGGTCGCGTTGGCGGTGATGCTGATCGCCGCCTTGCTCGATCGCGGCGAACTCGCACTGGCACGCACACGCAATCTGCTGCGCGCCGAACAGGCGGACGCCTATGCACAAGGCATGGACATCTATGCGGCCACCGTGTTGGTCGCGCAGGTCGCGGATGGCCCGGACAGCCATTCCAGTCCGTGGGCGATGCCGATGCCGCCGCAAGAAGTACCCGGCGGCTTCATCAGCGCGTCGATGCGCGATTTGAATGGCTGCTTCAATCTCAACAACCTGTCGGGCGCCTACAAGGCCCCGTGGGAAGCGGTGTTCGCACGGCTGCTCACCACGCTGGGCATCGATCCGGGGCTGAAAAATGCGATCGAAGATTGGCTCGGCACGGGCGCCGACGAACAGGCCGACCGCAATGACTACCTCGCGCAAGCGGTTCCGTATCGTCCACGCCATGGTCCATTCGCGCATGTGTCGGAACTGCGCCTGGTGCGCGGCGTCAGCGGCGAGGTTTACGCGCGCCTCGCGCCGCATGTCTGCGTGTTGCCGCCGGGTACGCTGATCAATCTCAACACCGCCAGCGTGCCGGTGCTGCAAAGCCTGGCAGCGAACATCACGCAGGCGATGGCGCAAAAGGCATGGGCAGACGGTCATGCGCAGTATGCGAGCGTGGACGATTTCATGACGATGAACCATCTTCCGTCCAGCGCGGTGCCGCAGGGACTCATCGATGTTCACAGCACGCATTTTCTTGCGCGCGAAAGCATCACACTCGATGGCGTGCCGTTCACCTTCTACAGCCTGATCCAACGCGGCGGCACGGCCTTCAGCGGCACCGCAGTGCTCGCGCGCAGCCGTGGCAGCGACGATGCACTGACGCAAGCCGCGCCGGTCACGCTGCCGCAAAACCCCTTTTGAGAAAGCCCCTTTGCTCTTGCTCCAAAGCCCTCCCCTTCGGGGATGGTGTCCAGGGAATCGGTTCTTTCACGCCCGCCGGTGCCCTCTGGACATATTCCGGACAGCCGTGCGATTTCGCGGGAATGGCGACATGCCAGCAAGGGGGCACACCAGGATGAATACAAGCACATGCCAGCGTCGCCATTTACAATCGGCGCAGTGCATTTCACCTCCTTCACCATGCCCGATCGTCTCCTGCTGCGCCTGGCTTTCGATGGCGGCCTCACCTGGCTGCGCCAGGGCGATGGTTCGCGCGCGGTGAGCTCGATGCTGGGCGCGCCGCCCGCGTCGGTACTGGCCGGCGCCGCACAGATCGTCGTGCTGGTGCCGGGCGAGGACGTGCTGCTCACACAAACGCGCCTGACCGCACGCAACCGCGTGCAGTTGATGCAGGCGCTGCCTTTCGCGATCGAGGATCAGTTGCTCGCGCCGGTCGAGGAACTGCATTTTGCCGCGTCGTTCGCTGCGGACGAGCGGATCGGCGTCGCGGTGGTCGCCAGGACGCGTATGCGGCAATGGCTGGATCATCTCGCCACGGCGGGCGTGCGTCCGGATGTGTTGATGCCCGATACGCTCGCGCTGCCGTCGGCGCCGGAACGTGCGACGATGCTGGTCGAAGCCGATCGCATCTCCACGCGTCTCGCACCGTGGTCCGCGTTCGTCTGCTCGCCGGCCGAGTTGCCCGGCTGGCTGGCGCGGATCGCATCATCCGGCGCGTTGCCGGCGTTGGAAGTCCACGATTTCCGCGCCGCGCCGCCGCTTGCGCTGCCCATCGCGGCAGCGAAGTATCTGGATCGCCAACACGATCCGCTCGCATTTCTTGCCGCTTCGCTGGGCGCACCCGCGCTGAATCTGCTTGATGGCGAGTTCGCCACGCGCCATCGTCGCGCGCGCGGGCAACGCCGGTGGCGCGTCGCGGCGGCGCTCGCCGCCACGGTCGCCCTGCTCGCTGTCGCCGATCTTGGATCAGAGGTGTTGCGCCTGTCGCGCTTGTCCGCACGTATCGATGCACTCGAACAGGATGCCGTGCGCGAGGCGTTTCCCGATATCGACGCCGCACAACTGGCGCGATTGAGTCCCCAGCAGTTGATGCGCGGACGCCTGGATCGCCTCGCCGGCAGCGTGGAATCCAGCGGTCTGCTGCGTGTGCTCACGCAGATCGGTCCGGTGCTGGGCACGACCACGCGCATCCAGATGCGTGGCATGGAATACCGTAACGGCACGCTGGAAATCGCTCTGCGCGCGCCCGATGTCGCCGCGCTCGACAGCGTGCGCGAGCGCATGGCCATGGTGCCGGGTCTGAAAGCCGAAGTGACCGCGGCGAATTCCGGCGCGGACGGCGTGGACGGCCGCATCCGCATCGTCGGCGCGGACAGCAGCGGAGGATCGCCATGATCGCGGCTTTGTGGATGTCGCTGGCGCCACGCGATCGGCGCATCTTGAGCATCGGTGCGATCATGGCCGTGGTGTTGCTCGGCTGGGCGCTGGTCTGGCATCCGCTGGCGCGCAAGCGCGCCGAGTTGGAAGAGAACATCCAGAATCAACGCCGCGATCTGGCCTATGTGCAGCGCGGCGCGGCCGAACTCGACAAACGGCGTGCCACAAGCGTGCGTACGCAGGGCGATCGCGCGGGCAAATCGCTGCTCGCGCTCGCCGATGCCACCGCGCGTTCCGCCGGGCTGGAGACCGCGCTCAAGCGCGTCGAACCGGTCGGCACGCGCGGCGTCCGCGTCAGTTTCGAATCGGTTGGTTTCGATGCACTGGTGCAGTGGATCCAGTCGCTGGCCGCAAGCTACGGAGTCGAAACCACGGAACTGTCGGCCGACCGCGCCGACGGCATCGGACTGGTCAATGCGCGCGTGACTTTACAGGATTCGCCATGAAGGCCCTACTACGTATCTGGAAAATCGTTCTCGTCCTGCTCGCGCTTGTTCTTGCGGGTGTATTGTTCTGGACATTGCCGGCGGATGTCGGCTATCGCCACGCCCGGCAGTATCTGGGCCCGCTCACCCTGACCGGCATCCACGGCACGGTATGGGATGGTCACGCGGATGGCGTGAGTGTGTTCGATTACGATCTTGGCGAGATGGACTGGCACGCCTCCAAAACATCGCTGCTGCATGGTGAATTCGCCGCGGACATCCGCGTCAAGGGCGCGAATATCGATATCGCCGGCGGCCTCGTGCGCGGCCCCGGCCGCGTCACCGCGCGCGATTTGCGCTTCAGCGTGCCGGCCGAGTTGCTGGAACCGATACTCGAGGTGGGTCATGCAAACCTGTACGGCACGATCAATGGCACGCTCGCGCACGCCACCTTATCCGAGGGGACGCTCTCCAACGTAGCCGGCGATGCGCGTTGGAGTGGTGAAAAAAACACGGGCGAGAAAAACAGTGGCCGGGTCGAAATACCGAACCTTGTCGCCAATTTCTCCTCACAGCCGGATGGCAGCGTCGCCGGAACGCTACGCGACGAGACGCAGGGCGATCTGGCTGCCGACGGCACATTCACCCTGCGCCTGGAATCGATCAGCGGGCAGATACGTTTCAGTGCGCGCAACGATAATGCAGCGGCCGCCGAAACCTTGCGCCATCTTGGCAAGCTGCAGCCGGACGGCTCAGCGGTATTGAACGTGCACGAACGCACCTGGGAGACATTTTGAACATGACTTTGGACGCCGATTTTCTCACCCATGCGCTCACCATCGCGCGAAGCGCCGCCGACGCGGCCGAGGCGGTGATCCAGCCGCGCTATCGTGCGCGCGATTTCTCGGTGACCGCGAAAAGCGATGCGACGCCGGTGACCGAAGCCGACCGTGAAGCCGAGGCGGTGATCAAGCGCGTGTTGCGTTCCGCGTTTCCCGCCCATGCGTTTTACGGCGAGGAAGAAGGCCGCGAAGGCGATAGCGATTTCCTCTGGCTGATCGATCCGATCGACGGTACCAAGGCGTTCGTGCGCGGCTATCCGATGTTCTCCACGCAGATCGCGCTGATGCACGCCGGAGAACTCGTGCTCGGCGTTTCCGCAGCCGGCGAATACGGCGAGCGCATGTGGGCGAGCCGAGGCGGCGGCGCATTTCTCAATGGCCGCCGCGTGCAGGTCTCCACCGCCGATGCATTGGATGCGCACACCGCGATCTCAACCGGCAATCTGAAATCGCTGGCGCAATCGCCCGCGCGCTGGAGCGTGCTGGCCGATCTGGTAAGCAGCGTCGGCCGTATCCGCGGCTATGGCGATTTCCTGCACTATCACCTGCTCGCGCGCGGCGCGATTGACCTGGTGATCGAATCCGATCTCAATATCCTGGATATCGCGCCGCTGGTGGTGATCGTGCGCGAAGCCGGCGGGGTGTTCACCGACCTCGACGGCGCGCCGATCGGGCTGGCAACGCGCAGCGCGCTGGCCGGCACGCCGGCATTGCATGCGCTGGCGCTGGCGCGTTTTGACGTGCCGCGCGCGTAAAATGTACGAATGCCCACACCGCCCGTCATTCACGCGACGCGTCCTGTCGATCGCAGCCGTTTCCTGCATGCCGAGCAGGTCGATCTGGAATTCTCCAACGGTCAGAAACGCACGTTCGAACGTCTGCGCGGAGGCGAACACGGCGCAGTCGTGATCGTGCCGATGCAGGACGACGAAACCGTGCTGCTGGTGCGCGAATACGCAGTCGGTGTCGATCGCTACGAGCTGGGTCTGCCCAAAGGCCGCCTGGATCGCGGCGAAACGGCCGAACAGGGCGCCGATCGCGAGTTGAAGGAAGAAATCGGTCGCGGCGCTCGCCAGTTGCATGTCCTGGGCCGCCTCTCGGTATCCCCGGCCTATATGAGCGCGATGATGCATATCGTGCTCGCGCGCGGCTTGTATCCGCAATGGTTGACCGGCGACGAGCCCGAGCCGCTGGAAGTGGTGCCGTGGAAGATCGCGGAACTGCATCGTCTGCTCGAACAGCCCGATGTCACCGATAGCCGTGCGATCGCCGCGCTGTTCATCGCGCGCGAATATCTGGCCGGCCAGTTCCGGCCGCAATGTTGAGGCATCTTGAGGCGCACGCCATGAGTCTGGATTTGCAACATCTCGCGCATGCCGCCGGCGAAATCGCGCGGCGCGCCGCCACGGCCATTCTGGATATCTATATTTCAGATTTCGCCGTCGAGCACAAGGACGATCGCACACCGCTGACCGCGGCCGATCTGGCCGCGCATCGCCTCATCCTCGCCGGTCTGCGCGAGCTTGAGCCGGAACTGCCGATACTGTCCGAGGAATCGGCGAATATTCCGTGGAGCGAACGTTGCACATGGTCGCGTTACTGGTTGGTCGATCCGCTCGACGGCACGCGCGAGTTCATCAAACGCAACGGCGAGTTCACGGTGAACATCGCGCTGATCGACGCGCATCGGCCCGTGCTCGGCGTGGTGCAGGCGCCGGTCACCGGAGCATTGGCCTGCGCCTGGGAAGGCGGCGGCGCGTGGCTCACCGATGCAGGCGGAAAGAGGCGCCGCGTGAACGTGCGTGCGCGCGCGGCGCCGCTCACCGTCGCCGGCAGCCGCTCGCATGCGTCCGCGCGCGAAACCGGATTGCTCGCGCGGCTCGGGCCATGCGTCAAATTGCCGCTGGGCTCGTCGCTGAAATTCATACGCATCGCCGCCGCCGAGGCCGATCTGTATATCCGCCTCGGACCGACGTCGGAATGGGATACCGCGGCGGGCCAGTGCGTGCTCGAACAGGCCGGCGGCGGCGTGTTCGATTTCGATGGCCAGCCGCTGCGCTACAACGCGCGCGAATCGCTGCTCAATCCGGATTTTTTCGCGGTCGGCGATCGCGCTGCCGATTGGTCGGCATTGATGACACCGCCGTAAAACCCCAAGGGAGAAATCAGCGCCCTTTTTCCTGTACCGGGTGCTTGGACAGCTTGCGTTGCAACGTGCGCCGGTGCATGCCCAAGCGCCGTGCTGCTTTGGAGATGTTGCCGTCGGATTCGGTCAGTATGCGCTGGATGTGTTCCCATTCCAGGCGACGCAGCGGTAGGGGTTGTAGCGACTGGTCCGGCACATCCGGAATGTCCGGCTCGGCATTTTCGCCCAGCAGCGCCTGAGCAACCTGATCGGCGTCCACCGGTTTGGCGAGGTAGTCGAAAGCGCCGCGCCTGATCGCTTCCACCGCGGTGGCGATGGAGGCATAGCCGGTCAGCAGCAGGATGCGCAGACCCGGCCGCACGCAGAGCAACAGGGGAATCAGCGCAAGTCCGTTTTCGACGCCGAGCTTGAGATCCAGCACGGCCGCATCGGGCGATTTTTCCTTGGCGAGCAAGAGCGCACGCGTGCTGTCCGGCGCGGTATCGACCACGAATCCGCGCCGTTGCAGTGCGCGGGCGAGGACGGTGGTGAATATGACATCGTCATCGATCAACAGTACACGTTGGCCATGGGTGTCGATCATGTCACACGATTCCTGGCAGCGGTTATGGGCAAACGCAGGCGTTGCAGCAGCCCTCCTTCGGCCAGAGCATGCGCGGACAATTCGCCGCCCAGTCTCTCCACGGTCGAGTGCGCGAGCGCCAGCCCAAGCCCCAGGCCATCGCATTTACTGGTCTTGAACAGGGTTCCCGCATCCGCAATGATACCTTCACCATGGCCGTGATCGCGGATGCGGAACTCCACAACGTCGCGATCCAACACCGCACTTAGTTCCACATACGAGGCGCTGTTCGTGCGCGAAGCGTCGGCGGCGTTGCTCAGCAGGTTGATGAGCGCATGGCGGAAATTGGGGTCCACATTGAACGCGGTATCGCGCGCATCGTCGTCGAGCGTCGTGATGAGATTCACTTCCGGACGCAACAGGTGGAACTGGTGATCGCAGTCGCGCATGAATTCGCACAGGGACAGGCGTTGCGGCGTTCCGGTCAGCTGACGGCTGCCCACGGCGACGAGATTACGCAGGATGTCACGGCAACGTTCGACCTGGGACGACAACACGTCGAAATCCGCAGTCAACAGACCATCGGACGGCATTTCGTGGCGCAACTCGGCAAGCAGCGTACGGATCGTCGACAGCGGCGTGTTGAGGTCGTGCGCGGTCGCAGCGGCCTGCGTGGCGATCGCGAGTATCCCTTCATCGCGCAGTTCCCGCTCACGCTTGCGTTGCACTTCCGCTTCGCGCGCGCGCAGTGCGCGCGCCATCCGAAAAATGAAAAAGCCCAGTACGCTCACGGTAACCAGGAAACCCATCGCCGTGCTGGTGACGTACAGGCTGAAGCCTCCCAGATCGGCCGAATACCGCGGCGGCAACGGCACGTGCCGGAAGATCAGTAGCGTATAGCACAGCAAGGCGAGCACGAACGTGGCGAAGACGTAGCGCAGCGGCATGGATGTGGCGACGAGCGCGATCGGTATCACGTACAGCGAGACGAATGGATTGGCCGCACCGCCAGCGAAATAGAGCAGCCAGGTCAAGAAGAGGGTATCGATGGCCACGTGGGCGAACGCTTCGAGCGGGCGGGTCGGCCAGGATTGTGCGAGGCGCCAGAAGGCGAACAGTGCGAACAGCACAAGGACGGCAAGGCCGGTCAAAATCGGCACGAGCGGAACACCCACACTGAACACGAGCACCACCGTGGCGACGGTGGTCGCCTGTCCGATCACGGCGCAAATACGCAACCACGCCAAGGTCTGAATCAGTTGGCGCGCGCGAGGATGGAGAAATTCGCTGGCGAACATTCCTTAGAACCCGTCTACTAATATCTCCCCCCAGCCCGCATTGCCCCGCCAACGTTGTCAGGTGGTCGCCTGCGGCGTCACGCCACCTGCGGGTGAGGCAGGTCGCGGGCAGCCGCCGAGCCGCACGCGAGAACGGCAGCGTTCCAGGGAAGGAGGCTTGTCGCATGGCGGCTTTGACGGGAGCAACCCGAAGAGCCTGCCTCCGAAATGCTTCGGATCGGGGAGAGATATTAGATTATTTTGCCACCGCTGGATGGCCGACCAAAGCCCGATTCCGCGTCTTGCGCGTCACGGCCGATCGGTTTTGGGTGCGGCAGCCGTCGTCAGCGGTAGACGGATCTCCACTTCCAGCCCGCCCTCCTCGAGATTGCGGGCGAGGATGCTGCCGCCGTGGCGTTTGATCGCGCGGCGCGTGATCGCCAACCCAAGGCCGGCGCCACCGCTGGCGCGATTGCGCGCGGCATCGACCCGGTAGAACGCTTCGAAAATGCGTCCCAGTTCCGCCGGAGCGATGCCCGGCCCGTGATCGCGCACGGCCACCGAGGCGTTGGTGCCATCGCGGGTCAGGCTAACATCCACTGTGGTGCCATTCGCGGTATAGGCCAGTGCGTTGCGGATCACATTCTCGAACGCACTATACAGTTCCGTGTGCGAGCCGGTCAGCGTCAGGTGTTCGCAGTGCGAGAGCACGACCTTGCGTCCGCGCGGTGCGCCTTCGTAATCCGCATTCGTGATCACGTCTTCGAGCAACGCATCCAGCGCGATGACGTCGCGCGGCGCATTGGTCGCGGTTTCCAGACGCGACAGCTCCAGCGCCTGCGCGAGCATCGCTTCGAGCCGGTCCGATTCGCATTCGATGCGGTCGAGCGAGGCGCTGATCTGTTGCATGTCGCCACCGCGTGCCAGTTCCAGCGCGACGCGCAGGCGCGCAAGCGGCGAACGCAATTCGTGCGAAACATCACGCACGAGGCGGCGATGGCTGTCGACCAACACCTTGATGCGCTCGGCCATGCCGTCAAATTCGTTGGCGAGCGCGATCATTTCCGTGCTGCGGCCGAATCGAAGATGGCCCACATGGGCGTCGAGGTCGCCGCTGGCGAAGCGGTGCGCGCTGGCGCGGATGCGCTTGAGCGGGGCATCGACATACCAGGCCAACAGCAGTGCGAACAGCGCGCTGACGAACATAGCCACACTGATGTGCGCCCAGAAGGCGTTTGTCCGATGCAGGAAAAGCAAGGTCAGGAAATTACCTTCCAACTCCGCCACCGCTGCATAGACGTGGCCACCGCGCGTGTGCACCACACGGGCGCGCAGGTAGGTTTCGTTGTACGTGGTGGGTTCCTCGGCTTGCCTGCGTGCGAGCACTGTGGCCGCTGCATCGCGCGCCCTATCGGAAAGCGGGCGGTTCAGCAGATCGACTCCCTCGGGACTCACAAGGAATACACTGGTCGAACCGAAACTGGAAATTGAACGCAGCCAGTCGCGTATCTCGTCTTCGTTCCCACGTTGCAATTCGGACGCGGCGTAGGCGAGCCGGGCGTCCATCAACACTTGCACGCGTGTAATGCCCAGTCCGGGAATTTTCTCGGTTTCGAAGCTGTTGGTCGTGATCCAGCCGAAGGCGGCCAGCACGACCATGGTCGCGATCCAAACCGCAGCGAACAGACGCCAAAAGAATTGGCGCATCATGGGGCGAACTGGATAGCCTTAGTCATGCGCTGTCGCCCAGATGGCGCAGCAAATAGCCGCTGCGATGGATCGTCGTAATGGGCGAAGCGCCGTCAGGCGCGTCGCCCAGCTTGCGACGCAGATTGGAAACGTGCACGTCAATGGAACGGTCGAAAGGACCGCGCGCGCGGCCCAGAACGGCTTGCGAAATGCGTTCCTTGCTGACCACGCGGCCGGTTTCGCGTAGCAGTAGCACGAGCAGATCGAACTCGGTCGCGGTGAGCACGATCGACTTGCCGTTGATGCTGACGCTGCGCGAAGAAGCACGCAGGTAGATCGGGCCGTTGTGCAGATCGGTCAGCGCCTCCGTGCTTTCGGTGTGTGAGCGGCGCAATACCGCACGCAGGCGCGCGGCCAGTTCGCGCGGATTGCACGGCTTGGGAATGTAGTCGTCGGCGCCCAGTTCCAGACCGAGGATGCGATCGATATCCTCAGTCAGCGCGGTCAGCAACAGCACCGGCAGCACCGATTCGCGGCGCAACTCGCGCAGAATGTCCAGTCCGGAGCGGCCGGGCATCATCACATCGAATACTGCGGCATCGTAACTTCCGTCGCGTACGAGCGCGAGCGCATCGTCCGCATTGAAGGCGAGCACGACGTCAAAACCTTCGCGCGTAAGAAAGTCGCGCAATAGATACGCGAGCTCTTCGTCATCATCGACGAGTAGAATACGGTTACGACTCATGCGCACAAGCATAACGCGATCGCTCGTGTGAGCCTCTGCTTTTTGGGGAACACTTGCATACATTTGCATTATTTTACTTACACTGTGCGTACTTGTGGTGTTTTATATGTAAAAGACGCGTTAATCCTATTGTCTTTTACGAAACAGGCGATGAATGACATCATAGCGTATTCTTTCCGGAAGGAGCGTCGATGCCCAGCAACGAACCGCGTGGTCTGTACCAGTTATGGCACGCATGGCAATGGTCGATGAAAGGCTTACGCGCGGCATGGCGTTACGAAGCGTCGTTCCGGCTCGAAAGCTATTTGTCCATGCTCTTCTTTCCATTGGGTTTGTGGCTGGGCAACGGGCCGATCGAAAAAGCAATGCTGTGCGGCAGTCTGCTGCTGATGCTGTCGGCAGAATTGTTCAATTCGGCGCTGGAAGCCATCGTGGACAAAGCCAGCCCTGAATTCAACGAACTGGCCGGACGCGCCAAGGACATGGGATCGGCAGCCGTGCTGCTGCTGATATTCAACGTGGTGTTGTGCTGGGGATTGGTACTGTGGAACCATCGTTGAACCTCTCCGGTAAATCCTGTCCATGCTCTTTCGCCACAGGCGCACCGGAGTGATCCGTTGCCGGTAGCCATGCTCGAACCCATCGAATATCCCGTACTGTATCTCAAATGTAGCAGGGATGTGCATCCAGCTTGGTCGTATTCGCACTGACTTGGGCAGCCTCAACCCGCCCGGACACGGCATTAACAGCTCCTTGGAGGCATTCATAGCGGTGGCCCGGATCAAGTCATGATTCAGTTTTTCAGCGGCGGCATCGAAATCTGTAAACAATGAATCCGCCCAGAGCCTGTTCAAAAACCGTAGCCAGTGAAGGCAGTTTGTGCGACACCGGAACGCAGAAACCGGAGTTTATTCATTGTGTAAGTGAATACTCCACGGCCTTCAGGCGGTGGAGTATTCACTGTCTGACTTTGAGAGGGTTTCAACCTTCCCAAAGTCAGACAATGAGGATTACTCGCCGTATCCGCGGTTCGTCCCCCGATCAAGTCGGCGGCAGAGCCTGCCCCCGAAGTGCCCTTGGTCGGGCGCTTTTACATAGTCCAATGCCACCGGCGCGCAAAGTGTCGAGCACATCACATTTTTGACGGGCGCTCAGCCCACGCACGCAAGCGCGGCCTGCAGATCGGCGACGAGATCGGCACCCTCCTCGATACCGACCGACACACGCAGCAAGGCATCGCTGATACCGGCATCGTTATGCATCATCGCTTGCATAGTCCGAACACCACCGGCGCATAAAGTGTCGGATGCATCACATTTTCAACAGACGCTCAGCTCACGCGCGCAAGCGCGGCCTGCAGATCGGCGACAAGATCGGCACCCTCCTCGATACCGACC
>JAISPQ010000036.1 GCA_031274955.1 Rhodanobacter sp.
GCCGAGTTGGCCCAAGCCTTCGGCGCGGCGGTGCGTGCGCTGCGCACGGAACGCGGCGTCGCCCAGGAATCGCTGGCGAATCTGGCCGGTATCGAGCGGTCGCACATGGGCAAGGTCGAGCGCGGCGAACACGCACCGACACTGGCGATCATCTTCAAGATCGCCGAGGCGCTGGAGTGCAGTACCGCCGTGCTGATGACGGAGACGGAAAACCGGATTCGGGCTGCTGAGGCGTAGGCGATCCACACTGACACGTTCAGCGGCGGGTATCAGTCGCGTAAAACGCCTACTTCGTCAGCCATTCTGCGTATGCGCTGATGTCGATCATCGGAACTGTGCCGCTGAACTGCAACATCGAGATCAGTTTGAACAGGAACGCTGTCGCGGACTTCCCCTCGTTGGTGAACCCATATTTATTCGATTGTTGTTCCCAAACAAAAAGCCCGTGAGCTGTCACGCATCCGATGTCGAGTCGGTCTTCTTCGGTGCTGCCATTCCCGAGAGCATTCCAAAGCGGATCGCCGAAGCATGGTGTCCAGTCGCTCTCGAATGTCAAGATGCCCCCAAGGATCGGGATCAGCGGCTTCGCCGGATAAATACCCTTCGCATATGGGATGGGCAAACTCGTGCGATGCAGCTTTCGCACAGAGGCCACTTTCTTGCGTGCGTAGGCCACATGGTTAGCATTGATGGCCTGCTTCGCCTCGAAGATTGCGTAAACACTTTCGGCTGGAATGATCGTTTGGCCTTGGTACTGAAAAATGAACGGCGAATACTGCCTGTCATAGACCACGACATCGATTTGCTCGCTGAAGACCCCCTTGCTATCCACGACGAATGCCTTGTCGGCACGGTAGCGCTCCGGCAGGTAGGTCTTTAGCATTTCCAGCCAGACCCCCTCACTTGCATCACCTTTAGCACCGGGATGCGCAAAAGACTGCCTTGTGATCTGAAGGCGACGCTGAATATCGTCGTGCAGGTTCGCCAGCAAGACCGGGAGAGACCAATCACTCATGGCTTTTCTCCTCAAAAGGCGGAGTAGGCTGCATATGTTTCGCAATTTCCAATGCACGGGCAGCCTCGACTCCACGCGACGGATAAGCATCAAGCACGATGGCTGGAAGCAAGCGTTGTGTCAGATCGGAAAAGGTGAAGCCATAGCGTCCGTCCCTTTTGCCCGTCGCCGTGACGATTTCATCAATCTGCTTCGTGTTGAAACCTAGCGCCTGTAGCGCACCGTCGAGCACCGCGTGTCGTTGCACGTCATTGGGGCGTTCAAATGCAAGGATTTCCGCCGCCCGCCGTTTGACCGCCGGATCGAGCGCACCCAAGCGATTGGTGCACATGATGACTGCGGCTGGAAGCTGACCATTCGCCAAGCGGTCAATGCCGCGAATGAAGGCGTTCACGCCAGCACGGTCTTCATGGTGCATCTGCGCGGACTCGCGCGATTGCGCAAGCGCATCTGCTTCATCGACTAGCAAAATCACTGCACCACGCGAACGCCCATTTGCCCCTTTCAACTTCGTCGCCGCCTCGACCGTGTAGTCAAAGGCCGCAGACAAAAGCTGTGTCATTTCCCCTACCCGGCCTTGACCGCGGCTAGACAAGCTAAGCGGGAATAGCGTGATCTCGATATTTTCTTGTCGCGCAACAGCGTCGCCAATGGTCTCGGCCAGTTCGGTCTTTCCAGAGCCGACATCGCCTGCGAGCACAACAAGCGGCGGGCGTCGCAATACGTACTTCAGCAACCCTTGGGCATCGGGGTGATGCTTCTTTGCCCAGCCTTCGAGGCCAGCCGGATTCACCAACAAGCCGAGAATCTTACTCAGGCGCTCCTTGTGGTCATCAAGGCCGACCAATCGCGCAAGGCGTTCCTGCGGCTCAAAGTCCGGGAACGTCAAGCGTCGCTCAAATAGCTCATCAAGCCCAGGTTTAGTCTGCATCAGTAGGCCCTCACGCTGGCACGGCCCAAAGCGCGACCACCGGCCGAGTAGGTCTTGTCATCGATTAGGTAGCCATTCACTGTAGGCTGCGTCGCATTCGTGCGATAAATGGGCATACGGCGCTTGAATGCATCCTGCTCGCTCGTCGAGAGTGCGTCCCACGTAGCCGAGTAGGTCAAATAGTTGTAGAAGCTCGCACCCGAAACGTCGCGGCCCGGCGACACCCTGCCTGGATCATCATCATTCGCGGCCATGCCGGCGAGGTCTCTGGCCGTGTACCGCAACGTTGGCTCAATCCATTGATCGTTACGCTTAAAGCCAATGGTCAGGGTGCCGAGATATCCGGCCTTCAGTAACTCAATGACTTCGATCTCATAGTTGGTGATCGCGGTGTCGCTGGGAACTCCATAAAAGCGCTGCATGCGTTTGATATCGGCGGAAACCTTCGCTGCCATATGCCGTGCGTGCGTGACGGTGAAAGTCGTAGTTTCGGAGATGGTGTAGCTGGACATACTTTCCCCTTATGCTTGAAATGCGGAACCGAAGACCTTCTGCCAGTAGCGTACGGTCTCTTGTTTGGTGGGTGCGGAAAGTGCAGCGTCGATGGCATCCCCGGCATCGATCGCAGCCTCATAGATTGCGGATGCATTCGCGTCCGTGTAGAGCCGGCTGACGTTGTTGACGGCGTTCACCGGGTCGATGATCTGCACTCGCTGGCTGAAAGTCCCCACTGATGAAGCCGGATAGTTGTCCGTGAAGTAAATTTTTTCCCGTAGGTCAGTTCGCGCCAGATAGGTGAAGAAGTGCTGGAGCGCTTCCGGGTAGTCGGAGAAAGACAGCCCTTGATCGGCGAGCTTGGAAAGAATCAACTCGATCATGAACGACTTGAAGCGGAAGTTGTCGTCGGCAGCCTTCATGCGTGCTGCCCAGAATTTCACCAGCCGAACCACCTGAGAGAAGTGGTCGGGTTGAGCGCGCTTGCGCTTGCGGATGAACTCCAAGTGCAGCGGGATGTTGGTTTTGAGGAACGAGCCATCATCTTGGCTGACGAGATTACCGAACCAGGCGGGGTCGCCGTCGTAGAGGATCGGCACGACATCAACATCGAGTCCCGTGCCACGGAATGACACCGTCACGCTGTAAGTCTGCGGTTTCACCTGATCCGCCGAAAAATTCGGAAACGCCTTCCGCAGTCGCTCTGCCAAGAACTCCAGCAGCGCCGACACCTCATTCGGAGCATCGGCGCCGCTGATGTAGCAAGCCACGTCGATGTCATTGAGGGAGCGCAGTGCTGTACCCTTGGCGAGGCTACCGGCGAGCAGCATCTTCTTCAGCGTAAAGTCCGGGTGCTCGCTCAGGTAGGTTTCCAGGCGTTCGCGAAGGCGATTGACTTGCGCACGAAATTCGTCGGCCTTCTCCTTCGGCAGGTTAACCCTGTCTTGGGCGAAGCTCACGATCTCGGCATGATTGACGTGTTCTCGGCTCATTGGTTTGTTCCTGAAAGTCCGCATGTCGAACTCGACATGATTAGTGTGCCTAGTTTATACTGAAATACAAAAGTAGTCAATTTTTTTATGGCGAAATCGACATGAACGATGAACGCACACCCTCAGCCCTTTTTCAGGAGCGATTGAGGGCGGCCCGAGAACTTCGCAAGTGGAACCAGGGCGAACTGGCCGACCGATCGGGTATGCCTCCTAGCTCGATCGCGCACTTTGAGTCCGGCTCGCGAAAGCCATCTTTTGACACGCTCCGGCGTCTCGCGAACGCGCTGGAAGTGACGACGGACTACCTGCTTGGCAGGGTTGACGATCCCTCTCTCGCTCAAGCGGCCGATCCGCTCTTTCGCGATGTCAGCAAGCTGACGGGCAACGACCGCGAACTGGCCAGGGACTTCTTGAAAATGCTCGCCACGCGAAGCAAGCAAGGAAAATAGCCGATGAGCCCGCTGCTGCGCCTGAAGCTCGCCAAACAGCGGGGAGAAGCCGTCCTCTCCGAGGAGAAGATCACCGAGTTGGCGGTTGATCCATTCGAGATCGCAGCTCGACACAACATTGTCGTGCAAGCAAAACCAGATACCGAGTCAGGCGTTTCCGGAATGCTGTTGCGACACGGGAATTCCTTCGGCATCCTCTATGCCTCGGATATTCCCAACGAAGGGTTTCAGCGATTCAGCGTGGCCCACGAACTGGGGCACTACTTTCTCGATGGTCACATCGACCACGTGTTACTGAACGATGACGTGCATTCATCGCGCGCGGGCTTTTCGTCGGGCGACCCTTACGAGCAGGAAGCGGATAACTTTGCAGTCGGTCTGCTTATGCCGGCCAAGCTATTCACAAGGCTCATGGGCCGGTCACGTTTGGGACTTGCGGACATCGAATCCGCAAGAGACATCTGCAAAACATCGCTGACGGCGACCGCGATCCGCTATGCCGAACTAACAGACGACGCAATCGCGGTGATCTTGAGCACGGGCCGCACTATCGACTACTGCATTCTGTCCGAGACCATGAAGTCACTGCCTGATCTGACTTGGCTAAAACGCGGTTCTCCCGTACCGACGACGAGCGTGACGGCCCAATTCAACGCCGATAGCTCACGAGTGCTTCGGGCGGAGCGAGAAGAAAACGAGATCGACGTTCTTGACTGGCTCGGGGGTAAGCGCTCAAGCATAGTAACGGAAGAAGTGGTGGGGCTCGGTCGCTATGGGAAGACGCTAACGGTGCTGTCCTCCCGAAAGATTGGCCAAGATGTTTACGACGACGAGGAAGACGACGAACAGGACCTCGTCGAACAATGGACGCCACGCTTCAAAAAGTAGAACACAATCTGAAAAGTGCGCCGCCTCCGAAGAAGCGACGCACCGCGCGGCGCGATCAGCTCGTCGCTGGCGCCGTCATCAACTGCAAGCGTTCGATCACGCCAGGCTCCACAAACACGCAAGGCTGTTTGTCCGCGACCGGCACGTTGAACACCTTGGCGAACACCGTGCGCCGCAGGTGGGCCAGCCGGCCCGTGCGATATGCCTGCTCGGGTTTCATGTGCCCGGCATCCCGTGCGCCGCTGCGCTGTGGGTCGCATTCGACCAGTGCGACAAAGCCGTCATCAAACAGCTTCTGGTGTTCGGCGCACAGGCCCCAGCCTGTCCGCGTGTGGCGCTCCATGCTCGCGCGCAGGCGCTTGTCCAGCAAGATGGCGCCGGTATCGAAGGCCGCGCCGCAGACCAGGCAGACGTGTTGTTCGAGGGAAACGTGTGATTTGTCGTTCATGACGATCTCCGATTGCTCGGGCGGAATTGCCCGGAACCGGCACCGGCACGGCGCAGCGCAAGTGCTCCAGTGGAACGTGGAATAAATGGAGGGCACCCGCTTGCGGGGAGGCAACCGTTTATGCCGCGAAAGCCACTGGAACACGAGCACGCCGTGGCACCCTGAAAAGACCAGCAAGACCGCCCCAACTCCTGAACCTTTGCCTTTGGCAAGCGCAAGCGCGCAGGCCCGAGGGGGCCGATGGGCCGCAGTTGCGCCACCGGGCGCAGCAAAAAGGGGGCCGAAGCCCCCTTGGGTCAGATCAGACCACGTTCGGAAAATGACATCGTGGTGTTACCCGCCACGATGATGTGATCCAGCGTGCGCACATCCACCAACGCCAGCGCCTCCTTGAGCCGCCGCGTCATTGCCTCATCAGCAGCACTCGGATCGGGAACACCGCTCGGATGATTGTGCGCGACAATCACCGCCACCGCGTTGAACCGCAGCGCCTCCTTGACCACCTCGCGCGGATGCACCGATGCGCCATCGACAGTGCCGCGAAACATCTCCACGTATTCGATCAGACGATGGTGTGCGTCAAGAAACAACACCGCAAAGACTTCGTGCTCCAAGCCCGCCAGCTTGGCGCACAGGTATGCCCTGACCGCCGCCGGCGACGAACAAGACGCACCGCGCGGCATCTTCTGGTCGATGGCTTGGCGCGCAGCATCGAGAATCTGGTCCGCTGACGCGAGGGCATAGCGCCCCTGTGCATCACGCACCATCAAAGCGGTATCGAAGGAGGAAAAGGAAAGTTGCGACATGACCGTGCTCCGGTTGCTCGGGCGGAATTGCCCGGAACCGGCACCGGCACGGCGCAGCGCAAGTGCTCCAGTGGACGTGGAATAAATGGAGGGGCACCCGCTCGCGGGGAGGCAACCGTTTATGCCGCGAAAGCCGCTGGAACACGAGCACGCCGTGGCACCCTGAGAGGACACAGCAAGACCGCCCCAACTCCCTCCTGACTGCTTGTGGCAAGCGCAAGCGCGCAGGCCCGAGGAGGCCGCAGGGCCGCAGGCGTCAGGGATCAAAGCCGAAGGGTCGCGATTCGGCACGAAGCGCGGGGCGCAGCCCGCGAGCCCGACGGCGGTACGCCGGGACGCATTGCTATCGTTTGCGGGTCTTGGGACGTTTTACCAAACGAGATTCCAACAAGCGCCGCGTGCTCTCCAACTCTTTTTGTAGCAATTCGGCATCAGGCAACACAGTCCGGTAGTTCGCAGCCATGACTTTGGTAGGCAAACCCTCCAACGCATACCGTGCCAGCGATTGATCCTTGTCGGCGCACAAAATCAAACCCACTGGTGGGTTTTCTTCGGGGTACGCCCATTGCTCCTTGGCGTAATTGCAGTACATGTGCATCTGTCCCACGTCCGCATGGGTCAAGCTGCCAAGTTTCAAGTCGATGATGACCAGACAACGCAACCGGCGATGAAACAGCAGCAAATCCACCCGATACCAAGCCTGGCCGATGCGCAACCGGCGCTGTCGTCCGACAAAGGTAAATCCTTCACCCAATTCCAACAGAAAGTATTCCAACCGCTGGATCAAGGCCGCTTCAAGCTCGGACTCCGAATACTCGTCCTTGAGGTTCAGGAACTCCAACACATACGGGTCTTTGATCGCCTCGTTGGGCGTGACGGCATCCTCCGGCTTCGGCACCGCACCTTTGGTCAACATCGCGGCCTTGTTTTTCGACAGGGCCGTGCGCTCGTAGAACTGGCTTTCGATCTGCCGATCAAGCTGGCGCACACTCCAGCCGCCACGCAAGGCTTCGGTTTCGTAAAACTGGCGGGCGTAATCGTCCTTGACCGATAGCAGGCGCACGTAGGCCGACCAAGGCAGCGTGAAAATCTGAGCCAGTTCGGACAAGGTCAATTTCCCAGACAGTGTCTGGGATTTCTCAGCGACCAGCTCGTTTCCCAATTTGCCAGACGGTGTCTGGCTTTTTCCGGTGGGCAGTAGCGTTGGGGAAGATTCGCCAGACACCGTCTGGCGAATTGGCCAAATCAGGAAGAATGACCGCATCTGCTGCAAGTTCTGGCGGCTGAAGCCCCGCCCGAACTGCGCAGTCAAGTCGCTGGACAGTCGTTCGATCAACTGCTCGCCATAGCCGGCTCGCCGCTTCCCCTGTTGTTCGGCTTCGACGATGCGGCGGCCAATCTCCCAATAGCTCGCCGTCATCAAGGCATTGACGCTACGCGCCGCTGCCCGGCGCGCGGCATCGAGTAATTCCACAATACCGCTGTGGATGCCGGCGTATCCGGGCGGCGCAGTAGTGCCTGCCACCACTGTCGTCAATGATTTCGTTTTACTCACGTTTAACCTCCGCAGAGTGCTGTGTGCCGACGATTGCCTTGCGCAGCTTTGCTACCCGTCCGACGATCTCGACCAGCACCATATCCAGAAAGCATACAATCGACCCAAGGTTGGTGATGGCATCCAATGGACGCAAGCCTACGACCCATCATGTAAGACCTGATTTCACCCCGGCCTGGAGCCGGGGATTTCATTTCTAGGCCCGGAAATTTCACGCGGCCACCTCATCCTTTCGCGCCTTCCGTCCCTTAGCCGAAGCGTTACCTTGAGCTGATCGGGCTCTTGCCCGCTTCGTACCCGGCGGAATCTCCCGAGAAGGTTCCTTGCGGTGCCGGAAGGGCCGGTAGTTGCCCAGGCTCGTCACGGTGCCGCCGGCAGCCACGGTTGTCTGCGGGGCCATCTGCGGCACTGCCGAAGCTATGCCGCCGATGGTTTCCCGGCGCAGGTTGGCAACCTTCTCTGCGGCTGCCCGCACCGGGTCGTCCTCGGCGTGTACATAGCGCATGAACATCGCCGCAGTCTTGTGGGCGGTCAGTGCCATGCCGATCTTCACCGACACCCCCGAATTGGCGATGTCGGTAGCAGCCCGGTGCCGGATGCCATGCGTCCCGACATGCGGCACATCGGCACGCTTCAAGATGCGCGTCCATCCGTGGACGTAGGTGCTCTCTGGCATCGGCAGCTTGCCGTCGAAAAGGCTGGGACACACGTAGCGCGATCCTTCGATGCGGTAGGCATTGGACAGCAGCCGCAATGCCACCTCGCTCATCGGCTTGGACATATCGCCGGTCTTGCTGTCCGGCCAGACAACACGGCGATTGTCGAAATCGACCCAGGCCCATTGCAGCGCCAGAATTTCCGACATGCGCGCGGCGAACTCGAACTGGAGTCGAATGGCGAGCGTCAGCAGCGGATGTTCCAACCCATCGGTGTCCGCCCGCTCAAGGTAAGCAAAAATGCGCCCCAATTCCTCATCGGTGATGTAGCGCGTTTTGCCCTTCTCAGGATATTTCGGCACATGGCGGCACGGGTTCGAGCCATCGGGCCGATAGCCCCATACCTCAGCCATATTGAGCATCTTGCGGACACAAGACATTACGCGATTGGCCGTGACCGGTATGCCGGCCATCTGCCGCATCAACGCCGCCACATCGGTTCGTGTCATCTCGGGCACCTTGATCCTGCCCACCTCCGGGATGATGTAGTGATCGACGTAATACTGATAGGTTTCCACCGTGCGTGGCTTGTTGCGCGGAATGGAGTATTCCTCCATGAATTGCTTGCACAGTTCTTTGATCGTCGGCGCCTGACGACCCGCCAATTTGGCGGCGCTCGGGTCGTTGCCCTTGCGAACCTCGGCCAACCAGTCCTGCGCGATCGACCGCGCCTGCTCGACGGTCAACTCGCCGAAGCGACCAATCGACGGCTTGCGGCGCTCGCCCCAATTCGTGCGGTACTGGAGCATGAACACCTTGCGCCCGTGTGCGGTAATCTTGCAAAGGAAGCCAGGGGTAACGGTGTCGCGTAGTTCGTAGTCCTTGTCAGTGGACTGAGCGGCATCGACGACGGATTTGGTGAGCTTGGTAATGGACATGAATACTCCTGCGTGTACGGTTCGACGGGGGAACCGGCCAGGAGCCACGGGAGCGACAAGCCCACCGTGATCAGCCCAGTTAACCCGACTTCGCCGATTCGCGGGGTAGAGTGGTCTTAACCCTTTGATTTTTCTAAGGTGCCCCCCCCATAGGTCTGCACTACACGGGCGTAGCGGTGACCCCCTGTGCGGCGGTGATTTTCGGTGGCGGTTGTGCCGGTAAAGACAGTTTCAGCCGTTCCAGCAATAACTGTAATTCCGCTTCCGGCTCCGTGTAACGAGCCAGAACTAATTCTCGACCACAGGTGGTCGGGATGCGCACGTCGATCATCTG
>JAISPQ010000132.1 GCA_031274955.1 Rhodanobacter sp.
ATCCCATGCCCGAACCGATCGATCATCCGCTCGCCGCGCGCGAGGTCTACACGCCTTCGGCATTGACGCGCCTGGTGCGCGATCTGCTGGAAGACGCGCTGCCGCTGATCTGGGTCGAAGGCGAAATCTCCAACTTCTCGCGGCCCTCTTCGGGTCATCTGTATTTCACGCTGAAGGACAGCGCCGCACAGGTACGCTGCGCGATGTTCAAGCCACGCAGCACGTGGCTGCGCTTTCGTCCCGTGGACGGTATGCACGTGATCGCACGCGCGCGCGTCAGCCTTTACGAGGCGCGCGGCGAATTCCCGCTCATCGTCGCTTCGCTCGAAGAAGCCGGCGAAGGCGCGCTGCGCCGCGCGTTCGATGCGCTCAAGGCGAAGCTCGCCGCCGAAGGGCTGTTCGATGCGCAGCGCAAGCGGCCGCTCCCGCCCCTGCCGCGCCGCATTGGCGTCATCACCTCGCCCACCGGCGCCGCCATCCGCGATGTGTTGAGCGTGCTCTCGCGGCGCTTTCCGCTCACCGATGTCGAAATCCTGCCGGTGCCGGTACAAGGCAAGGAAGCACCCGCAGCCATTGTCAAGATGCTGGGTGCGGCTTCGCGCGTACGCCGTCACGACGTGCTGCTGCTCACGCGCGGCGGCGGCTCTTTGGAAGACCTGTGGGCATTCAACGACGAAGCCCTGGCCCGCGCGATCCGCGCCAGCGCGATTCCCGTGGTCAGTGCGGTCGGCCACGAAACCGATTTCACGATCGCCGACTTCACCGCCGACCTGCGCGCACCGACACCTTCCGCCGCCGCGGAATTGCTGGTGCCCGATGCCGGCGCCATTGCGTACGGTCTGTCGCGCCAGCAGCAGCGCATCAGCCAACTGTTGCGTCACCGGCTGGATGCGCGCATGCAGCATCTGGATCACCTGCGCGCGCGGCTCGATGCGCAGCGCCCGCAGGCGCGGCTGATGCGCACGCACGATCGATTGCTCACCCTGCATCACCGTCTGTCCGCCACTGCACACGGCCTACTCGAACGCCGCTCGCAGCGGATCGTGCAGGCACGCATGCGCTTGCGGCTGCAACATCCGATGCGACTGCTCACACGCGGCGACGAACACGCGGCGAGCCTGCGCGAACGCCTGCTCGCGCATGTCGCGCACGGCATGGACCGGCGCCTGACGCGGCTGGCGAGTCTGGCACGCACGCTGCACGCGGTGAGTCCGCTGGCCACGCTCGGCCGCGGCTATGCGATCCTGTTCGAGTGCAACTCGGGGCGCGTCGTCCGCTCGATTACGCAAACCACCCGAAACTCGCCACTACGCGCACGCGTGGCCGACGGTGAAATCCGCCTGCGCGTGGACGACTGAAACAGGCTTAAACTGTCAACTTTGATCGCACTCTGGAGGTGTCTATGCAAGTCCACGTCGATGTCGCCATCGTCGGAGCCGGGCCGGCTGGCTTGAGTCTGGCGCGTTCGTTGTCGGGTCACGGTCTATCGATCGCGCTGATCGAACGCCAATCGCGCGAGACCTTGGCCGATCCGCCCGAGGATGGCCGCGAGATCGCGCTCACACACGCTTCGCAGCGGATCATGGCGCGCCTCGGACATTGGCAGCATCTGCGCGGCGATGAAATCTTCATGCTGCGCGACGCCAAGGTGCTCAACGGCCACTCGCCCTTCGCACTGCGCTTCGAGGCGGCTTCCGTGGGCGCGGCGCAGTTGGGCTTTCTGGTATCCAACCAGTCGATCCGGCGCGTGGCCTATGCGGCGGCGGCGCAGTGTACGGACGTGCAATGGTTCGATCAGACCGCGCTGAGCGGCGTGCACACCGGGCCCGAGACGATGGACCTGCACCTGTCCGACGGACGTGCGCTGCAAGCGCGTCTATTGGTCGCCGCCGACAGCCGTTTTTCCGAAACACGCCGCTTGCTCGGCGTCGGCGCGACGATGCGCGACTTTGGCCGCACCATGCTGCTGTGCCGTATGGAACACGACGAGCCGCACCACGACACCGCCTGGGAATGGTTCGGCGTGGGGCAGACGCTCGCGCTGTTGCCACTGGCGGGGAAACGCTCTTCGGTGGTGCTGACCCTGCCGCAACGCTTGGCGGCCGACATGCTGCGCATGGGCGAAACCGATTTCAACCGCGATATCGCGCGCCGCTTCGAGGGCCGCCTGGGCGCGATGCGCCAACTTGGAACGCGCCACACTTATCCGCTGGTCGGCGTGTATTCCACGCGCTTGGCCGGGCCACGTTGGGCATTGGTCGGCGATGCGGCGGTCGGGATGCATCCGGTGACGGCGCACGGCTTCAACTTCGGTTTGCAAAGCGCGGAGCGCCTGTCGCAACACCTGCTGCCCGCGGTCCAACGCGGCGAAGACCCCGGCACGCTCGACCCCTTGCAACGCTATGCCCGTGTGCACCGCCTGGCGACACGACCGCTGTATTGCGCCACCGAGTTGATCGCCGGCCTGTACACCGACGATCGCGCGCCCGCGCGCCTGCTGCGCGAGGCCGGGTTGCGGCTGGCGCAAGGCGCCTTGCCATTGCGCCGGGCCGTCGAACGGTATCTGACACAAGCTGCCTGAGCAAAGCCGCGTCCACGCTCGCCGTGCCTCGTGCTGGACTCTTTCGCCTATCGCGGACGAGAGTCCATGGTGGGCAGATGAGACGATCCGGACTGCCGATGTGAATCAGATCAACGTCCCTGCCGCCATCGTCCCGGCAACGACCGCGCCGGGCCTGCGTCTACGCGACTATGCAGCCGCCGAACTCGCGCGCGCGATCGCTTGCCTGGCATGGCGTGGCGGACGCTTGCACACCGGCGTGCATCAGGCACGCAAATCGCTGCGTCGCACGCGCGCCTCGCTCGCGCTCGGCAGGCCGTCGCTTGGTCCCGGCGCGCGTCTGATCGATCGCGAATTGCGCCGCATCAACGCCCAGCTATCCAAGCTGCGCGATGCGCACGCGCTCGTGGAAACGCTGGACCTGCTGCTGCGCAAGACCGGCGACGCGACGGCTTTGAGCCTCCTGCGCCGCGCTCGCCGCATCGCCGCGCGCGCCCGCGCGCAGCGTGCACGCACGAGCCTCGCCGACGATCCGGGCTTGCAGGACAAACGCGCGCTGTTGCTCACCTTGCAAGCGGCGCTGCCGGCTCTGTCGTGGGATGTGGTGACGGAAACCGGCGTACACCGACAGCTTCAACGCAGTCAACTGCGTGCGAGCAAAACCGCAGCGCGCGCCAGAGAAACCGGCGATGACGAGGACTGGCACCGTTGGCGGCGTCGCGAGCGCCGTTTTTCGCAGCAGCATCGCGCCCTGGGCGAGGGTATCGCACTGCCGCCTGCGGCCGCAGACCATCACAAGAAGCTGGCCGTTCTGCTCGGCGAAGCGCGGGACTATGTAATGTTGCGGGAACATTGCGGCAAACGCTCGATGTTCGCGCCGGCCGACCGTGCGTCCCTGCGCGCGCTCATCGAGCAAGGCACGGCGCGCATACGCGAGCGCGTGGCGAAGACTTTGGCGCTAGTGAATACCGGCCAGCCCGACGCCGCTCAACCCGCACCCCAAGCGCCGCACGATCCGGTTGCCTGAATCTGAGCGGCATTTTCAAAATTGGTAGTGGATACCCACCTTTGTGTAGCGCGTGCTGGTGTGCAAATAGCCGCTGGTGAGGCCACGACGGTTAGTCGGACATACCAATGAGCCACAGAAACAACAAGGCCACGCCGGAACACCGCACGGGCGATGCCCCCCGACGTGGCCCTCTACGCGAAGCCCTCTACGCGAAGCGCGATTACTCTTTTTTCCGCCTCGATGCGTTTTTCGGCGTAAACGTGAACGTCTGACCGGCGATCGCGGCCTGATACATCGCACCGCCCTTCACGATCGTGAAGACCACCGTGCCCTTGTAGTACTTGCCGGTCGTCGTCGCATCGTTCTTGCCGCCGCTCGCACCCGCGCTCGTGCCCGTCGTGCCGGCGCTGGCGCTGGCCCCTGCGGTGACCGCGACTGCGCTGGCATCCGCGCCGAACTCGAAGTTGCCGGACGTGAAATCATCCAGTGCGCGCTTGTCCTCGAAGAAGACGATCTGGCTATACGCCTGCCCGCCCAGTTGTAGGCCGACGCTGATCTGGTTCATCACCGTGGTGCCGATGTACCTGCCCTGCTCGTAAACACGCCCTCTGCCATGCGCGGCACCGACCCCGAAACCGCCCTTGCCGATCGTCGGAAACACCGCATAGCCGTAAGCCGTCTCGAAGAAATCGCCGCTTTGGCCGGCCTTGTGGAACAACGCTGCCGTGTTGCTGTACGGATCGGCCCAGCTAACAGCCGTCCACAGCAGGAATACCACGCCCACCAGAAACTTGAGTGATCGTTTCATGATTTGTCCTCCGTTTGCTATCAAAAAAACGTTTGCACGATGCCCGCACGCTGGCGAAAACCCCATCTGCCAGACAAGCATGATCGCATGATGATGAACTATTGCAGCATGAATCGGCGGTGTCGGCAACGATAACCGCTTTGGCCACGAACACACGCCCCCATGCAACGCGCTCGTGCGGCGAATGACCGATACAGCCCCCCTCCACGGCATGAAGCGCTCGATCTCGCCCCGTTCCCGAATGCGCAGCAACCGCTTCAGCGGCGCGATCAAGGTCTCGCCCGGATTGGTTTGAATCAGCCACATGTTGGCAACAAATAGATTTGTCCGGTTTTGTAGCACATGAATTGTCCGCTTTGTGCAAGGCGGAGGAAACGGCTGAAGGTGTGTGGCCTTGAGCTGCTTTCCCTCGCCTTGGGAA
>JAISPQ010000133.1 GCA_031274955.1 Rhodanobacter sp.
TCCATGCGCCAGTCCGGCGGCAATTGCTGCGCCAGCGCCGACGTGCAAAACGCATCAATGGCCGCGCGTTCGTTGCGGCAGGGGACGATGACGCTGAGGAGATGGCTCGTCACGCCGCACCCCGCATAATCGGCCTTTGCACACCATGCGCGAGGTCATCATGGGATACGCCGCACGTCAGGCCGCAATGACGGCCAAGGAATTTCTGGCTTGGGAGGCCGCCCAAACCGAGCGTCATGATTTTGTCGATGGCGAGGTGTTTGCGATGGCGGGCGCGGAAGCGCGACACAACACGGTCAGCCTGAACGTGGCCGTGGCCCTGCATCAGCATCTGTCGGACACGCCCTGCAACACTTTCATGTCCGACATGAAAGTGGCCGCTGCCGATGACCGCACCTTTTTCTACCCGGACGTGACGGTCACCTGTAGCGAAGTTGACATTGAAAGTCCGCTGGTGACACGCGAGCCAACGCTGATCGTCGAAGTGCTCTCCCCCAGTACCGCGGCCTACGATCTGGGTGCCAAGTTCGCGCATTACCGGCAAATCCCCGCGTTGCGCGAAATCGCCTTCATCGATTTGGACGCGCGCCGTACCGACGTGTACCGCAAAGGCGCGGACGGCCTGTGGGTGCTGCACTCGTTCGACGCGCAGGCGGACGTGCAGTTCGCCTCGGTCGATCTGACGATCACCGCCGCCGCGCTGTTCGTGGATGTGGATGAAGTGGCTGCCTGAGTTCAAGCCTGCCCCTCCCCCGCCAGCAAACCGTGATACAGCCGATCCATCGCATTCATCTGCATATTACTTGCCTTCTCGAAAACAATTTATCCGGGAACCAATTATCAACATCGCTAAAAATCACCTTCGCGATTTATTATATTTCTCAATGGTGGCGGCATATGCGCCTTTCATTATAACAATAGAACTTTGCCAATCATAAATTCCGGCAACATGCTCACGTCCACGACGCCCCAATTTTTTTCTTAGATCGGCATTAAGCACCAATGCTGCAAGAGCCATTTGCAGTTCCTCTACATTTTCACGCGGCACAATTAATCCCGTCTCACCGCCTCGAACAACCTCTGGGAGTCCACCCACATCACTGACGACGACAGGAAGCTCGCAAGCCCCCGCCTCGATAACGGCCACGCCAAAACTCTCCAATCTGCTCGGAGCACAATAAATATCAAATTTATTTAACCAGTCCGGCACTTCAGCATGAGGTATTGATCCAGCAAAGTATGTGCGATCAGCGATTCCCAACTCTCCCGCAAGCACTTCAAGTTCGCGCCGCTGAGGTCCATCACCCACAATCATCAGTCGACACGCCTGAGGCAACGCAGTGATACGCGGATCAACACGCAATCCAGCGAACGCTCGTAATAATAAATCAACACCATATTTTAGTGCAAGCGTTTTGACGATGCCCACGGTGATCCAACTGGAGTCTTTTCGCCAAGGCTCTGGCCTGAAATTACTAATATCGATACCAAAGGGAGTAATCATTATTTGATTGACATCTGGGGTCAACCGGCGAACCTGGCCAGCCATTGCGTGGCTGGTGCTAGCAATAGCTGATGCCTTATGCAAGTTGAATCTAATCAAAAATCTCTTGACTGAATTTTCATAAGGAAAATCATACACATCGCTACCCCATACCGACAGCAGCCAAGGATGGAAACCAGCCAACGCCGCAGTAGTGCCATAGCCACTCGCATAGTGTACGTTCAACAGATCGGGCTGCTCAATACGCAGCAAGCGACGCAACGCCATCACATTCAGGAAATACCCTACCGTACCCTGATAAGGCAAACGCACCATGCGAACACTAGATGGCGGATACCACGAACTCTCATCGTGCTGTGTAACAAGCACAACTTCCACACCATGCGAATTCAAACCTTCCACCCACCGCTGGGTATGAATCACATTGACCGGTCCTAACAGTACCACTTTCATGCTGGACGTTTCAAATAGACGATAATTTGATCTCCATCATGCTGCCGATTCAATTCGGCGGCACGCCGCTCAAAGCCTCGCAACTCGCTGGCTGTGAATTGACCAGGCATGGGAGTCAAAATGCCTTGTCGCATCAATGGGATGCGACGTTGACACTGTTCGCTGCCCCAGAACTGAAATGTATCAGCATCGTCCGTTATATTCGTTACCTTGAATCCACAGCGTTCAGCCAGAAGCACGATGCTGTCGCGCGAGTGAAGCATAAAATGGCATGGCGGCGAGAATCCACACCAGTTAATGCCGTAGTGCCTCCATGCGTATGAACTGACGGTTGGAATGCGAACTATGCAATCTCCATCGGGTCTGAGTGCAGTATAGGCTGCACGCAAAGCACCAGCAGCGTCGTCGATGTGCTCTAACGAATGATGAAACATCACGACATCGAAAGGCTCCCTATCACCATTCACTATCAATGATATGACGTCTGACAGTTGCGCACGCCTTATCTTCACCCCACCACCGAGATCCAAGTCATCCGCAACAAAGGGATCGACACCCGACAGCCGTGTGAATCCCGCTGATTGAAGCGCCTGTAACAACTCACCGCGTCCACAACCCACATCGAGAATACGTACACCCCGGCTCAAGCGAAGTGGCCGCAGTGATGCAAGCGCGCGAAATGGTCGCAATCGCGCAAACAAAGCCCCCAGGACATCAAATTGACCACTGAGATAACGGTTGCGCGCACGAATAAATACTTCTTTCAGCCCGCCTGGTTTCGGCTGACTGCGCATAGAATAGTAATCAGAACCGTAATAACGATCCAAGTCATCCGGTATGACTACGATTTGCAAACAACCGCAACTCGAACACAATTTATATTCAAATACTTCATCAAACCCAAACAACTGTTCACGCGCCCAATAAGTTTGAGCGAATTGGCGATTATCGCAGACGCGGCAGCGCCAGTTAATCACATAACTGGATTCGTCCCTCACTGATAAATCACGCATCAAATATTCAACCTTGTAATTTTCCTGACATTACCGCCTCAAAATCAGCGCGTGTAACACTGTTCATCGTCCGCGCACGTACCAACAAGTTCCGCACAAAGCCTGCAAGCGACGTCACATTAAATTCTCCAGTACGCCATAACAAAAATAGCACGTATGGAAGATAAGCTGCTATGTACATCCACCACCGCAGCGAGCCCAAGCGCAAACGCATATGTATGAAACGATTCAAATAGTGAACAAACACCTTGGATTGCGTTCGGATGTTTGCGACCCTCTCGACTGTGGCACCAACCTTGTGCTGTACCACCGCACTTGTTAGACACACCGCTGAAAGTTTACGTTCCTTCATCCATAGAGCAAGTTCAAAATCCTCTTCTCCAAAAAAGAAACGTTCACTGAAACCGTTACGCGCTAAAAAATCTACTGTACGTATAGAAAAACAACAACCCGTAAAAAAACTACAATGAATTTCCTTGCGGCGTGCGCCATCAGCGCGCAATTGATTCGCCATATAATATCGACGAAATCCAAATTTATAGATGACGCCACCACAATTCCATATTCGGTCACTACCATATATAGTTATCATCGGAAGACAGACAAAGCATTGCCCATCAGATTGCAATCTCTGCACTATACTGTCTAGTGCAGAAAATTCAATTATTGTATCATTATTAAGAAATACAATTATTTCACAACCAATTGCTTCGGCCACCCTTGAACCCAGATTACATCCAGCGGCAAAACCTAGATTTTCCTCAGCCTCGACAATAAACACTCTAGCCGGCTCGTCATGGGATGGCAAATCAGTGCCGGTCAGCCGTTTGGGTGTAAATTCATGCTCACGCAACATGGTATTGATGCGAGAAAGAGAATCATCGCTGGAGCCATTGTCAATCACAATCACGCGACCCGAATTTTTTCCATTGAAAATAGATTTCAGACAAGCCACGGTGTCAGACGCACCATTCCAGTTAAGTATTATTATGCCATAATTCATTTCGTTCATTTTGAATTTCGTTCAATCCAGGCATAATATAATATATAAGCTCCGCCAGAAGTTAACTTGGCAAGCGCAATTCCTTGTGCAGAAAAATGTTCGACAAGCGGCAGCGCAATTATCAAAAATAATATCAACGAGCAAATTACACCAAAAAATAGACGATATGTCTGCCCACGTAATTCAACCGGTTTCTGCACAAAACCTGCCACAGACCAAACCGTCGCCGCAGCAATCAATGTCAATGCTGTGGGTATGTCGGCAGTCAGCGTCCGCGCAACGCGTATGCCCGGAAGCAGCACAAGTATCACCCCTGCCATCAAACACATAAAAGCTATTGCCAGACAACCCAACATGCCGACCCTGCACAAGCGCCGCAGTTCCTTAGCATCAAAACGAGTGGTCTGTGCAAGATAGCTGGGCATCATCGCAGATGCAAGCATGCTTGAACCAGCAGCGAACACGGCATTGATCACATCCGACTGAGCCGCATATTGGCCGCTCGATGCAAGTCCCATCGCGGCAGCTAACATTGAACGCTCAACCAGCGCCAATGCGGTTATCCCGGCCATCCAGCCGGCGATGCCTATACCGTAGTGAAGGTAAGCACGATCCAGTTTTCGTGTGCCATGTGGTCCATCTGCGGCCCGGCTGGACACCACCATGAGGCAAATGACAATCCCCATTAACTGCGCAGCCAGCGGCGCGACAGCCTGCTCGCTCCACAGCCATAACAACCCCCCCCCAAAAAACAGTGCCAGTAGGGAACGCCAGCCATCCAGCGCCAGCACAGCACTGGCGCGACCGCGAGCAATAAACAGATTCCTCCGTGCGTCGACCAGTGCCAGCAGGGGAATTGAAGCTATCGCCAGCACTGCGGAGATCGATAGACCGGCCGTCACGCTGATGTACACCGATACTATGAGCACTGCCACGGCGGCGACACCTAGCGGCAATTGCAATAGTGCGCGCCGCAATGACGCCAAATCCAGTTGATGCGAATAACGCTGCATTGGCTGTCCACTCATGCCTCCAACAAAACCAGAGGCTACACCAGCAGCGAGTAAAGTCAAACTGTAGAGTGCATATTGATCCGATGGCAGCATCTGGATACACAGGAAGGTCAATGCCATCGACGCCAGTGCAGGAAGCGCACGCGCAGCAAAATAAATCAATAAATGGCGAACAGAGAGGCTTGTCATGCGAATCTCGCCATCGGGCCACATCCGGACAAAAACGGCGGCTTAACCAAGCGCCACAGAAATACGGTAGCCTGCTTCAAAACGCTGCCACCAAGTGGGGCAGAAGTGGCGCGCAGCATAGCAAACGTGGAAAGCACAGGAAACAACCGCCTTAAAATGAAAGGCTCTGGCACGATGACTAATGAGACCAGATCGCAACTTCCTTATCCTAAGCCGGCGTAGCCGAAACCAAACAAAACAACTCCTTCGGTCATGCGCGACTTTTATGGACGTTCAACCGATTTACGCCCCCGCAGATGTACCCAGATCATCCAGGTCTATGAACGCAACTCATTGGTTGCAAAGGCAATTTACCTGTGGCGCGATGTGCGCTGACGGCATCATGCCACAAGCAAATTCTTCGCACGATCTGTCAACACTTGGCCGGTTAGGGACTAAAGTTTCGGCCAGGCCAGCGGTATCCAGCCCCTCGGCGGCTTTGAGCGCAACCCGGCATTCGGCCGGCGTCAGGCCGTAGGCATCAGCCAGCTGGCGCGTCAGGGTTTGTGGCGCCCGCTCGGGATCGCGGACGAACAGCATCAGCGCCACGTTGCCCAGTCTGTGCTCGATCAGATGATCGAGCGCGCTTTCGCGGGCGCGCATGATCAGCAGGTTCAATGGCTTGGGCCGGCCCGGCACAGGGAGCGGCAGCGAGGCCGAGGCGGCCCCGTCAGCCACGGACTGCATGGCGCTCTCGAGTTGACTTTGTTGTCCCGGCGCCAGCGCACACAGGTGGCCGCCGCTGTGCGCCAGCAGCAGCCCCGGACAAGCCAGCGCGGCCCGGTTGGCAAACAGTACCCGCCCGCTGCGGTCGAGCAGCGCCACGCCTTCGCTGAGTTGATCGAGCGCTTGCTGCTTGGCGTCAAACAGGGCTTTGTAACCCTCGAAGCGCAGGTTCAGCATGAACGCACGCCGTATGTCGGGCAGCAGGCGTTCGAGCAGCAGAAGTTGCTCCTTTTTGTAAGGCTTGCTTTGTGATGTACCGAAAGCCAGTGTCATGTCTTGCTGCTGGATCAGTTTGCTTAACGTACTGTGCGCAAGGCCGTGCGGGCGCAGACATTGGTTATAAAATTCGGTGTGGCGCAATAAAGACAGCGGTACGACATCGTCGGAATTGACGAGCTTCATCTCGGGCTGGCGCTCCATGGCGCGCGCCCAAGGGTTGTCCATATGCTGTTCGATGACGAGGCGTGTGTAGTCTTCGTCAAGCCCGCCGTTATGGCAGTAATGATTCAAGGCTTGGTATGTAGACCACGAAAAGCCGACCGCCAGCCCGCCGACCGCGCCGACAAACCTGGCGATGCCGTGCAGCGTGTCCGACCATAGCTGTTCGTCGGTAGCCGCGTCGTAGATCTGGTCGAGCAGACGCTCGAAGCGCGCATCCGGCGAAGTCATGCACATGCTCCCCGCTGTAGGTTTCTACCCGGTAGCGCATTCGCGCGAAGCGGCGGCCAATACCGCAATGGCGGCCTTTTTGTCGGCGTTCAGGACGTCCCACCACTTCTTACGAAAAACATCGGCACATTGCAAAAATTTCTGAAATTAACAGCTGAATTGACTTGGATAGCGCTATCTTATGCGCTTTTCGGCGCTGCTGCGATTCGAGGTTTCCCGATGTGCGTGCTGCGTTCGGCGACAAAACACACTTTTCACTGCCCTTTGCATGTCCTTGTCCTCCATCAAATCACACGCCACCGGAAGGGTCGTTTTGGCCGACGTGGCATGCGCTGCTGGCGTGAGTCCGATCACGGTTTCGCACGCCTTGCGCGGCATGCGCACGGTCGCTCCCGCGCTGATCGAGCATGTGCAGGCGGCGGCTGCACCGCCCGGCAGATCTGCTGATCACATGGGCCTGCAACACAGCCAAGCCACGCATGATCTGATCGTCGGCAGCGGCATACCTTGCCTGCACCTGATGGAAATCTCGCGGCAACCTGGCATCTACAGCATCGGTTTTTCACAGGAGGCTTCGAGGATCGCGCTGGGCGGGCGCATGTTCGAGCAGATCGCCGGCACCGGCGTGGACGCCATCTTTTTTTGCAGCGACGACTTGGCCCAGGGGCGTTGCTGGCGGCGCTGCGGCTCGGCGTGACGGTGCCGCGCCAGATCGTGGTCACGGGTTTCAACGACCTGACCGGCGGCTACCAGATGCTGCCGCCGCTGACCACCGTGCGCACCCCGCGCGACGACATCGGCTATGGGATGCGAAATTCGAGGGCAAGGTCAGTGTCAGTGGCCGAACCCTGCATTAATCTGGGCTATGGAACTGGTGATGCGCGGTAGCGCTTGATCGGAAAGTTGCACGCCAAGCGCCCCATGCGCCATCCTTGCTGTGGCCATCAAACCCTCTGCTTGGCGTGGTCGCCGCGTCCGATAGCATTCCGGCGCGATAAAATCGATAGTTTTTCTGCCTTACCCAGCGCGTCTGCGCAACGTCCCACACGCCCTGAGCACGCCCACACCCACAATATCATGACCCACGTCGTCACCGAAAACTGCATCCGCTGCAAATACACC
>JAISPQ010000011.1 GCA_031274955.1 Rhodanobacter sp.
CGTGGCGATCATCGTGGTCGGCAAATCGCTGGCCGCGCTGGCGATCGTGCGCGCGTTTGGACGTCCGTTCGATGTTGGCCTCACCATCGCGACAAGCCTCGCACAGATCGGCGAATTCGCCTTCATCCTCGCCGGATTGGGCGTCAGCCTTGGCCTGCTCGACAAGGAAGGCCGCGATCTCATACCCGCTGGCGCGCTCGTCTCGATCTGCATCAATCCGCTCTTGTTCAATGCGTTGGACGTGTGGCTGGAACGCCGCGAACATGATGCGCAAGCGCATGCGGCGGAAGTCGAGGACTTGCCCGCAGGCCCACCCATTCCGCTGCGCGAGCACATCATTCTCGTCGGCTTCGGGCATGTCGGCTCGCTGGTCGGGCGGCGACTGCACGAGGGCGGACACGCGCTGGCCCTGATCGAAGCCGAGCGCGACCGCCTGCACGAAGCGCACGCGCTTGGTATCGCTGGCATTCTGGGCAACGCGGCGGCGGAAGATGTGCTGGAAGCCGCGCACGCCGCGCAAGCGCGTGCGATCCTGATTGCGATGACGCCGGCGCTGGAAGCGGGCAATATCGTGCGCCACGCGCGCGCGCTCAATCCGGCCATCGCCGTGCTTGCACATGCGCATTCGGACGAGGAAATGGCCTATCTGCTCAAATGCGGCGCCGACGCCGCCGTGATGGGCGACCGCGAAATCGCGCGCAGCCTGTGCGATTCGGTGGAGGGGCTTGCGTATTACTTCCGTAAAACTGCTGCGGCGGAACAGGCAAGCCAAGCTGCCTGAAAACTCGTTTTCAAAGCTGGCGTGCTCGATAATTTGCGCGTTGCAGCATGATAAGCGAGTCTAGTAGCTTATTGAAAATATTGAAAATAATTTCAAACAATGAACATGATATAAACGATAAATACGAAATATGTTGCACTGCAAAAAAGTCCCTGCTAAAGTGCGCTCCACGTTTCATCCAACTTCCACTTTTACCAGAGGGCAAAGATCATGTTTGACCAACTCAACACGCAGTCCCTGTCGCTTGGCAAGAACTATGCAGACACGTTCGTCAAGGCGCAAAGTCTGGCCCTGTCGGGCTTCGGGCGCATCGCCGAACTCAACCTCAAGACTTTTGAAGACCGCATGAAGGCCACGGTGGATTTCATCGCCCAAGCCAGCGAAGTGCGCGACCTCGAAGCCGCCAAGGATTTCTGGCCCAAGGGCGTCCAACTCGCCAAGGAAAACGCCGAGAAGCTCTACGCCAACACGCAGGAAATCTTCAGCATCTCGCTGAAGACGTCCGAGGCCATCGGTGCGCTCGCCAAAGGCTCCATTGAGAATACCAGCGAAGCGCTGAACAAGACGGCCGACGTCGCCAAGAAAGCGATACGCAGCTGATCCTTCTCTCCTGAAAGTGCGCTGGTGGTTTTTTACCTCCTCGCGCTTCATTCAAAGCCGGGTTCATACCCGGCTTTTTTTTGCGTGCGTCCGGCAGAGCGCACCTGCTTGGAGGTGGAAGTCCTTTACTCACCCGGCATGTGTTGTGCCGTTACGCGGACGACAGCAACACCTACGTGCGCAGCGAAGCGGCGGGGCGACATCTGTTGAGGGGCATGAAGGCGTTCCTTGAGGAGCGGCTGAAACTGCGGATCAATGACAGCAAGAGCGCCTGTGCCCGAGTCCGGGAACGCAAGTTTCTGGGCTATACCCTGAGCAAGGCAGGCGATACGGTACGTTCTGCGACTTCGCGCAGAATGACACGCCAAGCTGCGCTGCGCGCAGGATGACGGATAGAGTGGATTCTGTTCCCTCGACCCTGCCAAGAAAAACTTCTTCTTACCGGATTGCGATTCACACCCTTCCATTGCTAAACTGCGCGGCCTTGTGGAGAGGCCGGGAGTTGGTACGATGCGCGATCATCGCCCTACCCCCAGTCGGGAGTTTGTGAGTGCGTAATTCCATCGCCCACGGTTGGCACGTGGCAGTACGCACCGCGATCCTGCAGTTCGGCGCCACCTTGCTGGTAGCGACGGCCGCAACAGGCTTCGGAGGGCGTGTGGCGCTGGCGGCGCTCGCGGGTGGAGTTGTCGTTTCCATGGGAAATATTGTGTTCGCGGCGCGCGCGTTCGGTTGGAGAGTGGTTCCGGCGCGCACCGCACTGCGCTCCGCCTATGCGGCGGAGGCGCTGAAATGGGTCTGGCTATGTGCGACGCTGTATCTCGCGATAGCCGTATGGAAGCTGCCGTTTGCCGGGTTGATCGCCGGAATTCTGGCCGCGCAGTTCGCTTTTTGGATCGTACTCATCGTAACCAGGTAGAACGATGGCCAGTGAAGAAGCCGGTTCGGCCAACATGACCGAATATATCCAGCACCACCTGCACCACCTGCAGTGGAGCATCGGCGATGGTGCTTTGAAGATCAACATCGATACCTTGCTCTTCACGCTGCTGACCGGTTTGGTCTTCCTGTTTCTGCTCGGGCGCGTCTCGCGCCGCGCCACGTCCGGCGTACCGGGCAAGTTGCAATGCATGATCGAGATGATCGTGCTATTCGTCGATGGCCTGGTGAAAGAAACCTTCCACGGCAAGAGCAAGCTGATCGCACCGCTTGCGCTTACGATCTTCTGTCTCGTGTTCCTGATGAACTTCATGGACCTGGTGCCGGTAGACCTGCTGCCATGGCTCTGGGCCAGCGGCCACACGCTCGTTGGCGCCGATCCCGCGCACGCCTATCTGCGCGTCGTGCCTACCGCCGATCTCAATACCACGCTCGCCATGGCGCTGACCGTATTCTTGCTGATTCAATACTTCGGCGTCACGAGCAAGGGCGCGGGCCATTTCTTCGGCGAGTTCGTGAGCGCGCCGTTCCATGCCAGCGGCCCGCTCGGCAAGATCGTGCTGGCCGTGCCCAATCTGATATTGCGCCTCATCGAGGAGGCCGTGCGCCCGATTTCGCTGAGCCTGCGACTCTTCGGCAACATGTACGCCGGCGAGCTGATCTTCATCCTGATCGCGGTATTGACGCTGGGCGCGAGCCTGGCGCATTTTTCGACCTGGGTGCTCGGTGGTGCGCAGATCATCGCGGGTTTTGCCTGGTTGGCCTTCCACATCCTGATCATCACGTTGCAGGCCTTCATCTTCATGATGCTGACCATCGTCTATCTGAGCATGGCGGTGGAAAGCCACTAACGTTTTCGCTTCACCCTTCCCCTTTACCCTCAACACGAGAGAAACACGGAGACAACCATGGAAAACATCGCCCAAGCAGCCGGCAATCTGTTTAGCACGAGTTACTTGTTGGGTATGACCGCCGTCGCTGCCGGCCTTCTGATCGGCCTCGGCGGGCTCGGCACCGCCATCGGCTTCGGGCTGCTCGGCGGCAAGTTCCTCGAAGGTTCTTCGCGCCAGCCGGAACTGACCCCGATGCTGCAGACCAAGATGTTCATCGTCGCCGGCCTGCTCGACGCGGTGCCGATGATCGGCGTGGCCATCGCGCTGTTGCTGCTGTTCGCCAATCCGCTCCTGGGTTCCCTGGGCGCGCATCACTAAGCATCGGTTCGCAGGTTCTGCATGGCGGCCGTGCGGCCGCCGTGTCGCAGGAGCAAGGCAATGATTCCGAACATTACTCTGATCATCCAGGGCCTCGCGTTCTTCGCGGTGGTCCTGCTGGTCATGAAATACCTTTGGCCGCCGATCATCGCGGCGATCGAAGATCGCCAGAACAAGATCGCTGAAGGCTTGTCACAGGCGGAAAAGGCGCGTAAAGAGCTTGCCGATGCCGACGCGCGTGTGGCCGAAGAGATCAAGAAAGCGCGCGCGGAAGCGGCGCAGATCATCGATAGGGCGCATCAGCAGGCCGTGCAGATCGTCGACAAGGCGCGCCAGGATGCGGTCGTGGAAGCGACCAAACAGAAGGCGGTCGCGGCCGCGGACATCGAGGCGCAGGCGCACAAGGCTCGCGAGGAATTGCGCGGCAAGGTCGCTGCGCTGGCGATCGCCGGTGCGGAGAAGATCCTGCATCGTGAGATCGACGCGAACGCGCACAAGACCCTGATCGACCAGTTGGTCGCCGAGCTCTGACATGTCCAACGCACTCACCTTTGCCCGTCCGTATGCGCGCGCCGCGTTCGAACTGGCGTGCTCGCGTCATGCGCTGGGCGAATGGGCCGGCAAGCTCGCGTTCGCCGCGCAAGCCGCTGCCGATCCGCGCGTAACCGCGCTGTTCGGCGATCCGCGCGTGGCGCAAGAGGATCTCGCCGCACTGGTCATGCCGCAAGGCGAAACGGCCGACGCGCCGTTCGCCAGCTTCGTCCGTCTCCTCGCCGAAAACCACCGCCTGCCGGTGTTGCCGGAAATCGGTGCGTTGTTCGAAGAGATGAAAAACGAAGCCGAGCGCGTGCTCAGGGTCAACGTGCGTTCGGCCACGCCGATCGGTGCGGATGAAACGGCCCGGCTCATGGACGCCCTCAAGCGTCGTTTTGGGCGCGATATTCGCATCGAGCAGTCGGTCGATCCCCAGGTGCTTGGCGGCGCCATCATCGATACCGGTGAGGTGGTGATCGACGGTTCAGTGCGCGGCCGGTTGGCGCGCCTGGAACAGGCCCTGATGCATTAGTCAGCACAACTCGGCGGGCGCTCGCGTCCGTCCATGAGTTTCAAGAATTCATTCTTCATGCCCGGTTTGCGCCGGGGGTGACAAAGGAACCCAAACCATGGCAACCACCATCAATCCGTCCGAAATCAGCGAACTCATCAAGAGCCGTATCGAGAAGTTCAAACTGTCCGCGGAAACCCGCAACGAGGGCACGTTGACCAGCGTGTCCGACGGCATCGTGCGTGTTCACGGCCTCAACGATGTGATGTCGGGCGAAATGATCGAGCTGCCCGGCAACACGTTCGCACTGGCGCTCAACCTGGAGCGCGATTCGGTCGGCGCGGTCGTGCTCGGCGAGTACGAGCACCTGCGCGAAGGCGATACCGCCAAGACCACCGGCCGCATTCTCGAAGTGCCGGTCGGCCGCGAACTGCTCGGCCGCGTCGTGGATGCGTTGGGCCATCCGATCGACGGCAAGGGGCCGATCAACGCCCAGCAAACCTCGCCGATCGAAAAAGTCGCGCCGGGCGTGATCTGGCGCAAGTCCGTCTCGCAGCCGGTGCAGACCGGCTACAAGTCGGTCGACTCGATGATCCCGATCGGCCGCGGCCAGCGTGAACTCATCATCGGCGACCGTCAGACCGGCAAGACCGCGCTCGCCATCGATACGATCATCAATCAGAGAAACTCGGGCATCAAATGCATCTACGTCGCGATCGGCCAGAAGCGCAGTTCCGTCGCCAACGTGGTACGCAAGCTGGAAGAGAGCAACGCGCTCGCGCACACGATCATCGTCGTCGCCTCGGCATCCGAATCGGCCGCGATGCAGTACATCGCCCCGTATTCCGGCTGTGCGATGGGCGAGTTCTTCCGCGATAACGGCGAAGATGCGCTCATCATCTACGACGACTTGACCAAGCAGGCTTGGGCGTATCGCCAGATTTCGCTGCTGCTGCGCCGTCCGCCGGGCCGCGAAGCGTATCCGGGCGACGTGTTCTATCTGCACAGTCGCCTGCTGGAGCGCGCCTCGCGCGTGTCCGAGAAATACGTCGAGAAGTTCACCAACGGCGCGGTGAAGGGCAAGACCGGCTCGCTGACCGCATTGCCGATCATCGAAACCCAGGCGGGTGACGTGTCCGCATTCGTGCCGACCAATGTGATTTCGATCACCGACGGGCAGATCTTCCTCGAAACGGATCTGTTCAACGCCGGCATCCGCCCGGCCATGAATGCGGGCATTTCGGTGTCGCGCGTCGGCGGCGCGGCACAGACCAAGATCGTCAAGAAACTGTCCGGCGGCGTGAAGCTCGCGCTCGCGCAGTTCCGTGAACTGGCGGCGTTCGCGCAGTTCGCCTCGGATCTGGACCCGGCCACCCGCGCTCAGCTCGATCGCGGCCAGCGCGTGACCGAACTGATGAAGCAATCGCAGTACGCACCCCTGTCGATCGCGGAAATGTCGCTGTCGATCTTCGCGGCCGAAGGCGGCTACCTGGACGATTTGCCAATCGAAAAAGTGCTGTCGTTCGAAGCCGCGCTGCACACGCACTTCCACAACAACTACGGCGATCTGATGAAGAAAATCGTCGAGACGGGCGATTGGAACAACGACTTCGAAGCGCAGTTCAAGAAGGGCGTAGACGAGTTCAAGAAGACGGGAAGCTGGTAAGAGCCCAGATTGGAGATTTGGGATTCGAGAAAGCCGATCCCCCCTCCTTGATTCCGAATCCCGTTGGACGAGCCAAGCGAGTAAACAATGGCAGGCGCAAGAGAAATCCGCACCAAGATCAAGAGCGTCGCGAACACGCGCAAGGTGACGAGCGCGCTCGAAATGGTCTCGGCGTCGAAGATCCGCAAGGCGCAGGATCTGATGAAGACCTCACGCCCCTATGCGCAGATGATGCGCCAGGTCATCGGCCATCTCGCGCACGCGAGCGTCGAATACCGGCATCCGTTCCTGATCGAGCGCAACGAGATCAAGCGCGTCGGCTACGTGATCGTCTCCACCGATCGCGGCTTGTGCGGCGGCCTCAACACCAATCTGTTCCGCAAGCTGCTCGGCGAAATCCACGAGTGGCAGAAGAAGGGCGCCGAGGTCAATGTGGTCTGCATCGGCCAGAAGGCCACGCAGTTCTTCCGCCGCCTCAAGAAAGTCAACATGGCCGGCTCGGTGACGCAACTGGGCGAAAAGCCGCAGGTCGCGCGGCTGGTCGGCGTCATCAAAGTCATGCTCGATGAATACACCGCCGGACGCATCGACCGGCTGAATCTCGCCGGCAATGTTTTCGTGAACACGATGACGCAGCGCGCAACCGTATCGCCACTATTGCCGTTGCCGCCATCGGATGATCTGAACACCACGCATGCGTGGGATTACCTTTACGAGCCGGATGCGGAAACGGTGCTCGACCATGTGCTGACCCGCTATATCGAGGCACTGGTCTATCAGGCGGTGCTGGAAAACCTCGCCAGCGAACATGCCGCGCGCATGGTGGCGATGAAGAGCGCATCCGACAACGCGACCAAGGCGATCGATTCGCTCACACTGATCTACAACAAGGCCCGTCAGGCGGCGATCACGCAGGAAATCTCCGAGATCGTCGGCGGTGCGGCCGCGGTATGAGTGCGATCATCCGTGATCGCGAGAGTCAAAAAAACGGTCATTCGTGACCGTCAGAGTAAATGCGATCATCCGTGATCGCGAGAGTCAAAAAGCGGCCATCCATGGCCGCACTTTTCAATGAGGGCGACGCTTGGCGGCGCTGAAAACAGGTTTAGATACATCTGGAGCATGTCCATGAATCAAGGCAAAGTCGTACAAATCATCGGCGCCGTGGTCGACGTCGAATTTCCGCGCGAGTCCGTGCCGAAGGTGTACGACGCGCTCAAGATCGACGGCATGGCGATCACGCTTGAGGTGCAGCAGCAGCTCGGTGACGGCGTCGTGCGCACGATCGCGCTAGGTTCCACCGACGGCCTGAAACGCGGCCTGATCGTCAACAACACCGGCGAAGGCATCAAGGTGCCGGTCGGCATCGGCACGCTCGGCCGCATCATGGATGTGCTCGGCAATCCGATCGACGAAGCCGGTCCGGTCGATGTCAAGGATCACTGGGTCATTCACCGCACAGCGCCCAGCTACGAGGAGCAGGCCGCCGCCAACGAACTGCTCGAAACCGGCATCAAGGTCATCGACCTCGTCTGCCCGTTCGCCAAGGGCGGCAAGGTCGGCCTGTTCGGCGGCGCGGGCGTCGGCAAGACGGTCAACATGCTCGAACTCATCAACAACATCGCCACCCAGCACTCGGGCCTGTCGGTGTTCGCCGGTGTCGGCGAGCGTACCCGCGAAGGCAACGACTTCTATCATGAGATGATCGAGGCCGGCGTCGTCAGGCTCGACAACGTCGCCGAATCCAAAGTGGCGATGGTCTACGGCCAGATGAACGAGCCGCCCGGCAACCGTCTGCGCGTTGCGCTGACCGGCCTGACCATGGCCGAATACTTCCGCGACGAGAAGGACGCCTCCGGCAAAGGCCGCGACGTGCTGCTGTTCGTCGACAACATCTACCGCTACACGCTGGCCGGTACCGAAGTGTCCGCGCTGCTCGGCCGCATGCCCTCCGCAGTGGGCTATCAGCCGACGCTGGCCGAGGAAATGGGCCGCCTGCAAGAACGCATCACCTCGACCAAGACCGGCTCGATCACCTCGATCCAGGCCGTGTACGTGCCTGCGGACGACCTGACCGACCCCTCGCCGGCGACCACGTTCTCGCATCTGGACGCCACCGTCGTGCTCTCGCGCAACATCGCCGCGTTGGGCATCGATCCGGCGGTGGACCCGCTGGACTCCACCAGCCGCCAGCTCGACCCGAACGTCATCGGCGTGGAGCATTACGAAACCGCGCGCAAGGTGCAGGCGACGCTGCAGCGCTACAAAGAGTTGAAAGACATCATCGCGATCCTGGGCATGGACGAACTGTCCGAGGATGACCGCAACACGGTCTATCGCGCGCGCAAGGTCGAAAAGTTCTTCTCGCAACCGTTCCATGTCGCCGAAGTGTTCACCGGTTCGCCGGGCAAGTACGTTTCGCTCAAGGAGACCATCCGCGGCTTCAAGATGATCTGCGACGGCGAATGCGATCACCTGCCGGAACAGGCGTTCTACATGGTCGGCGGCATCGACGAAGCCTTCGAGAAGGCCAAGGCGATGGAGAAGAA
>JAISPQ010000032.1 GCA_031274955.1 Rhodanobacter sp.
TATCTGACGCTGCCGTCACATCCGGTGGTGTACGCGATGCTTCCGCCGACCGTCCAGTCAACCGGTAACTACGGCATCAGCGAGGCGAACCTGGAACTCGTGAACGCGTACATCTTCGAGGCGATGTCGACGCCTGAGTTCCAGAACGTCACGATTATCGACAACCACACGCTGACCGCCAACAGCTCGGCGATGTACCTCGACTACGTCCATCCCAATGACCAAGGCGCACTGCAACTGGCCGTCAACGTGCGCCAGAACCTGACCGGCGATATCAATAACCCGCACACGGGCAAGACTGCGGTCACCAGCCTGACGCAGCAGAGTGGGTTGTACCTTTTCAACTCCAACGACCAGCCGAACCTGCAGGCGACGCGGGACATGTATACGGACAACTGGTTCTCCTTCTCGAACGTGACGCTGGACCCGGGCACTTCACCTCAGATCTTGGTGCGTCTGAGCGTTCCCTACGACCAGACGACGCTCACGGTGCGCACCGGCTCGGCAACCGGGAGCGTGGTTTCTTCGACCGCGGTGGCAAGCACGGGCGGCCTGAACTCCTGGAAAACCATATCGATCACGTTGGGTGGCGTCGGCATCGGGCATCAGGATCTGTATTTCTCCTTCGCCCGGCCTGGCTCGTCCAGCACGCTGGAGCTCGGGTCGATCGAATGGGTCAATCTGAGTCCGATCTCGCTTCCCTGATGCGGCATACAAAGGCCCCAGACCGACAAGACACTGGTTTTCCTCAGATCGTCATGCGGCCGCTCGCCGTCAGCCCACAAAATCCAGCCCAATATCGAGCACCGTTGCGCTATGCGTCAACCAGCCGGCCGAGATGAGATCGACGCCGGTTGCGGCGATGTCCGCGGCCATCGAAGGCATGATGCGTCCGGAGGCTTCCGTCACCGCCCTGCCGGCGACCATGGCGACCGCGGCGCGCAACATCTGTGGGCTCATGTTGTCGAGCAGCACCGCATCGACCCCCACGGCCATCACCTCTTCGAGTTGGGCCAGATCATCGACCTCGATCTCGATCTTGACGAGGTGGCCGATGGCGGCGCGGGCGCGCTCGATGGCTGGCCTGATGCCACCGGCGACGGCGATATGGTTGTCCTTGATGAGCACGGCGTCATCGAGCCCGAAACGATGATTGGCGCCGCCACCGAGCCGTACCGCATATTTTTGTACGGCGCGCAGACCCGGCAGTGTCTTGCGCGTGCAGGTGATGCGCGCTTTATGCCCCTTCACCGCCTCGACCATGCCCGCCGTCGCCGAGGCGACACCGGAAAGATGGCATAGAAAATTGAGCGCCACGCGCTCGGCCGTGAGGATGCCGCGCGCCGGCCCCGCGACGTGGGCGATCACATCGCCCGGCATGAGACGCCCGCCATCGCGCCGTTCGATCTGGATGGCGATCGCGGGATCGATCAGGCGAAACGCCAGGAGCGCAAGATCGAGCCCGGCGAGTACCCCGGCCTGGCGCGCCACGAGCGCGGTTTTCGTGCGTGTTTCGAGCGGCACGATCGCATCGGTGGTCACATCGCCGGCGCGGCCGAGATCCTCGATCAGCGCGGCGCGCACAAGAGGCTCGATCATGACAAGAGGAAGAGGCGGCACACTCATTGTTTCAAATTCCGAAGGTCGCAAAAAAACGAGACCCATCCAACGGGCCGTGGCAAGCAAGGTAGCAGGCGCAGTATGCTGACGGAAGCTGCGGGCATTTCGCTGGACGAGGTTAGGAGGCGCTTACACAGGAGAGACGAGCGTTCTTTCATCATCCAGGGCGGCGCAAACCGCCATGACTGCTAGAGATTCAAAGCTTTTGCTTGGTATTGCTCACGCTTTCTCGCGCCAACCTTTCAAGCTCGCCGATATCGAGCATCCGGCGCTGCGCCTGTTCCGGCTGGCTGTGCGGAAAATCCGAGCGGTAATGCGCACCGCGGCTTTCCTCGCGCAGGAGCGCTGCAACCGCGATGAAAAGACCGGCCAGCGCAGGGTCGGCGCTCGACCCCTGCCCGAAGGCAAGCGGCAATAAGGCTTCGACCGCTGCCGCCAGTCCGCGCTGGTCGCGCACGATGCCGACATGGCGCGACATGATCGTGCGCACCTCGCTCGCATCAGCGTATGGCGGCGCCTCGACCGGCGGCAGGTGAGGTGTGGTTCTGGCCTCTCGCCCCGCGATGCTTTGCGCGACGATGCGTCCATAGACCACCGCTTCAAGCAATGAATTGCTGGCCAGACGATTGGCGCCATGCAATCCGGTAGAGGCCGCTTCCCCGCATGCCCACAGACCGGCCACAGAACTACGCCCCTGGATATCCACCGCGACGCCGCCCATGTGGTAATGCGCGGCGGGCTTGATCGGGATCGGCTCGACGGCAGGATCGATGCCTGCTTGCCTGCACAGTACCGTGATGGTTGGAAAGCGCGACGCGAAACGCGGGCCCAGTGCCTTGCGCGCATCGAGGAAGACCGTATGGCCCTGCCCGGCGTGCCGGGCGATGGCACGCGTCACGACATCGCGCGGTTCGAGTTCGGCGCGCCCTTCTCCGGCCATGAAGCGCACGCCGTTTTCATCGATGAGCTGCGCTCCTTCGCCGCGCACCGCCTCGCTGATGAGCGGCATCGGATCGCATCCGCAATCCAGCGCGCTCGGATGAAATTGTACGAATTCCATATCGGCGAGCCTGGCGCCTGCGCGCGCCGCGAGCGCCAGACCCGTGCCGATCGCGCCACGTGGATTGGTCGTTTCCTGATAGAGCGTGCCGCTGCCGCCGCTTGCCAGCACCACGCATGAGCTGGGCAGGACGAAGTTTCCGGACTCAGCGCATGCCAACACCCCGCAGACCGCGCCATTCTTCATCACCAGACGGCGCACGTCGACGCTATCGAGCACATGGATCGAATCGGTACGCGCCACGGCCTGGATCAGGGCTTGCATGACCAAGCGTCCGCTGGCATCGCCGCCGGCATGCACGATGCGGTTTTTCGAATGGGCCGCCTCAAGGCCAAGCGCCAGGCCCCCCTGCGCATCGCGATCGAAGGCGACGCCCAGGCGAGCGAGCCGTTCGATCACTGCTGTTGCCTCCTTGGTAACCCGCTCGGTCACGGCAACGTCGGAAAGGCCGGCGCCGGCCGCGCACGTATCGGCCGCATGCAGCGCCGCCGAGTCGTCACTGGCGAGCGCCGCAGAGATGCCACCTTGCGCCCACGCGCTGGCAGCCTCACTGCCGAGCGGCGCCTTGGCGAGCACGACAACGGGCCGGGGCGCCAGTTCCAGTGCGGTCATCAGGCCGGCAAGCCCGGCCCCTATGATGACGGGACGTCCGGCGAGCGCGGCGATGGACTGTGCCATGGCCGCCTCTTACATCGCCAGCATGCGCTCGACCGCGGCGCGCGCCGGCGTCGCAACCGACGGATCAATAGTCACCTCGTGGGTGAGCGTTTCCAGCGCACGGCGGATCTTCGGCAAAGTGATGCGCTTCATATGCGGGCAGAGATTGCAGGGGCGCAGGAATTGGGTCGCTGGATTCAGGACGGCGACATTGTCGGCCATCGAACACTCGGTCACGAGTACGACGCGCGCCGGCTTCGTGCTGCCGACATAGTCGGCCATCGCGGCGGTCGAGCCGGCGAAATCGGCCGCAGCCACCACTTCGGGCGGGCATTCGGGGTGGGCCAGCACGATCACGCCCGGATGCTGCTTGCGCAAGGCTCTGATCTCTTCGGCGGTGAACAGCTCGTGCACCTCGCAATGGCCCGCCCAGCTGATGATCTCCACACCGGTCTCGGCTGCGACATTCCTGGCCAGATATTCGTCGGGCAGCATGATGACGCGATCGACGCCGAGCCCTTCGATGATCTTCCTGGCATTCCCCGACGTGCAGCAGATATCGGATTGCGCTTTCACGGCGGCCGAGGTGTTGACATAGGTCACCACCGGCACACCCGGATAACACTGGCGCAAGAGCCGCACGTCTTCGGCCGTGATCGAGGCTGCGAGCGAGCAGCCCGCCTGCGTGTCGGGGATCAGCACGGTCTTGTCGGGATTCAGGAGCTTCGCCGTCTCGGCCATGAAATGCACGCCGGCAAGCACGATGACATCGGCATCGGTCTGCGTCGCCTCGCGAGCCAGAACGAGGCTGTCGCCGACGATATCGGCCACGCAATGGAAGATCTCCGGCGTCTGGTAGTTATGCGCGAGGATGACGGCGTTGCGCTCGCGCTTCAGCGTGAGGATTGCATCGATATCGCCGGCGAACACCGGCCACTCGATGGCGGGTATCACGGATTTCACGCGCTCATAGAGCGGCGCCGTTCGAGCGATGGCGACGGAAGCGGGCATGGCGATATCTTCATATGAAACGGTTGGCATGACTTCTCACAATACGTAATAACGGGTTGTTGAGAAAGGGCTATCCTGTCCCTTCTCAGAACGCACGACCGCGGCAAAGCCGCATCACGTGCTACACCAAGCAACCACTTGCGTCGTTGCAACGCGCATTATTTCATCCACGGCAGCGAAGTGCTCGATCCGGCGCGCGTGCGACCATGTATGACAAGAACGCCGCCGGGCTGGCCAAACCATAGCATCGTCACACGAAAGGCGCGTGATTTCCAAAAAAACCATCAGATGGCGACGCGCAAAGGATTCTCGACGATGAGCGCACCCAAACGCCGCCCATGCTGCCCATCTTCGGTTATCAGTACATCGGCGTTGGCACGCAGTGTAGCTTCGAGAATGAGGGCGTGTAGAGCGCAGTTTTTAGAGCCCGTTCAAAAACCGTGACGTCGGTACACATACTCCCTCCGGTCATCGTGTACCTCACGCAAACGGCTCACGGCAAACCCTGCCCGCGCCTCGTCTTTGGCGCTAGGATGCGGAAAATGGATGCTTCCGCATGAAACCCGCACTCCAACTCCGTCTCGGCCAGTCACTGGCGCTGACACCGCAACTGCAACAGGCGATCCGCTTGCTGCAACTGTCGCGGCCGGAACTGGAATTGGAGATCAATACGGCGCTGGAATCCAATCCCCTGCTCGATCTCGCCGACGAATCGCCTGATGGCGAGGACGTACCCGCCGACACGGTCGAGGCGTCGGATGCGCAGGCCACCGAAGAAGCCGAAGCGGCCGATGGTGCGGATGCCGATGAGGATTCGCTCGATCTGGAACTGGAGCAGCCGAATCAGCGCGACGCGACGTTCGACGAAAATAGCTCGGAGCCGCAGGATGCCGAAGTCGAGGATCTGCGCGATCATCTGCTCTGGCAGCTCAATCTGACACCGATGTCGCCGCACGATCGGACGATCGCCGCGGCCATCATCGAAGCGGTCGACGATGACGGTTATCTCACCGAGCCCAATGAAGCCATCCGCGACACGCTGGCCGCGCTGTATACGGTGTCGCTCGACGAAATCGAAGCGGTGCGCCATCGCGTACAACACTTCGATCCACTGGGTGTGGCCAGCCGCACTCTGCGCGAATGTCTGACGGTGCAACTGGATGCGTTTTCGGCCCAAACGCCCGGCCTCGCGCTGGCGCGGATCCTGGTCATAAATTATCTCGAAGCGCTTGCCAAACACGACCGCAAACGCATCTGCCAGCGATTGCATGCCGATCCGGTCGAGTTCGAGACGGCACTGACGCTGATCCGCTCGCTCGTGCCCAAACCCGGCAGCGCCTTTGCCGATGTCAAGACCGAGTACGTCGTGCCCGATGTGTATGCGCGCAAGATCAACGGACGCTGGCAGGTCACGCTCGCGTCCGGCTGCCAGCCGCGGCTGGGTATCAACGCGCATTATGCGGGCCTCATCGCCAAGGCGCAGCGTGAGGATGCGGACTATCTCAAGAGCCAGTTGCAGGAGGCGCGCTGGCTGATCAAGAGCCTCAAGACGCGCGCGGAGACGATGCTCAAGGTTGCCGCGACGATCGTGCATGCACAAGAGGCGTTTCTGGAATTCGGACCGGAGGGGATGCGCCCGCTGGTGCTCAAGGACGTAGCCGAGAAACTGGGCATGCACGAATCCACGATCAGCCGTGTGACTACACGCAAATACCTGCACACGCCGCGCGGCACTTTCGAATTCAAGTATTTCTTCTCCAGCGGCGTAACCACCATCGACGGCGGCGCGGCATCCGCAACTGCGATCCATGCCATGATCAAGAAACTGATCGACGAGGAAGACGCTGCACATTCACTCTCCGATCAGGCCCTGGCCGCAGAGCTGAATCAGCGCGGCATCAACGTGGCGCGGCGCACCGTCGCGAAATATCGCGAGGCGCTCAAAATCCCCTCTTCCACCGACCGCAGCAGGCTCGGCTGATACGCTATCAACGACATCGACCGAAAAACCGTGCAGATCGTTGGCCAGTTTGAAGCTGTGATCATCATGGATGTCGCTGGCTTCGCGGATGCCCAGCCAGCCGTCCCTGACGCCGGCCTCACAACTGGCTTTCAAGCAAGGTAAGATATGTCGCACTGTCGCGCCCGTGTTCAGCATTGAGCCCGCGCTCCAGCTCGGCATCAAGTGGGAGGCCGACAATCTGCGCGATGAGTGCAGCGATCTGGGTATGTAAAGTCTCAGAGGTCATGGTATCTGTCATGGTCTGGTGGCGATGGAAAGCTCTGTTGACAACCTGGCAGGACAGTTTGTGGCCAGTGCAGCAATGCATTATCGTGCATGTTCGCACTTTAAAACTCTATATATGCACCATATAAAGCATTATGATGCATGATTCTGGAATAGCTCATACGTCGGCCACGCCGGGCACCTTGGCAGCCCACAAGCACCCCTTTCTGGTTGCACTTGGTGATCGCGTGCGTTCCCTGCGCGCACGACGCGGCATGACCCGCAAGGCGCTGTCGCTAGCTGCCCAGGTCAGCGAGCGGCATCTGGCCAATCTGGAATACGGGATCGGCAATGCGTCGATTCTGGTGCTGCTGCAAATCACCCACGCCTTGCAGTGCCCGCTGGCTGAACTGATCGGCGACGTCACCGCCGGATCGCCCGAATGGCTGCTGATCCGTGAGATGCTCAAACAGTGCGACGAGCCAAGACTGCGGCGCGTGCGCATCGCGATCGGCGAATGGCTGGGCACTGCCGGTGGCGCACGCGAGCGCAGTGCGCACGTGGCGTTGATTGGCCTGCGTGGTGCAGGCAAATCGACGCTGGGCACGATGCTGGCCGAAGATTTGGGCTTCCCCTTCATCGAACTGTCGCGTGAGATCGAAAAGTTCGCCGGCTGCAACGTCGGTGAAATCCAAAACCTATACGGGCAAGCCGCCTACCGCCGCTACGAACGCCGCGCGCTCGAAGAAGTGATCCAGATCTATCCCGAGGCGGTGATCGCCACGCCCGACGGCTTGGTCAACGACCCGGCCATCTTCAATCTGCTGCTGGCACACTGCATAACCGTATGGCTGCAAGCCACACCCGAAGACCACATGCAACGCGTGGCCGCGCAAGGCGACCTGCGGCCGATCCATGCCAGCACCGAGGCGATGGAAGACTTGAAGAACACCCTAGCCAGGCAGGCGACGTTCTACTGGAAAGCGGAGATCGTGCTCAACACCAGCGAAGGCGATCTACAGAGGATCTTCGCGCATTTGTCCAAACGCGTGCGCGAAGCGTTGGCGATGCCCAGGTGAAGGCACCACCGTTTTGGTCCGCTTCGCACAACCTCTGGGCGCATCGAAACCCGCCAGCTACCCCAGCCTTACTCGCGCCCCATACTCGGCTTCCCAGATGGCCTGGGCGCGGTAGTGGTTGTATAGAAAGAGACAACCGCTCTATTGAAATAGCTACCGACAGCCAAGTATCTTGCGGCCTACACACACGCCGTTCCCGGCGCGGACTTGGCGGGCGGCCTTGGACAGGTTCTAATGTGGACATTCAGAACCACCCGGATCGCCCGGGTTCTTGTAGCAAGGAGTCCATCATGCAGATCAACGTCAAGGGTCACCAGGTAGAAGTCACCGCCGCATTGCGCGATTATGTCGTCAGCAAGTTCGAGCGCGTCACGCGCTTGCACGATCAACTGCATGAGGTGACCGCTGTGTTGAGCGTGGAAAAAATCCTGCACAAGGCAGAAATCACCCTGCTGCTATCCGGCAAGACGCTGCATGCCGATGCTGCCGCATCAGACATGTATGCCGCGATCGATGCCCTCGTCGACAAGGTCGAAACCCAGTTGCGCAAGGCCAAGGAAAAACGTAACGATCACCACGCCGAGGCAGTGCGCGCGGCACGTCATGGTTGACCCCTAGCACGCGATCGCATACCCGTCATGCACTTCCTCGATCTCTTGTCTGCCGAGCGGGTGTGTACCGGCCTTGCCGTGAATGACAAGGCCGGCCTGATCGATCATCTGGCCGAGTTGCTGGCCGAAGGCGGCCCGGTGGCGATCATCCGCGAGGCGATCGCGACGCGTGAGCGCCTGGGCAGCACTGGCCTAGGCCACGGTATCGCCATTCCGCATGGCCGCTGCCCGCAGATTGCCGAGGCGCGCGCGGCCTTCATCCGCCTCGCCAAACCGATCGATTTCGGCGCCAGTGACGGACAAGCGGTCGATCTGGTGGCCGCGCTGATCGTTCCGGCGCATTTCACGGACCAGCATCTGCGGCTGCTGGCCGAACTGGCCGAACTGTTTTCCGCCCCGTCCACGACCGCCGCTCTGCGTGCCGCACCCGATGCGCCGGCCCTGCATCGTCTGCTGCACCGCGGAATGAAAAAAACCGGGACTGACTGAGAACGCTGGTGTGACGCCGGGTACGGCGCCACGTACACTTCGCGCATCGTCCCCAACCACCCACCGCCGGATTTTCGCCATGGACCGCCTGACCGCCCGCCAGTTGTTCGATGTCGTCGGCGAGCGCTTCGCACTGCGTTGGATCGCCGGCATACGCGGCGAAAACCGTGTGATAGAAACCGGTCCCAGCCAGGCGCAGCGCCGCCCGTCGCTGGTGGGTTATCTCAACATCATCTATCCGAACAAGGTGCAAATCATCGGCACCGAAGAGTTGAACTACCTCGACAGCCTGGATTCGCGCCAACGCTGGGAAACCGTCGAAAAGATCATCGCATATGCGCCATCCGTGCTGATCGTGACCAAGGACCAGCCGATTCCGGCGGATCTGCGCCAGGCCGCCGAAGAATCCAACACACCGCTCTGGCACAGCGCCAAGCGCGGCCATGAATTGCTCACCTATCTGCAGTACCAGCTCGCGCGCACGTTGGCGCGGCAGATCACGCTGCACGGCGTGCTGATGGAAGTGTATTCAATCGGCGTGCTCATCACCGGCGAAAGCGGCACCGGCAAGAGCGAGTTGGCACTGGAACTCATCACGCGCGGCCACCGCCTGGTCGCCGACGATGCGCCGGAATTCACCCTGATCGCACCGGATGTGATCGACGGCAACTGCCCCGAAATACTGCGCGACCTGCTCGAGGTGCGCGGTCTGGGCGTACTCAACGTGCGCGACATGTTCGGCCAGACGGCGGTAAAGCCGTCCAAATATCTGCGCCTGGTCGTGCATCTGGAACCACAGAAGCTCGATGCCCCGAGCGACGCCATGAAGCGCCTGACCGGCGATGTCGGCTATCGCGAAATCCTCGACGTGCAGATCCCGCAGATCGTGATTCCGGTCGCGCCGGGCCGCAATATCGCCGTGCTTGCCGAAGCCGCCGTGCGCAGCCACATGCTCAAGACCAAGGGCTTCGATCCAGCGCAGACCTTCATCGACCGCCAGGCGCATCAGATGCGTCGCCTGCCGCCATGGTAGCGGCGACCGGCAACAGCGCCGGCGCAACCACACCGCCGGACCAACTGATTATCGTCAGTGGCCTGTCCGGCTCCGGCAAAACGGTGGCGCTGCACACGTTGGAAGACTTGGGCTATTACTGCGTGGACAATCTGCCCGCGGCGCTGATGCCGGCCTTCGTGCAGGCGGTCTCGCGCGGCGGCGGATTCCGGCACACGCTCGCGGTCGGCGTGGATGTACGCAACAGCACCGAAAATCTCCATCGTCTGCCCGAGATTCTGGCCGAACTGGCCCGTTCGGATGTGAGCTACCGCGTGGTCTTTCTGGACACGCACGACGAGGTATTGATCAAGCGTTATTCCGACACGCGCCGACGTCATCCGCTCTCTGGTGATGGCCTGGGTCTGGCCGAGGCGATCGCCGAGGAAAGGCGCCTGCTCAAACCGATGCGCGCGATCGCCGACAGCGTGATCGACACCAGCCGGCTCAATGTGCATCAATTGCGCCGCTTCGTCATCACGGAAATGGGTCTTGCCGCCGGCACGACGACGCTGTTGTTCGAATCCTTTGCCTACCGGCGCGGCGTACCAGTCGATGCCGATTTCGTCTTCGATGCGCGCTGTCTGCCCAATCCGCACTGGGCCGCGGAACTGCGTCCGTTGTCGGGCAAGGATGCGCCGGTACGCAACTGGCTGGAAGCCAGACCCGAAGCCGGCCGCTTCCGTGACGATCTGCAGCGCTTCCTCGACACCTGGCTGCCGAGCTTTGAAACCGATCGCTGCTATGTAACGATCTGCATCGGCTGCACCGGCGGCCGCCACCGCTCGGTATACCTCGTCGAGCAACTGGCCGAGCATTTCCGGCAACACCATGCGCAAGTATTGACCCATCACCGCGAGATGGACTGACCATGCCGGACAACCGCCGAGAAACGCGACCGACCGAACCGAACGCCATGAGCGTTTCCGCTGGAGGTGTGCCATGACTGTAGGCGTACTGCTGATGACGCACGAATCGATGGGCGCCGCGCTGGTCAACGCCGCGCGCCATGTACTGGGCCGCTTTCCGTTGCCCATCGATGTACAGGAAGTCGCCGCCGATGCCGATCCGGATCAAATGCTACGCGCAGCCGCCACCCACGCGCGCGAACTCGACCGCGGCGACGGCGTGCTGGTACTTTCCGATCTGTATGGGGCTACGCCCTGTAACATCGCCAAGCGCCTGCCGGATCTGGGCGTACGCATGCACTGCGTATCCGGACTGAACTTACCGATGTTGTTGCGTGTCTTCAATTATCCGGAACAATCGCTGGACGAACTGGCACAAACCGCCGTGAACGGTGGTCGCAGTGGTATCGTCGCCGACAGTCCCTGACGCTTACTGCACAAGGTCCCCATGCTCGAAAAGGAAATCACAGTCAGCAACAAACTCGGTCTGCACGCACGCGCTTCGGCCAAACTCGTGCAGGCGCTGCATGGCTTCCAGGCCAGTGCGTTCATCCTCTGCCGCGGCAAGGAAGTCAACGCAAAAAGCATCATGGGCGTGATGATGCTGGCCGCCGGCCTGGGGACGCCGGTCACGTTGCGTACCCAGGGCGTGGACGAGGCCGCCGCCATGCAGACCATGGTCGATCTTTTCCAGCGCAAGTTCGACGAGGGGCAGTGAGCGCCATGCAATCCATGGACATCCGATCGCCGCGCGCGATATCCCATGACCAGAGGTAGACAACAGGCATGCGACTCGTACTGACCGGTGGCCGCGCATCGTATGGCATGGCGCTGGGACGCGCACGCCTGGAACAGCCGAGCCGCTACCTCATCGACGAGCGCCTGCTCGATGAAAACGAGATCGGTGGCGAAGTCGAACGCTTGACGCTCGCACTCGCCGCTGCGCGCGAAGAACTGCGTATCCTGCGCGAAAAAATCCACGGTGCGATGACGCGCGAAGTCGCGGAATTCGTCGATGCGCACAGCCTGATGCTCGCCGACCACGAATTCACCAACGGCATGTTCGACCTCATCCGCATCGGCCGCTACCATGCCAGCGCCGCGCTCAAAATGCAGCGCGACAACATCGTCGCGGTGTTCGAATCGATGGACGATCCCTACCTGCGCAGCCGCAAGGAAGACATCGACCACGTGATCGCGCGCGTGCAAGCCAACCTGCAACGCGATACGAGCCATGAGGAACGCAAACTCGCCGCACGCACCGGCGAAATCCTCGTCAGCGATACCGTCGCGCCCTCCGAACTCGTACCGCTGGCCGAGCACGGCGTGCTCGGCGTCGTGCTCAGCTCAGGCAGCACGGTTTCGCACGGTGCGATCCTCGCACGTTCGCTGCACCTGCCGATGCTCGTCGCCGTACACGATGCGCTGGCCTATATCCAGGACGACGACCTGATCCTCATCGACGGCGAGCAAGGCGAAGTGGTCGTCCACCCCACGGCGCAGGATCTGGCACGCTACCGCACATGGCAACGCGACGCCACACAGAAGGACAAGCGCCTCGCCCTGCTGCGCGATGCCGATACGCGCACGCGCGATGGTGTGTCGATCGCGCTCTACGCCAACGCCGAATCGCCGGCGGATATCGCACAGGCACGCGCATTCGGCGCCGCCGGCGTGGGGCTGTACCGCACCGAATTCCTGTTCCTGCAGCGCAAGGAACTGCCCAACGAAGAAGAACAGTTCCTCGCCTATCGCGATCTTGCGCTGGGCATGGGCGGATTGCCGGTTACCATCCGCACGCTCGATCTTGGCGCGGACAAGACCGATTCCAGCGGAGTCGCGCTCGACGGCGAGGAAAACCCGGCGCTTGGCGTGCGCGGTGTGCGCCTGTCGCTGCGGCGACCGCAACTGATGGCGAGCCAGTTACGCGCGATTCTGCGCGCCTCCGCCTACGGCCCCGTACGCGTGCTGGTGCCGATGGTCACCACCGTGGAGGAAATGCACGACGTGCGGCGCATGCTGACCGATTGCGAGCGCGAACTGCGCGCATCCGGCCAGACCATCGCCACGCACATCGAACTGGGCGCAATGATCGAAGTGCCCGCCGCCGCGCTCGCGCTGCCCAGCATCATCCGTAGCGTTGATTTCGTCGCCATCGGCACCAACGATCTCGTCCAGTACACACTCGCCGTCGATCGCAATAACGACCAACTCGCCAACCTGTACGACCCGCTGCATCCGGCCGTGCTCAAGCTGATCGCGAACACGATCGCGGTGGCGCACAAGGCCGGACGCCGCGTCTCGCTCTGCGGCGAGATGGCCGGCAACAAACACTACACCGCACTCTTGATCGCGCTGGGTCTCACCGATTTCAGCATGCATCCGGCGCTGATGCTGGAAGTGCGCGAAACCGTAAACACGCTCGACCGTGCCGCGCTGCGCGTCCACGCCGCCGCGCTGCTGCGCGCACCCACGCGCGCGAAGATCGAGCATGCGCTCGCCAGATTGTCATCGGCGGGGTGATTCTGTTCCAGACATTTGACTGACCGCAAAAAGATCAAAGCCGATCAACCAACGAAACCACAGGCTCAAAAACAAGGCAACCTTGAATTTCATGTACAACACCTTCGATCCGGTAAGGTGTCGCGAGGGGAAGACATGTCCATGACGCACTACATGCAATTGCTGGTCGAGAACCAGCCGTGGAACCTCATCTTTTTCATGGCCGTGCCGATAGTCCTCGCCGAAACAGTCGCCATTACCGAACTATTTATTCTTTTCTCGCGCCGTCTCGATGGCGCGCTGGCGCGGATCAACCGCACGGCAAGTATCGCCGGCGGACTGTATTTCTGTGGGGTTTTTATCTACCTGACGATCAATGCCGTGTTTCCGCTGACCACCCAACATGCCTGGCGCGGCGCCATCGACGTGATCGCCGTCGGCGCCTACCTGTCCGGCCTCGTACCGCTGGCGGGGCTTGCCTTGCTGGATCTTGGCCTCATTGGCCGCAGGCTCGAGGTGGAAGCGAAGCTGAAACGCCATGCACTGTTCGTCGCCCTATTCCTGGTGGTCGCACACATTGCCATGATTTTCGGCATGCTCAATCCGGCCTTGCTCACCGGAGCGAATAGCCAAGAACCTATGATGATGCACACCCACCCGATGTAAAGCACCTGTAGAACCCGCTCCGACTTCGAATGAAACACCACTGACATCAGCGAGCCTTTACGACACACGCGTCATTCGGCAGCTCGTTGAGGAATTCCAACACATTCCTGCGACGGACGCCGGCGGATATCCGCTTTCAGTACACCTGAAAACCACGATGATCTTGCGGCGGCAGTTCCTCGCGTTCGACTTTGTCCACGCGCGCCGCGGGCGGCCCCTGATGCAACCACGCTTCGAGTTCGGCCAGCGCCTGCGGCGCTCCGCTGGCGACGACTTCAACACGGCCATCCGGCAGATTGCGTGCATGACCGCTCAGCCCAAGCGTCCGTGCACGCGACCGCGTGGACGCACGAAAATACACGCCCTGTACCCGACCCGAAACGAGGAACCGCGCGGTCAGGATCACGCTATTTACCCGCAATCGCCTTTTTCAGATCGGTGGCCATGATTGGCCCGGTGAAGGTTTTGGCGATGCTGCCATCGGGTGCGATCAGATACGTCAGCGGCAATCCGCGCGGCGTATCGAAATCGGCGGGTGGCGCATAGATATCGATTTGTGCGATCGGATATTTCACCGGATGCGCTTTCACGAACGCTTGCACCTCGGCCTTGTCGGTGTCCTCGAAAGCCAGTCCGATCGCGCGCACTTCGGGATGAGCGGCGACAAACGCACTGATGTCCGGCATTTCCTTGATGCAGGGCGAGCACCAGGTCGCCCAGAAATTGACGATGACCCAATGACCGCGCGCAGCGGCGAGATCGAAGCTGCCGCCATCGAGCGTGGCGACTTTCAGCACTGGCTGTTTGGCAGCCGCATGAACGAGGCCGGCACAGACGACGGCGGCGGACAGAAGGACGGCGCGAAGAAAATTCATGCAGACTCCGTGGGCGCGCGACGCGCCTCAGGACTTGTCCTGGGATTCCGGTGCGAAGTGCGATGGTACATCCATAGGAAACACCTCTGCCAATGGGCGGCTCAATACTTCACGTACCTCACTCGCCAGACCATCGAGCAGACCGCACGCGACATCGCCAAGATCGCCTTGCGCGCTCGCCGCATCGATCGGTATGCGATAACCGCCGCCTTCGTACAGATCGCGCAGGTCGGTGCTCGCCAGATCGCGCACGACCACCCAGCCACCTGCCTCGTTGCGCTGGATCACACCCACGCGCTGCAAATCGCCCAGATAGCGTTGCAACAGAGCGTCGGTGAGAAACGGCTCCACCGCACCCAAATCCTCTGCGTGCAGCGCCCTGCCCTGACGCTGCGCGGCGACGAATCGCGCGATCACGCGCAACAGACCGATGAATTCCTGCCCGCGCGGCAGCCGCTGTGCGGCATGACGGTAATCGAATGCGCCCAGCGAAGCGGTGATCGATGCGCCGAACAACACGATCGCCCACGACAGATAGACCCAGAGCATGAAGATGGGCACGATCGCGAGCGTACCGTACACCTGTTGGTAGCTCGCATAGCGCATTGCGTAAAGCGCGAAACTGCGCTTGGCCAGATCGAACAGCAGCGCCGCGATCAGCGCGCCGATCGCCGCTTTGCGCAACGGCACCCGACAATGGGGGATCACCGCATAGGTCGCCACGAGTCCGATGAAGACGATCAGGAACGGCAACACCGTGAGAATATGCGTCTTGATCGGGAACTGCGCCTGCGCGGCATCGATGAATGGCAGCGCGAACAGATACGAACTGATCGCCAGTGCAGCAGTGGCGAGCAGCGGACCCAGCGTGAGCGCGGCCCAGTAGATGATGAAACGTGCGACCACGCCTCGTGCCGTCTGCACGCGCCAGATGCGATTGAATGCATCCTCGATGCTGACCATCAACCAGACCGCGCTGAACAGCAACACGAGGATACCAACCACCGTGGCCTTGCTCGCGTTGTTGGCGAACTGCGTGATATAGCCCTGTACGGTATCGCCGGCGGCCGGCACGAAATTGGCGAACACCCAATGCGTGAGCTGCTCGCGCCAGCCGGCAAACGCCGGGAACGCGGCGAGAATGCCGAGCACGGCGGCAGTCAGCGGTACCAACGCGAACATGCTCGTATACGCCAGCGTGCCGGCGGTTTGCAGGCAGCGATCCTCGTCGAACCGATGCCAGGTGAACTTCACAAACGCGAGCGCGCGTTCGCGGCCGCGATGGGTTCTGGCAAACTTCGCAATACGCCGAAACATCGCATGAGCCTACCCCAGCGTAATGTCGCCGCCAATATGCGGCCTATAAATCAATGAGCGATTTCCGCCATGAGCGATATTCTCGTTCTCTACTACAGCCGCACCGGCAAGGTGGCGCAACTGGCGCGGCTGGTCGCGCGCGGTATCGGCGAAGTTGCCGGCATGAACGCGCGCCTGCGTAGCGTACCGCCGGTCGCACCGATCACCCAAACCGCACAGCCCCCCGAACCCGACGAGGGCGCGCCCTATGCGACACGCGACGATCTGCGCGAATGCAGCGGCCTCGTGCTCGGCAGCCCGACGCGCTTTGGCAACATGGCAGCGCCGCTCAAGCACTTCCTGGACTCGACCGGAGCCGAATGGGCCTCGGGCGTGCTCGTCGGCAAACCCGCCGGCGTTTTTACCTCGACCAACACAATGCACGGTGGGCAGGAAACCACGCTGACCTCGATGATGCTGCCGCTCCTGCATCACGGCATGCTGATCGTGGGAATCCCCTACACCGAGATCGCCCTGAGCCGTACGCACAGCGGCGGCTCGCCTTATGGTGCGAGCCATGTCGGCGGCCCCACCGGTGCGACCCCGATCAGCGAGGACGAACGCATCCTTGCACGCGCGCTCGGCCGGCGTGTTGCCGACATTGCCGCGAAACTGCGGGGACATCCGTGAACCCGTTACGTGTGGGCGTCATCGTATGGTTGGCGCTGATCCTGTTGCAGTTGGCCTGGTATCTGTGGCTCGCCCCGCCCACCGGCGGCTCTGCGGGCATCGCATTGTTTCTGACACTGCCACCGCTGTTACTGCCGCTGCTCGCGCTGCGCACGCATCTACGCCGCGCGCTGCTGTGGGCCGGCATCGTCGCGCTGTTCTATTTCTGCCACGGCATCGTCGCCGCCTGGGTGATCCCCGCAACGCGCGTGCCGGCGTTGATCGAAGTGTTGCTCTGCGTCGTGTTGATCGGCACGCTCGGCGCAGATATACGCCACAGCAAGCGCACACGTGAAAACACAAGTCCTTCCTCGCCTGCCCATAAGCCATAGCGAGCGAAAACGATTTGTGCAATACCGGCGTCCAGAAAGTTGTGGCGTGAATTGCCTTCTGCACACGTGCCACATTGCGCAACTCCGCCGGTAAGACTATATTTGGTCCTAATTAAATCTTCTGAAGTCTGTCATGCGCTATTCATCCCAAGTCAAACCCATCAGCTACCTCAAGGCCAATGCCGCCGAGGTCTTGCTGCAACTTACCCAACAACGGGAACCCCTCGTAATTACCCAGAATGGAGAAGCGAAGGCCGTGCTTCAGGACGTCGCCTCCTATGAGGAAGCCCAAGAAATGCTCGCTTTGTTGAAAATTCTCGCGTTGGGTACCCAGGACATCGCAGCCGGCCGGGTTAAGCCCGTCGGTGATGTCGTGGCTCGGCTGAAGGCCAAAAGGGCCGCTTGATGGCCGCAGCACGCTACGCGGTGCTGCTGACAGCGGGCGCCGAGCAAGACCTTGAATCGATATACGATTACATCGCAACGTTCGATTCGCCGACCCATGCGGATGACGTCCTTGACCACCTGATGAAGGCAGTTGAGGGATTGGCGATGTTTCCGGAGCGCGGCAGTTATCCAAGGGAGTTGTTGGCGCTGGGCATCAAGGAGTACCGGCAGACCTTCTTCAAGCCCTATCGAATGATCTATCGCGTGATCGACACGCGTGTTTACATCCATGTGATTGCCGATGGGCGACGTGACCTGCAAGCCTTGCTCGCCAGACGGTTGTTGGGGGTTTGATCCTCTGCTCGACAACCTCTACATCATGCCGGTTTCCAGCCGTGCCGCTTCCGACATCATCGACTGGTTCCACGGTGGATCGAACACCAACTCGACATCGGCCTGCGCCACAGTCGGGATCATTTCGAGCTTGGTGCGCACATCGTCGATGAGAATATCGCCCATACCACAACCGGGCGCGGTCAGTGTCATGCGCACGTTGACCTTGCGCCGGCCGTCGGCGAGCCGTTCCAGATCGCAGTCGTAGACCAGGCCCAACTCGACGATGTCGACCGGAATCTCCGGATCGAAACAGGTACGCAACTGCTGCCAGACCAGCTTCTCGACATCGGCATCGGCGGCATCCTCGGCCAGTTCCAGCGCGGGCGGTGTTTCCTTACCGAGCGCGTCGGCATCCTCGCCGCGAATGCGGAACAAATTGCCGTCGATATACACGGTAAAACTGCCGCCGAGCGCCTGCGTGATATAACCGACCTGCCCAGCCGGTAACGTCACGCTGTCGCCTTGCGGCACCATGACAGCGGCGCAATCGCGTTCCAATCGTATCGGCTCGGAGGTTTGGCTGTAGCCCATATGGTCATCGATACGCCACTACGTGCAGACGGGTTGGTCATTATGCCGGCAAGCCAACACCTAATCCGCTGCGTGGCTCAACACGTTTTTTCGGCGCCTGTCTACGCGATCCCAACCTTACCTACGCCAACGCCTGCTGATGCACCCCGCGTACCGCGCGACCGGAAGGATCGGCCGAGTTCGCAAACGCCGGATCCCAGGCCAGCGCGGCCGGCGATGAGCAAGCGATGGATTTGCCGCCCGGCACCGTGGCCGCGCATGCCTGTCCCGGATAAAAACGCTCGAAGAGGCTGCGGTACAGATAGGCTTCCTTGGTTTCCGGTGTGTTGTACGGAAAGCGCGCGGCAGCGGCAGCGAATTCGCGATCGCTGATCGTGCGCCCGGCATGGGCTTTCAACTCGTCGATCCAGCCATAACCCACGCCGTCGCTGAACTGCTCCTTCTGCCGCCAGAGGATTTCCTTGGGTAGATAACCCTCGAACGCTTCGCGCAACACGGCTTTTTCGATACGTCCGGCCCCGGCCATCTTGTAGCGCGCGTCCATGCTCATCGCCACTTCGAGGAATGCCAGATCAAGGAAGGGGACGCGCGCCTCCACACCCCAGGCCAACATCGACTTGTTCGCACGCAGGCAGTCGTAGCTATGCAATGCGTCCAGCTTGCGCACGGTTTCTTCATGGAACGCCTCCGCCGATGGCGCCTTGTGGAAGTACAGATAACCACCGAAGACTTCATCCGACCCCTCACCGGACAGCACCATTTTCACGCCCATCGCCTTGATGCGGCGAGCCAGCAAGTACATCGGCGTGGAGGCGCGGATGGTGGTCACGTCATAGGTTTCGATGTGCCGGATGACTTCGGGCAATGCATCGAGTCCTTCCTGAAGGGTGTAGATGAAGCCATGATGGACCACACCGAGCGCGTTCGCCGCGATCTGGGCGGCGGCCAGATCGGGCGAACCTTCCAGCCCGATCGCGAACGAATGCAGGCGCGGCCACCAGGCCTCATCGCGGTCGTCGTCTTCCACGCGACGACGGGCAAAGCGGGCAGCGCAGGCGGCCACCAGTGAAGAATCCAGCCCACCTGAGAGCAACACGCCATACGGCACATCGGTCATCAACTGGCGGTGTACCGCCGCCTCGAACGCTGCGCGCAAATCACCCAGCGGGATCTCCCGCCCCTTCGTGTACGCATAGTCGCGCCATGGCCGCCGGTAGTAGCGGTGCAACTCGCCGGTTGCGCTGTCGTAAATATGTCCGGGTGGGAAAGTGGTCACATCCGCGCACACATCGGCCAGTGCCTTCATTTCCGAAGCCACGCAGAGCCGCCCCTGGTTGTCGTGTCCCCAGTACAACGGGCAGACGCCGATCGGATCGCGCGCGATCAGATAGCGCGCCGCCTTACTGTCCCACAGGGCGAACGCGAAAATGCCGTTGAGCTTGTTCACCCAATCCGGATCGTTGCCCTGCTCGCTGTATAGCGCGTTGATGACCTCGCAATCCGACCCCGTGGTGAACCCGTAGCGGCTGGCCGCACGCAATTCGCGGTAGTTATAGATTTCGCCGTTCACCGCCAACACGAGCGTCCCATCCTGCGAACGCAACGGCTGCGCGCCGCTGGCCGGATCGACGATGGCCAGCCGCTCATGCACCAGAATCGCGCCGGCATCGGCGAACACGCCGCTCCAGTCCGGCCCACGGTGACGCTGCCGTCGCGACAACTCCAGCGCCTGCTGACGCAAGGCCGCCAGGTCATCGCCCGGCTGTACATCGAACATACCAAAGATTGAACACATGACACCGATTCCTCAATAGTCTTCAGCCTGAAACAAAAAGGCCCGCTTCGGCGGGCCTTTTTGCGTGATTATCTGATACTGCCTACACGCCGCCCCGCCTGCTGATGCAGACCCGATGATTGGTGCCGTTATTGGCGCCATCATACAGACGCCGATCCGCCGTCGCGGAAGCGGCAACCAAGGGAACGGCATGGGTACGAATGCTGGACATAGGACGCACTTCACCATAAGCCGCGCCCGTTGGCAAGCCACTGCAATCCCACTGCAACCTCACAGCCTGTCAGAGACGGCCATCCGTCATCGCAGGAACGGGCCTGTTCCGACAGGTTTCGAGAAACGGCCTGCTAGAATGCGCGGGGGGACTTCTCAACCCACTGAACGTTAAGGAACTCCTGATGAAAGCACTGAAGGTACTTACGGCCGTTGCAGGACTGCTCGTTCTGAGCGGCAACGCATTCGCAGCCAAATCCTGTGATGAACTGAAATCCAAAATCCGCGCCAAGATGGAGGCCCATCACGTTTCCGGCTACTCCCTGGACATCGTGGACAAGGGCAGCGGCGCAGCCGATAAGAAGGTAGTTGGCACCTGCGCCGGCAACAGCAAAGAAATCGTTTATTCCCGACAATCCGCAAATAGCGGTTCCTCCAAGAAGGAACACACCAGTGGTTCGTCCAAGAAGAAACACGCCAGTGGCTCGTCCAAGAAGAAACACACCACTGGCTCGTCCAAGAAGAAACACCCTAGTAGTTCGTCCAAAAAGAAGCACTGAAACACTCCGTGATTGCCTATCGCGACGACTATCGGCCGCATCTGGACGAAGCACGCGATCTCTACCGCGCATCCACGCTTGGCGAACGGCGTCCGGTTGACGACAACACACGCTTCAGCGCGATGCTCGCGCACGCGAACCTGATCATCACCGCATGGGATGGCGCTGTGTTGGTTGGTATCTCACGCTGCGTAAGCGATTTCGTGTGGACCACCTACCTCGCCGATCTCGCCGTGCGCGTCTCGCACCAACGCCGTGGTATCGGCAAAGAACTGATCCGCCGCACACAGGCCGCCGCGCCGCAAGCGAAGATCCTGCTGCTCGCCGCACCCGCCGCGGAACGGTACTACCCGCATATCGGCTTCCAACCGCATCCACAAGCCTAGCTGCTGCGTCAAGACCAAAGCATCGGCTGATTCACGCTGTCCGATTCCGTACCGCATCGCCGGCGGTTATGATCGTGGACGCTCGCGCCTTTATCGCGCGAATCCGATCGATACGCATCGTGCAACCTCAGCCCCTACAGCCACCGCACGCGATCGGCATCGCCACGGCGCTGATGTGCGCGTTGGCCAGCGGTGCGCTGTGGTGCCTGCTTTCCCTCTATAGCCATTACGATCTCGCCGGCTTCGCATTCGCGGTTGCGGTGCTGGAAGTATGGGTGCTGCGCGCGCATGGCTATGGCGGCCGATGGTCCGGCATCGTGCTGGCCACGCTCTGCGTGATGCTGGCATCCGGATCCGCGTACTACCTGCAAGCGGTCGCGCGAGTTGCATCCATGCTCGGCTTACCGATACGCACCACGCTATTGCAGATGGGCCCCCGCATGACGATCGACATCGCGCGCGCCCGGCTCGACGGCTGGACTATCGCAACGATCGCCTGTGCGATCGCGCTATCGATCGTGCTGATGCTGCGCAAAGACATGCGCCCCGCCTGACACGCAAGCGAACCACACCTCATGCGTGGCTACGCGTAGCGCACCGCGACAACGACGAAGTGCGAGCGGCCCAATGGAAGCTCGGCTTCGAATTCATCGTCCGCGCGCCGCTTGAGCGCGGCGCGTGCGAGCGGCGAATCGATGCTAATCCAGCCGCGCGCGGCATCGGTCTCATCGGGGCCGACGATACGGTATTCGTGCTCATCGCCGCGCTCGTCTTCAACGCGGAACCAAGCGCCAAAGAAAATCGCCGATGGATCGCTCGGCCGCGTATCGATCACGCGCAGTTTCTCCAGCCGCTTACCGAGGTAGCGCACGCGCCGGTCGATCTCGCCGAGTTGTTTCTTGCGATAGGTGTACTCGGCGTTTTCCGAACGGTCGCCCTCGGCCGCGGCCGCCGCAAGCGCACGCACGACCTCCGGGCGCCGCACGCGCCAGAGCTCGTCCAATTCGGATTTGAGGCGCGCGTGCCCTTCCGGCGTGATAACAGCGGTAGAAGCGGCAGCAGGCGGACGCCAGCGGCTCATTTGTACTATGGATTTCGATGAACGAATCGGCACGCTAGCCGTGTAGCAGAGCCCCGTCAATGGCGCGATACCGTCGACGGTATCCAGGGGATGCACGTCCCGCAGACGTTCGTATCCAATCCTATCGCCGGTTTATTCCTACTCATGCGGGAAGCCAGCGTGTACTATATGGACGTATAGACGTTTAAAATATTTATCCCCTCTCACGCGGGGAACGGGAAAGAAGCGTACACCGAGCACTCTGAGAATAACGGTTCATCCCCGCTCGCGCGGGGAACGCTCTGCTCGGATTTGAGTAGCGCGCGCATATTGCGGTTCATCCCCGCTCGCGCGGGGAACGCCCATCGGCCATCGTTACCAGCATTGTCGAGTCCGGTTCATCCCCGCTCGCGCGGGGAACGCCGTACATGAGGTCGGCATCATCGAAGTCGCGGCGGTTCATCCCCGCTCGCGCGGGGAACGCGTGACTCACAGTTTGGCAGTTTGCTCGACACACGGTTCATCCCCGCTCGCGCGGGGAACGCTCCGGCCCAGGGGTACGCATCTGAGAACAGGGCGGTTCATCCCCGCTCGCGCGGGGAACGCCAGCGATGCAGCAAGCGCTCTCCGCAGCCGCCCGGTTCATCCCCGCTCGCGCGGGGAACGCTACGGTTTGGCGACACGTTGGTTGTCTGGAAGCGGTTCATCCCCGCTCGCGCGGGGAACGCCACACTCGATGATCTTGCTCCTGCCGTCACTGCGGTTCATCCCCGCTCGCGCGGGGAACGCTTCATCCATCGGACATTCCCCCTTGCAGACGCCGGTTCATCCCCGCTCGCGCGGGGAACGCTGTATTTGACTAATCGATTGGATCGCATGCGCCGGTTCATCCCCGCTCGCGCGGGGAACGCCGCAGTGAGGTTATAAGGGGTGACATGACTCGCGGTTCATCCCCGCTCGCGCGGGGAACGCTGAATCAAGACCATCAGTGACGGAAGAACTCGCGGTTCATCCCCGCTCGCGCGGGGAACGATCGAGCACGATCGAACTCATCGGCAGTCAAAACGGTTCATCCCCGCTCGCGCGGGGAACGCGAGAAATACTGGATGATCGCGGCGACCGGTAGCGGTACATCCCCGCTCGCGCGGGGAACGCTGCATACTCCGTGCGCACGCGGTTTTCCCACACGGTTCATCCCCGCTCGCGCGGGGAACGCTGCATACTCCGTGCGCACGCGGTTTTCCCACACGGTTCATCCCCGCTCGCGCGGGGAACGCTGCAGATTATGAATAA
>JAISPQ010000034.1 GCA_031274955.1 Rhodanobacter sp.
GACGCGATCATCGAAGCGGTCGGCGAATCGCACCGCTTCGGCTCCGGCTATGCGTACTTGTGTGTCTATATCGGCGTGTTCGTGACCGCGCTGTACAGCTTCCGTCTGCTCTACAAGACCTTCCACGGCACAGAACGCTTCGTGGTCGAAACATCGGCGCATCATGGCCACGGTCACGACGATCACGCACATCACGAACCGGGCCATCTCGCCCACGCGCCGCACGAATCGCCCTGGGTCATCACGCTGCCGCTGGTCCTGCTGGCGATTCCGTCGGTGCTCGTCGGCTGGAGCACGGTCGGACCGATGCTGTTCGGCGGCTGGTTCGGCAACGCGATCCACGTGAACGAAGCCGGCGATGTGCTGGGCGAACTGGCGCATGAGTTCCATGGCCCGCTGTCGATGGTGCTGCACAGCTTCGGGCCGACATCGCCATTCTGGCCGGCGCTGGCGGGTTTTGGTGTCGCGACCTACATCTGGTTATTCAATCCGGGCTTGACCGCGCGCTTCAAGAGCGCGTTGCGTCCGCTCTACGAACTACTCGTCGGCAAGTACTGGATCGACGAGTTGTACCAGGCCGTGTTCGCGCGTAGCGGCATCGCACTGGGCCGCGGCCTGTGGCAAGGTGGCGATGTCGGCGTGATCGACGGCCTCGTCGTCAACGGCTCGGCCGCCGTGGTCGATCGCACCGCTGCGACCGTGCGCTGGCTCCAGTCCGGCTATCTGTATCACTACGCTTTCGCGATGATCCTTGGCCTGATCGCGCTGCTGGGCGGCGTGTGGTGGGCCGCGAACGCGGCGCTTTAACGACGACAGGATGCAACAGACCATGCCCGCTTCGCATCTTCTCAGTGTCCTGATCTGGCTGCCGATCCTCGGCGCGGTGGCCGTGCTCGCGTTCGGTCGCACGGCGAACACCGCGCGCTGGCTGTCGGTGATCGTCGCACTGGCGACTTTCGTCGTATCGGTGGCGCTGTGGGCCGGCTATCAGATCGGCGCGCCTGGCCTGCAGTTCGTCGAAAACCTCACCTGGATTGCCGCGTTGAAGGCGAACTACGCGCTCGGCGTGGACGGCATTTCGGTTGCGCTGATCGTGCTTACCGCGTTCACCAGCGTGCTTGTCATCATCGGCTCGTGGGGGCCGATCGACAAGCGCGTATCGCAGTACATGGCCGCGATGCTCGCGCTCGAGGGGCTCTTGATCGGCGTCTTCGCCGCGACCGACGCGCTGCTGTTCTACGTATTCTTCGAAGGCATGCTGATCCCGATGTTCATCATCATCGGCATCTGGGGCGGCCCGCGTCGCGTCTACGCGACACTGAAGTTCTTCATCTACACGTTCCTCGGTTCGATCTTCATGCTGGTCGGCCTCATCTACCTGCACATGAAGACCGGCGATTTCTCGCTCGCCTCGTTCGCGCAAGTGCACCTGAGCGCGCGAGAACAGGCATGGCTGTTCTTCGCGTTTCTGCTCGGCTTCGCGATCAAGGTGCCGATGTGGCCGGTGCACACATGGTTGCCGGATGCGCATGTTGAGGCGCCGACCGGCGGCTCGGTCATCCTCGCCGCGATCATGCTGAAGGTCGGCGGCTACGGATTCATCCGCTTCTCGCTGCCGATCGCGCCGGATGCCTCGCAGGAATACGCCTGGGTCGTGATCGCGATGTCGCTGATCGCGATCATCTACATCGGCTATGTCGCGCTCGTGCAGGAAGACATGAAGAAACTGATCGCGTATTCGTCGATCGCGCACATGGGCTTCGTCACGCTGGGCGTATTCATCGCGCTGGCGCTGGTACGCGTTAACGGCAACCCCGCCGGCGCGCGCCTGGGCATCCAGGGCGCGATGGTGCAGATGATCTCGCACGGCTTCGTATCCGGCGCCATGTTCTCCTGCATCGGCGTCATGTACGACCGCCTGCACACGCGCATGATTCGCGATTACGGCGGCATCGCCAATGTGATGCCGTGGTTCGCCGCGTTCATGGTGCTGTTCGCGATGGCGAACTGCGGCCTGCCGGGAACCAGCGGCTTCGTCGGTGAGTTCATGGTGATCCTCGCCGCGTTCCAGGATAGCCCGCTGACCGCGCTGCTCGCCGCCTTCACGCTGATTATCGGCGCGGCCTACACGCTATGGCTGGTCAAACGCGTCGTCTTCGGCGAGGTCGGCAATGCCAAGGTCGCCAAGATGCAAGACCTCGATACGCGCGAGTGGATCGTGCTGGGCGCGTTTGCGCTCGGTGTGCTGGCGGTCGGTGTCTATCCCAAACCGCTGATCGATCTGATGGACCCGGCCGTGCTGCAGATCGTGCAGCAACTGGGACTGACCAAGCTGTGAGTCGAACGACATGATCTTATTCAATCCGAACGATTTGCTGGCGATGGTGCCCGAGTTGTATCTGCTCGGCGCGACGTTCGCGATCCTGCTGCTGGATCTGTTCCTGGAGCCCGACCAGCGCGGCATCACGCACTGGCTTTCGTTGACGGTGGTCGTGCTTACCGGTGTCCTGACCTGGCTCGACGCGCCGGCGCAGGGGCAGGCGGTGGCCGCATTCGACGGCATGTTCCTGCACGATGGCGTAGCCACCGTGCTCAAGCTGTTCGTGCTCATCACCACGGCCATCGTATTCGTCTATGGCCGCGGCTATCTGCGCGACCGCAAGCTGTTCATCGGCGAGTTCTATCTGCTGATCCTGTTCGCGACACTGGGCATGCTGCTGCTGGTTTCGGCCGGTAGCCTGCTTACGGTCTATCTTGGCTTGGAACTGTTGACCTTAAGCTCATACGCGCTGGTCGCGCTGAACCGCGATTCGCCCCTGTCGTCGGAAGCGGCGATCAAGTATTTCGTACTCGGCGCGCTCGCTTCGGGCCTGCTGCTGTACGGCATGTCGATGATCTACGGCGCGACGGGTTCGCTGGATCTGGCGCATATCCATGCGGCCACGGGCTCGCATCGCACCCTGCTTGCGTTCGGCGTGGTCTTCCTGGTCGTGGGCGCCGCGTTCAAGCTCGGCGCCGCGCCGTTCCACATGTGGCTGCCCGATGTGTACCAGGGCGCGCCCACGGCGGTCACATTGTTTGTCGGCTCCGCCTCCAAGCTCGCCGCGTTCGGCATGACCTATCGCCTGCTCGAAGGCGCGGTCGGCGACCTGCATCCGCAGTGGACGCTGATGCTGAGCCTGCTCGCCGTACTCTCGCTCGCGGTCGGCAACGTGTTCGCGATCGCGCAGACCAATCTCAAACGCATGCTCGCGTATTCGACGATCTCGCACATCGGCTTCCTGCTGCTGGGCTTCGTCAACGGCACACCGGCCGGCTATGCAGCGGCGATGTTCTACATGATCAGCTACGTGCTGATGGCGACGGTGGCCTTCGGCATGATCATGCTGCTCGCGCGCGCCGGTTTCGAAGCCGAGGAGATCGACGATTTCAAGGGCCTCAACCAGCGCAATCCCTGGTACGCGGGCATCATGGCGATCACGATGTTCTCGCTCGCCGGCGTGCCGCCGCTGTTCGGCTTCTTCGCCAAACTGATGGTGTTGAAAGCCGCCATCGATGCCGGTCAACTCTGGCTCGCGATCGTCGCGATCGTGTTCGCGATCGTCGGCATCTACTACTACCTGCGCGTGGTCAAGGTCATGTATTTCGACGCGCCGCGCGAGGATGCGCCGCTCGCGCTGCCGGCCGATAACACGTTCCGCTGGGCGCTGTCGATCAACGGTCTCGCGCTGATCGCGCTGGGTATTGCCTGGGGCCCGCTGTTCGACTGGTGCAGCCACGCGTTCACGATCGTCGCGGAAACGACCCGCTGAGAGCCTGTCTAATATCTCCCCCCAACCCGCGTTGCCCCGCCAATGTTGTCAGGTGGTCGCATGCGGCGCTCACCCACACGCGGTGTGAGCACCGCATGTAGCCCGACGGCCACAGGCGACCTCGCTCTTCCTTGGCCTGTGAACAAATAGCTCCCGTCCCGGCGCGGGCGGAGGGAGATATTGGACAGGCTCTGACAAAGCGCAGGATCGAAGATTCGTCTTCCAGCAAGCTATCCGTCCCTGGATCCATGTCACCCAATTGTTAAGAAACAGTCTATGGGTGCGTATTGGCAGACTGTGGCGTATCGTTTGCTACGGATATGAGGAGCAAAGCCATGAAATCCGTTCTCAAGAGTGCCTGTGTGCTGGCCGCCGTGCTGGTGATGAGCGGCTGTTACTACGCGCCACCCTACAGCTACGTGCGTGGCGAGGGTTACTATGGAAACACGTACTACGGCAGCGCCTACGATGACGGGTACTACCCGTACTATGGGTATGGGTATCCGTGCTGCTACTACGGCCCGGCATGGAGTATTGGTCTGGGCTATTACGGTGGTTACTACAACCGGCCTTATTACGGCCGCTCCTACGACAACCGCAGCCACTATCCTGGTCCGTGGGGTGGTGGCCATAGCGGTGGTGGATCAAGACCGTGGTCAGGTAGTGGTTCGCACGGCAGCGGGTCCGGATCATCGCACTCAGGGGGCGGCTCGCATGGCGGTGGGTCTGGACCATCGCACTCGGGGGGCGGCTCGCATGGGAGTGGATCTCGCTCATCGCATTGAAACAGCGCCGTCGAATCCGGCGACGAACTCTACCGCTATGCGCTGGAAGATCTCAGCGTCGTTGCCCATTGCCAAAGACAGGTTCTCAAGGCCCGTGCCCGATCGCCCTCGCTGCGATGAAGAGGAGCGACAGCGCGACCGCAGCGAGGGCGGCACAGCCGAGGGTCTGCATGAACCGGATTCGGGAGCGGAACACGGCGGTGTCGTTGAGGTGAGGGAACGGCTTGCCTTCGGGGACGGGTACCTCGAGAAACGCGCAGAGCGGGTCCCAGCCCTGGCTGACCTCATAGACCAGGAGGCGGTTTGCAGGTACGTCCCGGCGCACCTGCTCGTTGTGCCGGTTGAAGACGTCGATAGCGAAGGCCCGATCCTCGAACCGGCCCTGGAGTAACCGGTCCCAGATCTGGTCGAACAGCCGTTGGAAGACGTAAATCCGGTGAATGAGCACAACGGCCCACTTTGGGAACGCGTTGCTGCCGAAGTGGATGGTCCGGCGCATGCTGTCATACCACCGTTCGGGGTCGCGTATCGTGAGAATGATCTTCGCCTCGGGGTACTTCTCCATCAACTCGCGATAGAACAAGCAACTGGGCAGATCGACGGTCGCCTTGTAGCCGGCGAAGAGCCTATCCCAATCGACCGGCTCGCCGCGGGTGGCAGCCTCCCAGGTTCGCGTCTGGTCAAGGTTCGTGAACACCGCGAGCGGGTGGTAGCACTTGGCGAACCCCAGCTCTTCCAGCGCGGCCTTGAGTGAGATGGTCCCCGTCCGGCCGAGGCCGGCACCGATCACTTGGATGGACATCGGCACGCTCCGTGATGCGATCTGTTATGAATTAACGTTTGAATCAGCCGGCACGCTTTAGCGCGTCCAGGTTGAATGAGAAGTCAGCGAAGGCCAACTGAGTACGCAACATTCAAAGCATACCGTCTTTGCGATTGAAACGGCATGAACTTGAACACAGATGCGGTGGCTTGAGTGCCTAATACAGTGATGATTTTATCCGTTACGGCATCCTGCCTTGCCCGCGTACGGGCCAAGCAAGGCTCCCGATCAAGAGCATTTCGGGGGCAGAGCCTGCCCCCGACTCGATCAGGGAGTGCCCCATGCAGGCAAGCAGGCTCTTACCTGCTGGCCCAGCGGGCATATTCCTCGCGTGAGATGCGTCCGTCACGGTTGGAGTCGGCGTAGCCGAAATCGTTGGCCAGCGGCGGATACGCTTCGGCTTCGTAGTCACTGATGTAGCCCTTGCCGTGTGTATCCAATTGTGCGAACGGTGGTGGTGGGCCGTAGTACTTGGCGGCGGGTTGGCCCCAGTGGACGGTGACGGAGCCGCCTTTGGCAGTGGTATAGGTGGTCGTATGGATGTCGGCCTGTTCGCGTGCGAAGGCAGCGGCACAAAACATCGCCAGCGACAGGGTGATGCAGGTGCGAAGTTTCATCGTTTTCACCATGGTGTGTGGATGGGCGTTCCCGTATCGCAAGGCCATGCGACAAGACCGCATGACGAACCGGTGCGGCGAACGGTAAATCATCGCGCGGTGGTTCTTAACGTGGACGAACTATCGTCTTGCGCAGCGCCAACGTGGTCGGCGAGTACAGCGCATATGTGCACAATCAAGGTTTGATTCGTGGTATGAACAACGTCCGCACATCGGCGGCGCTCCTGTATCGTCGCGATCCAAACCTCCGGGGTGTTTTGTGCCGCCTGCCATTCAAACGTTCAAACGCGCCAGCGCCCCGCAACGGGTACGCGCGCTTGCATTGATTGCCGCCTATAAACTGGCGAAGATGCTGGCGTGTCTGTTGCTGGCCGCTGTCGCGTTCGATCTGGTTCGCCCGCAGGCGGCTGCGTGGTTCAGTGGTTGGCTGGAGTCGCTCTCCTGGGCGACGCGGCACGATCTGGCGGTCCGCGTGGTCGACTGGCTGCTCGGACTTGGCCCGCACGAGTTCCGCTTGTTCGGTAGCGTGGCGCTCCTCTACGCTGCGATGTATGCCGTGGAAGGCGTGGGCTTGTGGTATGCCAAGCGTTGGGCGGAATATCTGGTGATCGTGGAAACCTGTCTGCTGTTGCCGTTGGAAGTGCGCGAACTGCTGCATCGGTTTTCGGCCTTCAAGCTTGGGCTATTGCTCGCTAATATCGGTGTTGTGATGTATCTGATTCATCTGTTACGCACGCATTCGCGGAAGGAAGTTTTTTGATGTCCGTACCAACGCGATTTGGATTGCCATGCTGGAAGTGCGCGTGCGGAGCGTGTGTTTGGATCGCGCTGTTGCTCACCGCTTGCGGCCGTTCCCCGTCATCGCCACCGGCAGCGGCGCCTTCACACACGACGCCATCCGCTGTGGTACCGGCCGCTACATCCAATGCGGAGAAAAAAACGGCGACCAAGGCGGAAGGTATCGCGGACGATGTGCCGCACGGGCAGACCGCTGCGTGTCTTGCCCAGCGCGCTACCGCGCAGACACAAACACAGCCGGTCGAGGTGCATCACTGGGTCGATGCATCGGGCATCACGCACTATTCGGATCAAGCGCCGGCGTCTTCGGGTGCGGTGAAGGATTATCGCGTGCTGAAAGTCGAAGGTCTGCCGCCGGTACGCATTACGGCATCGGGTTACGATGCGAATCTGCCGGACAATGTGCAACAGCGCGCGGTGGCCGATGTGCTGGGCGTCGAGCGCATCTTCGCGGATATGTTGAACGTGCGTTCGCCCGACATGGTCGAACTCCAGGTGGTGTTCGTGCGCGATGCGGACGCCTACGCGAAGTTGCTTGGCGATCCCGTGCTGGCCACGTCCACCGGTGCCTACTCCACGGCCAAACGCACGATATACGTGCGCACACAGGAGCAGGACGAGGTCAGTTTCGCGGTCTTGCGCCACGAGATCACGCATGCGCTGATCTACGAATCGATCGGCAATCTGCCGATCGGGCTCAACGAAGGACTGGCCGAATACTTCGGACGTCATCGCATCGGTGGAACCGGTGGCCAGATCGATGCCGAGGCTTATCGCAAGACGATCATCGCAGCGGCTCCCACAGAAGACGGCAGCGACGCGTTGGCCGATCTACTGGCACGCGAAGGCACTAGTTTCTACGCCGTCGCCGGCGACACCAGCGGCCGCGAGCAGCGTTATGCGCGTGCGTATGCGTTGATTGCGTTGTTGATGAGCGATACATCCGGGCGCACGGCGTTATCGGGCATTCTCGCGGCACAGAGCGCCGATCCCTGCCGGCCGGTCGATGCGGGAGCTTTACTTAACGACCGTTATCCGGGCGGAGTGGCGGCACTGACGAAAGCCTGGGTCGCGTTTATGCGCGATCCGCCGGCGGCGCAAAATGCGGCACTTGCACAATAAACTTGCTTTCGTAGTGGGCTGACATTCAGCTAGACTGATCACGCTGTGTTTGCACGGTCGCCAGTGGATCGTGAATTGTTACAGTGTTGATCGACGATCCGCTGCTTCATCGCCGCATGTGTATACCTGCATACCCAGCGATCGGTACACCCCTCACGGGACATCGTTTTCAACTCATTACATTAACACCCGGAGATTTTCATGTCGGATCGTCAGACAGGTACTGTAAAGTGGTTTAACGAAAGCAAGGGATTCGGTTTCATCAGTCGTGAGAATGGGCCGGATGTGTTCGTGCACTTCCGCGCCATCAACGGCACCGGTTTCCGTACGCTGACCGAAGGTCAGAAGGTTTCGTTCAAGGTTGTGCAGGGCCAGAAGGGCCTACAGGCGGAAGATGTCACGGCGGCTTGAGGAGCCCGCCGGTTTTTGTGTAAGCCGCGGTACATGCCGCGGCTTACTGTTTTATAGGATATGAATGTGCGGCACTCTCCACCCAGACCAGCAGACCCATGGCATTGATTTGGGCATCCAGGCGCAGCAAAGAACGCGCCAGATCGCGCGAAATCGGGCAGGCCAGTCGATCCAATTCTTCGGCAAGCATGCGCTGAATCGCTTCGGTGAGATTGGCCAGCGCATTGGGCCGGCCCGCGTGTTGGCGTGTGAGCGCAACCAGTGTATCCAGTAGCCGCACGAGTGTCTGCGCGTGTTCAGCCGGCTGTTCGATGCGCGAATAATGCGTGAGCAGCATCGCGCGCGGCGCGCGTTCGAGCATACGCGCAATCGTCGCCTTCGCCGCCACCGGATCAAACTGGGTCGGAGTGGTGGCCGGACAAATCAGGGGCGCTTTGCCGCCGTCGAAATCACGATAGCTGACCCCGAAGCAGTCACCGGTAAACCAGCTCGCGCTGGCTTCATCGTAAAGCGCCACGTGATGGTACGCATGGCCGGGGCTATCGATGAAGTACAACGCACGCCCGTTGAGATCGACATATTCGCCATCGGTCAGTGCACGGATGCGCGTGGCGGGCACGGGGACCAGCGAGCCGTAGACTTGCGCTACCACATCCGCGCCGTACACGCCTTCGGCGCTGGCCTGCAAGACGGACGGGTCGATCAAATGACGCATGCCACGCGCATGTGCCAGCACGCGTGCATTGGGCAGTTCACGCAGCAGTGCGCCGACGCCGCCGGCATGATCCAGATGCACATGGCTGGGGATCACATAACGCACGTTTTCGCGCGTCAAGCCACGCGCGGCCAACGTGTCGAGGATGACCGGCACACTGTAGTTCGTTCCTGAATCAAATATCGCGGCGTGACCGTTGGATTCGATCAGATAGCACGCGGCGAAACGCGGTCGTTCCAGTCCGGTGTCGATCACGGTGATGCCGTCACCCAGGTATTGATATGGCGTGGATTTATGCATGTAGGGGCCTCGTTTGGGGTTTCTCGACGTCGTGGTCGGTACGCACCTCATCGTGCGCATTCCGAATAATGACATCATTCGCTCATCCGAAAGAGTAATGCGTTTGGGATAACCTGTGCGCTCACGTCCGGGATGCGGCGGCGATTTGCCATTCGCGACCGGCCCAGCTTTGGAGACTTGCATGTCCATTGGATCCAGGTACGGCGTTGCCGCGTTCTTCGGCGTGCTCCTGTTCGCAGCCGCGAGCGCGCACGCGACCAGCCTCGACGACCTGCTCGCCAAGAACCTTCAGGCGCGCGGCGGGGCCGACAAGGTGGCGGCGATCAAGACGCTGAAAATCGACGGCAAGCTGTTCATGAACGGCCAACTCGAATTGCACGTTACGGAATACCAGAAGGCGCCCGACAAGACGCGCACCGATGCCAGCCTGCAGGGGCTGACCTTCGTGCAGGCGTGGAACGGCAAGGAGGCGTGGCGAATCTCGCCAGACATGGGTCGCAAAGATCCCGA
>JAISPQ010000086.1 GCA_031274955.1 Rhodanobacter sp.
CGCCCGACCAAAGACCATCTCTACTGGCCTGATCTGGATGTCGATCTCTCGATTGAGTCTATCCGCAAGCCATCAGCCTTCCCGTTGGTCGCCAAGAGCACGAGCTCTCAAGTCACTCGTGCCAAGTAATTGATTTGTATTGGAGCCGTTTCGATGCAAGCGAGCGACTTCGGGACGATTTGCGGCACGCCCGGGCCGATTACCTCGCTAACAATTCATTCGACTCGGACGCGCTAAAACGTGTCGGTTAATTCCGTCGTTAGGCATCTTCATTACCCGGCAAGCCGGGCTCCGTCTTGTGTGTCAAACGTTGAAAAAGACTCGTGGTTGACATCATGATGCGTTAACATCACGATGCTACTATGCGTGATGCTGTTTTTTTGAAGGGCCCATGCGTACAACCATCGACATCCCCGAACGCGAACATGCGTTGTACACCAGTCTGGCGCGCGCGCAGCGCACGAGCTTCAGCAAGCTGCTGCTGGATCTTGCCGAGCGCGGTCTGGTATCGGCCAACCGCATCGCCGATGCTGTGCCCGCGTACCGGGTCGATCCGCAGACCGGCCTGGGCGTGTTCCGCTCCGGCAGGCCGGTCACGCTCGATGACGTCAAGGCACTCGAAGACGATGACGCCTCGCCCGCACGCGAGACGTCATGAGCGCGCGCCTGTTGGATGCCAATGTGTTGATTGCCTTGTTCGACGCCGATCACGTGCATCACGCGGTCGTCCGCGACTGGTTCATCGCATTGCGCGACGGATTCGCCACGTGCCCAATCGTCGAAGGCGCGTTGACGCGCTGGATCGTGCGCATCGAAGGCCGCTCCGGCGCGGCCGCTGCGCAGCATGAGCTGCGCAAACTCGCCGCCGATTCTCGCCACCATTTCTGGCCCGACGATCTCGCTTACGCGGACGTCGAGTGGAAAGGTGTGCTCGGACACGGCCAAGTCACCGACGCCTACCTTGCGGCGCTTGCGCGCAAGCACGCAGGCCGGCTCGTGACGCTCGATCACGGACTGGCTGCTTTGCACTACGACGTTGCCGAACTGATTTCCGCGTCAATCACCTCGGCCTGACCGTGCGCCCAAGCGGACGGCCTCCCGATCTACTCACAACGCGATCTGTTCTTGCGATCTTCGATAGCCTTCGCTGGCCCGCCACGCTTGGCGCGTAATTCGGTCACGCCTGTATGCATCGCTGCTTTCTCCCAGAACTTCAAAGTCGCGGTCTTGTCCCTTGTGTTGTAAGGCACATCAGTCCGGCGGGTACGCACGGTAGTACGCTTCACGTTCATAAGGCTCAGCCTCTCGGCAAGAAATCAATCTTGGTCCGTCTTCACGGATGGAAAATTTGGATTCAACTTTTGTGGGGAAACCAAAGCTCGATACGTCCCGGTGCGGCGGGATCGTCAGTGATGTCCCCTGAGGAAGGTCGATAGACCTTGGCGATGTATGGCGGCTCGTGTTGCGCGACGAAGTTCAGGATGCGTGCTTGCGTGGCAACGAAGGCGTGTGCCAGTTGCGGGAACGACGCCTTGCCTATGACGACGAGCAAACCGACGCAGTGTTGAACCACCGCCGCCAGTTCGTTCGGCTTGTAGCGAATGCGGCCGTCATGCGTGATCGCGATCCAGTTTCGGCGGCCGATTTCTCCGAGCCAGTCTTCATCCGGGCAATCGGGCGCGAAATGATCGGCGTGGCGCTCTACCTTCAAACCAGCATCGCGCAGGATAGTGGGAAATTTCTTGCCGAGGTTGCGGTCGGTGAAGAAAACCGGATGCACGCCGCGACTCTCACGCAGCCCGTTCGTACAACACGGCTTCTTCGATTTCTTCGGTACTCAGATCGTAATCATCGGCGAGGTCTGTAACACTTTCGCCGGAGTCGATGCGTTCGGCAATGGTGGCTGTGGTGATGCCGGCATGCGCCAGTACCGGGCGACCAAAGGCGATGTTGGCAGCGATGGCGATGGAACGCTTTTCCGTGTTGGCCACACGGCTCGATGTGAACGGATACAGCCGAACCGGAAATTGCCATTCATCCCATTCAACGCGGGCCAGATGCTCCTTGAACACATGACGCATGGCGATCTGGCCGGAGGCGGAAAGCTCGATCAGTTCCCCGTAGCGTTCCAGCAGCAGCTTGCCGGCATCGGTGCGCAGTTCCGGACTGAGCAGCAGACGGTCGATGTTCAGCGATCGCTGGGCGTAGTCGATCGCGCGGCGCAGGGCATCCATCTTCACAGCGTGCTCGGTACGCAGCGAGCGCAATACATGCGCTTCGATCAGATTCCAGAAAGACAGCACCGGCGGTGGATTCTTGGCCGGCCGGATCAGCGGTTTGGAATGCGCGGTACCCACACCTTTCGGATAGCGCCGGCCGACGAACCACGCGCGCAACGTTGCCGGCGCTACCTTGAGGTAACGGGAGGCTTCGGCCAATGGATAGGCCGGCTGTTCGCGGATGTCTGACCGAGTCATGTTGGAGCGGGCCATGGCCATCATTGTAGGGGATAGTGGCGGGCATCATGACGGGCCGCATGCCCTTCCCCCATGCGAGGGAAGGGCTTTCTCGGACGCGGTTCCTTACCCTCCAGGGCGCGGCGTGGTATCGGTGCTCGGCGGCAGAATCGGATAGACGACCTGCGGCTGCTTGCCGGTCAGTGTCTTGAGGAACGCGACGATAGTCTGGACGTCCGCATCGCTCAACTGCTTGCCCAACTGCACGTTGCCCATGATCTTCACGGCTTCGGGCAGTTCCCACACCTGGCCGCTGTGGAAGTAGGGTGCGGTGAGCGCCACGTTGCGCAGCGGCGCGGCGCGGAAGACGTATTCGTCATTGGCGCTGCGGGTGACCTGGAGGCGGCCTTTGTCGCCCTTCGGACGGATTTTTTCGCTCGGTTTGTTGACCACGCCAAACGGGAAGTACGCCCCGCCACCGACATTGACGCCGTTATGGCAGGCGGTGCAACCACTGGCGATGAAGGTTTTCAGACCCGTCTTTTCCTCTTCTGTGAGGGCCTTGTCGTCGCCCTTCAAGAACAGGTCGAAACGCGAATCGGGAGTAATCAGCGTGGCCTCGAACGCCTGGATGGCGCGGGCCATATTGTCGAAGCTCACCGGATTCTTGTCGCCGGGGAAAGCCTTGCCGAAAGCCGCCACGTATTCGGGCATGCTGGCGAGCGTCTGCTCCACGGCCTTGGGCGTACTGTGCATTTCTATCGGATTCTGCACGGGGCCTTTGGCTTGTTCTTCCAGGTCTTTGGCGCGACCGTCCCAGAACTGGGCGATGTTAAAAACGGCATTGAACACCGTGGGCGAGTTGCGCCCGCCTTTCTGCCAGGCGTGGCCGATGGAGGTGGGCGTATTGTCGGCGCCGCCGCGACCGACATTGTGGCAACTGTTGCAACTGATGGTCTGGCTGGACGACAGGCGCGGGTCGAAGAATAGCTGTTTGCCCAGGGCCACCTGCTCGGGCGTGATGGCATGCCCTTGAAGCTCTGCGACGTTCTGGGGAATCGGCTTGAACAGGTCGTTGGCCTGCTTGCGCAGATCGTCCTGGGCGTATGCGGCGGACATGCCTAGCGTCAGCAGCATGGCGCTTGCGAATGTCAGTTTGGATAGCGGCATTTGGATGCTCCTTCCGTAAGAGGATGCTGGTAAGGAAGGAGCAGTGTAGTGACTCTTTCTTAAGCTTCCCTGATGGTTGAGTGATACCATTTCCACTCGCCGTTACTTTTACCGTCCTCCATGACGGCAAAGAACAAACCGGCATCCATGCCGGGCTTCTCAAAAGAGCGTTCCTCCTCCTGCTCCTTAAAGCTTTACTTTTCCGTCCACTGTTTCAGCCAGGCATTCACGCTGTCGTGCCACTGCACGCTGTTGTGCGGCTTGAGCACCCAGTGATTCTCGTCCGGGAAGCGCAGGAACTGACTGGGAATGCCGCGTCGTTGCAAGGCCGTGAACGCGGCCAGTCCTTGTTCGAGCGGAATGCGGAAATCCTGATCGCTGTGCACGATGAGCATCGGTACGCGCCAATCCCGCACGTGATCGATCGGATTGTATTTCTCGTAGATCGCCGGATCTTCGTACTGCGTCTTGCCGCCGTGCTCGTACTCGTCGAACCACAGTTCGTCGGTCGAGTAGCTCATCATGCGGCCGTCGAACACACCGTCATGCGCGACGATGCACTTCCAGGGTTCGTTCCACACGCCGGCGATCCAGTACATCATGTAGCCGCCGAAGGATGCGCCGAGCGCGCAGGCGCGGCTGCCGTCGAGGAAGGCGTACTTGTCCTGTGCGGCGGCCCAGCCGGCCTTGAGGTCTTCCAGCGGCGCGCCGCCCCAGTCGCCGGAGATGGCGTCGGTGAACGCCTGCCCGTAGCCGGTCGAGCCGTGGAAGTTGATGGTGACGACCGCAAAGCCCTGTCCCGCATAGGTCTGCGGGTTCCAGCGATAGTGAAAATCGTTGGTCATCGCGCCTTGCGGGCCGCCATGCACGATGAACGCAACCGGATACTTCACGCCGGGTTTGTAATCGACCGGCTTGACGACATAGCCCTGCACAGTATCGCCGCCGTGTCCCTTGAAGGTGAAGAACTTGGCATCACCAAAACGAATGTTTTTTAGACGTTCGGCGTTGAAATGCGTGACCTGGCGCAGATACCTGCCGCGCGCATCGGCCGTATAAACGTCCGTGGGATGTTTGAAATCCTGATGCGCGACGACGAGGCCCTTCTTGCCGACATCAAAGCCCACCACACTGCCCTTGGCGACGAGTTTGCTGGCCTTGCCGCTGGCGATATCCACGGCGAAGAGTGCGTGATCGCCCTCATCGTCCGTGGTGGTGTACAGCGATTTGCCGTCGATCGATTCCTTGAGCGCAGACGCCGAGCGATCCCAGTGTGGATCGATCTCGCGTTTCGCGCCTGTCGCCAGATCCAGCGCGATGATGCCGAAGCGGTCGGACTCGAAACCCGCACGCTTCATCGCCAGGTAGTACAGCGTCTTGCCGTCGGCGGATGGCAGCGGATAGCCGTCCCACGCCGGATTGTCGGCGGTCAGATTTTTCGGCGCGGCCGAAGCGTCGGCCGGTACCGCGTAGATATCGAAGTTGGTCGACCACGGCTCGCTTTTACCGGCGATACGCACGTTGAAATAGACGGTCTGGCCGTCCGGTGAGAACGCGTATTCCGTATCGTCGCCGAATGGCTTGGATGGAACGTCGCCATCGATATCTCGCGTGAGCAAACGCAACACGCCGAGCTTGCCGTCCGTGCCGAGGTCCGCGATGAACAACTGCGCGCGGCGGCCGTCGGCCCAGGTATCCCAGTGGCGCACGAACAGTTTGTCGTACAGCGTGCCGCTGGCCTTGTCGGCTTTGCGTTCGTCGAGCTTCTTTTTGGTACAAGCGATCGCATCGGCGGCGTTCGCGCATTCGGGGAAGATCTGCACCGACACCAGCACGCGCCGGCCGTCGGGCGCGAGCTTGAAGTTCTCGATATCCAGCATGAGCGCAGCGGCCTGCAGCGCCGCGCTGCCTTGCGTATCGATGCGCCAAAGCTGACGGGTGCTGTCCTTCGCCGCGAGGAAGTACAGATATTTGCCATCGCTCGACCAGCGTGCGCTGGTTGCATTGAGCAGCTTGTCGGTGATACGCCGCGGCGCTCCGCCGGATACCGGCACGGTCCAGATGCCATGTGTGCCCTGGTTGGCCGCATCATCGGTTTCGCGCACGTCAAACGCGATCGTGCCACCGTCCGGTGCGAGCACCGGATCGCTGAGTCGATCCAGCATCACCAGATCGTGTACGTCGAACGGATGCGAGTCGTTGGCGTAGGCAGGCATGACGGCGGCCAGTGCCACGGCGGCGAGGATCGATTTCATGAGAAACCTCTGGAACGGAGAGTCGCGAATGGTATTCCTCGGGTGTGCGGCGGCCAAGGAACGGTTTGGCGAATGAAGCGCCGCTCGAAATCCGCGTCCTGTTGCGTCGAAGTGGCGCGGGCAGTTATTTCACCGTGGCCGCCGGCCCGATATTGGCATTAAGGAAGGCGATGATGCGGGTCATCAGATCCGTGCGATTGGCTTCGTCGTAGAAGCCGTGTCCCTCGGTGCGCTGGTAAATCCATTCGTGTGCGATATGCGCTTTGTCCAGTGCGTTGTGCAGGCGTTCGCCCTGCTCGGGCGGCACGCGTGTGTCGGCGCCGCCGACGGCGAGCATCACCTTTGCCTTGATGCTATCGACATGCGCGAGCGGCGAACGGCTCCACAATTCGGTTTCGTTCTCGCCCAGAGCCGCTTTCAGGTAATTCTTGCCATAGGTCGATTGCGGGATGTCGCCGCGCTTGTACATGAGCTGCAGGTCGTACACGCCGACATAGCCGATCGTGCAGCGATACAGGTCCGGCTCCTTGACCGCGCCTTCCAGCGCCGCATAGCCGCCATAGCTGCCGCCGAAGATGCAGATGCGCTGCGGATCGGCGATGCCCTGCGCGATCGCCCAGCGTGTGGCGTCGGTGACATCGTCCTGCATCTTGCCGCCCCATTCGTGGTAACCGGCGAACTTGAAAGCGCGTCCGTAATCGCCCGAGCCACGGTAGTTGACCTGCAATACCGCATAACCGCGGCTCGCCATGGCCTGCGCCATCGGCTCGAACGCCCAATGGTCGCGGATTCCGTAAGGGCCACCATGAACATAGACCACCAGCGGAAGATTCTTGCCCTGCGCGTTGTCCGCGGGCCGTGTGAGATAGCCGTGCAGCGCGAGCCCATCGCGCGCATTCAGGGTGATCGGTTCCAGGCGCGCCATCTGCACGGGCTTGATCCACGGCATGCGCGCGAATAGCAATGTGGCCTTGTGCGTGTCCGCATCGTACAGATAGAAATCGCCGGGGTTGCGATCGGAACTGACAAGAAAGACGACCTTCTTGCCGTCGGCGGTATGGCTGGTGAGCCGCACGTCGTCGTCGGGGAACTGTTTCATCAGCGAGGCGAGCAGTGCGCCCTCGGCACTGTCGCCGATCAGTGTCGTCTTGGTGATGCCCGGCATCGAGCGGATCGCGAAGATGTCCTGATCGTCGAAACGGGAAAGCAATCCGAGCACGCCGCTCACGGTACCGCTCCACAGCGGGGTGAGTTTGCGCGTAGCTACGTCCCAGGCGCACAGGCCGCCGACGCCTTTTGCGCCATCGCAGTCGAAGTAAACGGTGCTGTCGTCACGGTTGAAGCGCAGCGGGGTCGCCACCGGATCCTTGCGCGATTCGTCGAGCAGCAGTTCCCAGTGGCCGCCCTTTTCCCGATAGTAAACGCGCATCATCTGATCCATGCCCTGCGCGTAAGCGAAACGCACCTCGCCATGGTTGTCCGCGATGAACGCGGCGTTGAGCAGCGGCGCCTTGGTCACCGGCGACAGGGTGCCGTTGCTGATGTTCATCCATTGCGCGTCGGGATACACGCCGTTCCTGCTGCCGTTCCAGTAGCTTTTGGCGATCAGCACGCGGCCATCAATGGCCTTGTACGGATACACGAGTTGGGCAGTGGCGGTCGATACGTCCGTCGTGGGGTACTGCACGCGCGAACTGAACAAGGTGTCGCGGCCGCTGCCGTCCGCATTGACGCCGAACAGTTCGCCCGTGCTCTGCGGTGCTTCCAGACCGGCGGTTTTTTCGCTGATCGTGTAGATCAGGCGGTGCGGCGCGACCCAAACGAAATTCTGGACTTCGTTGTTATCGCGCGGACGCACGCTGATGCCGTTCATGTCCGCAAGGCGGATCAACGACAGTATCGCCTGACCGTCGCGCACGCTGCTGGCCGCGAGGTAGTCGCCTTCGGGAGAAATCTTGATGTCGTGAAACCGGGGATGTTTCATGAAATCGGCCAGCGGCACTTCGGTGCCCGCCTGACCGGCGATGGCGACGCTCGTGATCGACGCCAGGAGGAAAACCAGACACGTGCGAGAGGGTTTCATCGAAAAACTCTATATCCGGAAAAATTGTTCGAGCGCGGCGGAGCGCGCTGTACGTTCACGGACGGATCACCCGCGGATCGACGCTGTGAAGCGTTGATCCGCGAAGAACATGGCGCGGGCGCAGGGAGATGGACAGGCGCTCAGCAGCCCGATTTGATGGCGGCACGCCCGTAACGGTCTTCGAGGCGGACGATATCGTCCTCGCCAAAATAATCGCCGCACTGTACTTCGATCAAATGAATATCGGCTGTCGTGGGATTTTCCAGACGATGCACGGTATGCATCGGGATATAGGTCGATTCGTTTCGCTGCAACAGGAATTCGCGCTCGCCGACGCGCACCTTGGCCGTGCCGTTGACGACGGTCCAGTGCTCGCTGCGCCGGTGATGCAGTTGCAGCGAGAGCACATGCCCCGGCTTCACGGTCAGCCGTTTCACTTTGCAGTCGTCGGCGTCTTCGAGCACGGTGTAGCTGCC
>JAISPQ010000126.1 GCA_031274955.1 Rhodanobacter sp.
CTTGCGGGAATCGATATCTATGGCGCAATCGGATTCACGCTCTCGAACTTGACCTTCCAGGGGAACGCGGGTGGCGCGCCGGATTGGGAGAACGCGCAAATCGTGATCAATGAGTCGAAAAATGTCACCATCACCGGTGGCGTCAGCATTGCTTTTGCTTCCATGACCGGCAGCGGCGCGATCGTGCCGCAATCGGTCATCGCGTTCAGCCCGTATGCCGGCGCGAGTAAAAATGTCGTGCTCAGCGGCATCATGACATCCGGCCTCTACGACGCTTCCTCGAATCCGACGGGCGGCTATACCGCCTCCGTCCTGAAGCTGGGCACGGCACCCGATTCGTTGATCGTCAGAGGCGTTCTCGGACAGCCAGACCAATAAGGCGATCTTGTGTGAAGCCGATGGGTTGCCTGCGTCGTCGTGGCGGCGCGGCCCGCGGGCGGTCCATGTTCAGCCTGATGGAGGGGTTTTTCGAAGTGCTCCAGCTTGATGCTCCGGCCCTGGGCGGCGACGCAAACCATCCCACGTGCCGATAGCCAGCGTGATACGCTGCTGGGCTTGCCCAACGCTGGAATGGCATGTCCCGCCGCAATCCCAAGATCGGCTTCGTCAGCCTCGGCTGCCCGAAGGCCCTCGTCGATTCCGAACGCATCCTCACGCAGTTACGCGTCGAGGGCTACGACATCGTGCCGAGTCACGCGGCGGCGGATGTCGTCGTCGTCAACACCTGCGGTTTCATCGATGCCGCAGTGGCCGAGTCGCTGGACGCGATCGGTGAGGCGCTGACGGAAAACGGTAAAGTCATCGTGACCGGGTGTCTGGGCAAACGCGCGGAGTTGATCCGTAAGACGCATCCGGATGTGCTGGCGATCTCCGGTCCGCAGGATTACGCCAGCGTGATGCGCGCGGTGCATGCGGCACTGCCGCCCAAGCACGATCCGTTTCTGGATCTGGTACCGCCGCAGGGCATCAAGCTCACGCCGAAGCATTATGCGTATCTGAAGATTTCTGAAGGCTGCCATCATCAGTGCACGTTCTGCATCATTCCGTCGTTGCGTGGCACGCTCGTTTCGCGGCCGATCGATGAGGCGCTTGAGGAGGCGGAGAAACTGGTCAGGGGCGGCGTGAAGGAATTGCTCGTCGTTGCGCAGGATACCGGCGCCTATGGCGTGGATATCAAGTACGCCAGGCGCGATTGGCAGGGCCGCTCATATGCGACGCGTCTGCGCGATATGTGCGAAGGTCTTGCGCAGTTCGGTGTGTGGACGCGTCTGCACTACGTCTATCCGTATCCGCATGTGGACGAGGTCATCCCGCTGATGGCGGATGGAAAAATCCTGCCGTATCTGGATGTCCCGTTCCAGCATGCCAGTGCACGTATCCTCAGACGGATGAAGCGACCGGGTGCGATCGACAAGACGCTCGCGCGCGTGCGGGCATGGCGCCGGGCGTGTCCGGATCTGACGATCCGCAGCACGTTCATCGTCGGCTTTCCCGGCGAGACCCAGGCCGAATTCGAGGAACTGCTCGATTTCCTGCGCGAGGCGCGGCTCGATCGTGTCGGTGCATTCGCGTATTCGCCGGTCGCCGGCGCGAAGGCGAATGAGTTGCCCGATGCGGTACCCCAGCAGATCAAGGAAGAACGTCTCGAACGCTTCATGGAAGTACAGGCGGAGATTTCCGCGGCGCTGCTGGAACGCAAGATCGGCACGCGCCAGCAGGTGCTTGTCGATGTGGTGGACGCAGACGGCGCCATTGCGCGCTCGCCGGCCGATGCGCCGGAAATCGATGGCATCGTGCGTATCGACGATGGGCAGGCGTTGCAGCCGGGGCAGTTCGTCGAGGTCACCGTGATTCATGCGGATGAGCATGATTTGATTGCGAGACTTGCGCTGTGAGTGAAGTGCGCCGGTGGACGGGGCTGCATCGTTTCGTCGTGGGCAGAACGCTTGCGGAGTGTCTTGATAGCGGACGCGATAATTTCCTGCTGTTACGGCTCATTGCCGCGCTCATAGTCATATTCGGGCACAGCTATCAGATGACCGGTACTGAGGCGAGTATCGTGGATCCCCTGCATCGGTTTTTTCCGCACATATATTCACACCTCGTGGGCGTTGTGACATTCTTTGCAATCAGCGGATTCCTGATTACGCTCTCGTTCCAACGTCAGCCGGACCTGCTGCGTTTCGCGCGTGCACGTGTACTCAGACTCTGGCCCGCGTTCATCGTTGTCGTTGCTGCGTGGGCGTTCGTATTCGGGCCAATGCTGACGGCGTTACCACTGCACGATTACTTTGCCCACGGCGACGATTACGGTACCGCGTATCGCTATTTCTGGAGCAACATCTCGCTGTTCCAACTTTGGCTTTGGTTGCCGGGGCTTTTCGCCGACAATCCGATCCCGCGTCACGTCAATGGTTCGTTGTGGACGATTTCCTGGGAAGCGGCGATGTATGTCTTGGTCGCAATCGCCGGCGCGCTCCGGCTGCTACGGTTTCCGTGGCTCGCAAGTGCGGTGATTTTTACGCTTGTCGCTACGATGGTTCTGTGGCCGTTCTACACCAGTGACACGGTGTGGTCCGGCACGTCATTGTTCGGCTACGTACTCGCGGCATGCTTCGGTGCGGGAAGCATCCTGTGCCTGCTGCGGAGGTATGTGCCGATTTCAACGGGACTGATGATTCTGCTTGCAATTGTCGCGATCGTTGGCCGGAACACGCAGCCGCTCATCATGCCCGCGATCCTTTATTTCGTGTTCTGGTTCGCCTACGTGCCGCGGCTGCCTGCGTTGCCACGGTCGGTCGATCTTTCCTACGGTACCTATCTCTGGGCGTTCCCAGTGCAACAGACAGTTGTCGCAACTACCGGTGTGCGGCATCCGCTTGTGCTGTTTGCAATCGTCGTGCCGATCGTGCTCATGATTGCAGCATTGTCATGGCACTTCGTCGAGCAACCCGCATTGCGTTTCAAGAATGACTGACGCAACGCGCTGATAGGCGCATGGGCAGCATGCCCAGCTAGTCGACGATACCAACCAGATATGACAGTCGGGTGACGCGGTCATCTTCGGTTGTCGGTACCGGTGCCCGGAAGTGGTGCACCCTGCCTGGACGGTATCCCGGGTATCTATCCTTTCTCTGTCTCTAAATGTGCCGCCCCATGACTGAAGGAAACAGTGCAACTAGCGGAACTTTCAGCCTCTTTGCGGTATCTTTCGCCATGCCCCGCGCGCGATGGCGATGGGGCGTCCGCCGTCGCGACCGCGAGGCGCTTTTCGGCAAGGCCATCCATCGGCCCGCGCGTTTGCGGGCCATGGGTGTTCATGTGTTAATGATTAGGTGAATACACGACGATGATCGAAACCCGACAGATCACCAAACGTTACGGCGATCTCGTCGCCGTGGACGGCATATCTTTCAAGGTTGAGTCCGGACAGGTGCTTGGCTTCCTCGGCCCGAATGGCGCGGGCAAATCCACCACGATGAAGATAGTCGCCGGTTTTCTCGCGCCGACTTCCGGCAGTGCAACCGTGGCCGGCTTCGATGTCGAGACGCAGCCGCTCCAAGCCAAGCGGGCGCTGGGCTATTTGCCCGAAGGCGCGCCCAGTTATGGCGAAATGAACGTGCGCGAATTCCTCAATTTCATCGCGGATGCGCGCGAATTACGGGGTGATGCACGCGACCAGCGCATCGACGATGTGGTCGGGCGTCTGCATCTGGAAGCGGTACTGGAGCAGCCGATCGATACCTTGTCCAAGGGTTTCAAGCGCCGCGTCGGGCTGGCCGGCGCGATCCTGCACGATCCCAAGGTGCTGATCCTGGACGAGCCTACCGACGGGCTGGATCCGAACCAGAAGCAGGAAGTGCGCACGCTGATCAATTCGATGGCGCGCGACAAGACCATCATCATTTCCACGCATCTGCTGGAAGAAGTGCATGCGGTATGCACGCGCGCGATCATCATCGCGAACGGACGCATTCTCGCCGATGCGACGCCGGCGGAACTGGAAGCGCGCTCGCGCTATCACCAGGCGGTGTCGTTGACCGCCACGAGCGTGCAGGCGGCAAAGGAGGCGTTGGCGCGCGTTGCCGATATCGCGGCGATCGAGGTCGATCCGCAGGACAACCGCATCACCGCGTTCCCCAAACCGGGACGTTCCATCTTCGTCGCGGTCGGCGATGCGCTGAAGGCGCAAGGTGTCGTGGTGCGCGAACTCGCGCTCGAAGCCGGGCGCCTGGACGAGGTGTTCCGCACGATCACGCTGGGAGCGGTCGGCCCGGAGGCGCGCACATGAACGGCACGCGGACGATCTTCAAGCGCGAACTGCGCAGCTATTTCGCTACACCCGTGGCTTATGTATTCATCGTGATCTTTCTGCTGCTGTCGGGTGCGTTCACGTTTTATATCGGCGATTTCTATGAGCGTGGGCAGGCCGATCTGCAACCGTTCTTCAATTTCCATCCCTGGCTGTACCTGTTCCTGGTGCCGGCGGTGTCGATGCGCCTGTGGGCCGAGGAGCGCAAGAGCGGCACGATCGAATTGCTGCTCACGCTGCCGGTGACGATGTGGCAGGTGGTGTTCGGAAAATTCCTCGCCGCGTGGACATTCATCGCGATCGCGCTGGTGCTGACGTTTCCGCTGTGGCTGACCGTGAACTATCTGGGCAGCCCCGACAACGGCGTGATCTTCGCCAGCTATCTGGGGTCGTTGCTGATGGCCGGCGCGTTTCTCGCGATCGGTTCGTGCATCTCGGCGACGACGCGCAATCAGGTCGTCGCCTTCATCCTCACCGTGGTGATCTGTTTCCTGCTGCTGCTCGCGGGGTTTCCGCTGGTACTGGATTTCTTCCGCGCGTTCGCGCCGCAGGGGGTGGTCGATGCGATCGCGGGCTTAAGTTTCCTCACGCATTTCGCATCGATCGGCAAGGGTGTGATCGATCTGCGCGATTTGATTTATTTCGTGCTGATGATCGCGGTGTGGCTGTACGCGACCGCCGTCGTCATCGACATGAAGAAAGCGGCCTGAGGAGGGAATGAAGATGACATTCAATCGTAAGGCGCTTTCCGGTTCCGCATTGGCCGTGCTCGCCGTGCTGTTCGTGGCGGTGATGCTGCTGGTGAACGTTGCATTCCGCGGCGCGCGCGTAGACCTCACACAGAGCCATCTGTATACGCTGTCCCAGGGCACGCGCACTATCCTGAAGTCGATCGACGAGCCGATCAATCTGTATCTGTTCTACTCCGACAAAGGCACGCAGGCGCTGCCGCAACTGCGCACGTATTTCGTGCGTGTGCGCGAGATGCTCGACGAGATGGCCTCGCGTTCGGGCGGCAAGCTCCGCATGCAGGTGATCGATCCCTTGCCGTTCTCCGAAGACGAGGATCGCGCCAGCAGTTTCGGTTTGCAGTCGGTGCCGGTTGGTGCGAGCGGCGAAAAAATCTTCTTCGGTCTGGCCGGTACCAACTCGACCGATGGCCGTGCGGTGATCCCGTTTCTGCAGCCGGACAAGGAAGCATTCCTCGAATACGACATCGCCAAGCTGATTCAGGAGCTGGAGAAGCCGAAGAAGCCGACGATCGGCCTGCTCACCGGCTTGCCGCTAACGCCGGGCATGGACCCCGCCACCCAGCAGATGCGTCAGCCGTGGGCGATCTACCAGCAGTGGGCGCAGTCGTTCAGTCTGCGCAACCTCGATCCGGCGACGCTGAAGGCGATCGACAAGGACATCGACGTGCTGGTCGTCGTGCATCCCAAACAGTTGAGCGACGATGCGCAATATGCGATCGACCAGTTCGTGCTGCGTGGCGGGCATTTGCTCGCGTTCGTCGATCCCAATGCGGAAATGGATCAGGCCGCCGCCGATCCGAACAATCCGACGGCTGCGATGATGGCCGACAAGTCGTCGGACCTGCCCAAGCTCTTCAAGGCCTGGGGCGTCGATTACGATCCGCACAAGGTGGCGCTCGACCGCGCCGGCGCATTGCAGGTCACGGTCGTTGAGAGCCAGCCGCCGGTGCGGCATCCGGGCATCTTCAGCCTGACCAGCGCGGACATCAATCGCGATGATGTGATCACCGCGAACCTCACCACCATCAACGTGTTTTCTCCGGGCTTCTTCGAGCTTTCCAAGGATGCGCAGGATGTCAAGCTCGTGCCGTTGATGCAGACAACCTCGGATGCGCAAAGTGTGCCCAGCCAGCGCATGCGCATGCTGACGGACCCGCGCACGCTGTTGCAGGATTACAAGCCGGCGGGTTCGCCGTTCGTGATCGCCGCGCGCCTGACCGGCAAGTTCCACACCGCGTTCCCGGAGCGCAAGACGCCGGATGCGCTGACCGAATCCAAGGACGCAAACGGGCAGATCGTTCTTGTCGCCGACACCGATATCCTGAGCGATCGCCTGTGGGTGCGGGTGCAGCCGTTCTTCGGCCAGCAGATCATGAATGCGTTCGCCAACAACGGGGATTTCGCCGTGAATGCACTCGACAACCTGACCGGTTCCGGCGATCTGATCTCGATTCGCAGCCGCGCAACCTCACAGCGTCCGTTCACTACCGTCGAGGCGCTCAAGCGCAATGCCGACGAACGCTTCCGCGCCAAGGAACAGGAACTCCAGCAGGAGTTGTCCGATACCGAGCGCAAGCTGAACCAGCTGCAGAGCGCCAAGAGCCAGGATCAAGCGCAGATCCTCTCGTCCGAACAGAAGGCCGAGTTGGACAAGTTCTTGAAGCGCAAACTGGAGATCCGCAAGGAACTGCGCCAGGTGCGACGCCAACTCGATGCGGAAATCGAATCGCTCGGCACGCATCTAAAGATCATCAACATCGCCTTGATGCCGATTCTGGCGACGCTGGCCGCGCTGGGCTTCGCCGGGTGGCGCAACCAGCGCCGCCGCCATGCACGCGGAGCGCAGCCATGAACAAGAACACATTGCTTGGATTGGGCATCGTGGCGCTGATCGCGCTCGGCATCGCGGTTGCGCTTAATCGTTCCACCGCACCGCAAAGCGAAGGTACAGGCGAAAAAGAAACCTATCTTGCACCCGGTCTACGCGATCACATGAACGATGTCGACAAGATCGTGATGACCGGTGCGGGCGACAAGATCGTTGCGACCTTCGTTCGCGGCGCGAACGGCTGGACACTCGCCGAACGCGGCAACTACGACGTGGATACCGGCAAGCTGCGCGATTTCCTGCTCAAGCTGGCCGACGCCAAGCTCGTCGAGCAAAAAACCGCGAACAAGGACAAGTACACGGTGCTCGGCGTCCAGGACGTATCCGGCGCCGACGCGAAGGGCATGCAGATCGAACTCAGCGGACTCGCGCAGCCGCTGAAGCTGATCGTTGGCGATGTGAACGCGCGCGGCGACGGCACCTTCGTGCGCAGCGTCGGCGAGGCGCAAAGCTGGCTGGCCTCGGGCGCGCTCGCGGTCGAGAAGAATCCGGTCGGTTGGCTGAAGAAGGATCTCATCGATATCCCCGCGGATCGTATTGCTGCGGTCAATATTACGCACGCCGACGGCAAGAGCGTGGGTATCTACAAGAACGCGGCGAGCGATGCCGACTTCAAAGTGGTCGATGTGCCCAAAGGGCGCGAAGTCGGTGCGGAGTTCGCGGTAAATGGTGTTGCGGCCGTGCTGGCGGCACTGCACTTCGACGATGTGATGCCGGCGAAAGAAACTACGCCGGATGAGCATGGGTTGAAGGCGCGTTTCGTCACGTTCGATGGCATGGTGGTTGACATGACGGCGTGGGAGAAGGACGGTAAAGTCGACGTGCGCTTGAATGCCAGTGTGGATAGCGAACGCGCCACTTCCAGTATCGTGGCGGCGATTGCGAAAGCCAAGACGGATTACGAGAGCGCCGCCGCCGCCGCCGAGGCGGCGAAGAAGGATGGCAAGGACGCGCAGGCGGCCGAGGCGCCCATCAAGCCGTTGGCGGTGAGCGATCCGGACAAGGATCGCGAGAATCGCCGTGCTGCGCTGGACAAGGAAGCCGCCGATCTCAACGCGCGCTTCAATGACCGGATCTTCGTGCTGCCCGCATACAAGTACGCCAACATCAACAAGTCGATCGACGATCTGTCCAAGCCACTCGAAGAGAAAGCCTCCACGGACGCGGCGAAAGAGGCGAAAGAGAAGAAGCCCATCAACGTGGTGAAAGAGAAAAAACCCGTCGGTGTAATGCCCACCGGCGCAACGAAAGAGAAGAAGCCCACCATCGGTGCGGTGAAAGAAAAGAAACCCGCTGAAGCAACAGAAGAAAAGAAGCCTGCCGGCGCAGCGGAAGAAAAAAAGCCCATCGACACAACAGAAGAAAAGAAGTCCGCCGGCACAACGGAAGAAAAGAAGCCGGCCGACGCAACAGAAGAAAAGAAGCCCACCGATACAGCGGAAGAAAAAAAGCCCGCCGATGCAATGGATGGAAAGAAGTCCATCGGTGCAGCGAAGAAGCCGCAAGCGGCCAAGCCGATGAACGCGGGTGCGGTGAAGAAGCCGCAAGCGACCAAGCCGATGAACGTGGGTGCAGCCAAGAAGCCACAAGCGGCCAAGCCGATGAACGCGGGTGCGACGAAGAAGCCGCAAGCAGCCAAGCCGATGAAGTGACTTTTTGCCCCTGGAGCATCACCGGCGTGCAAAATGTCCAGCGCAGTAGAGTTTTGACAGGCTCTTACGCGCGCCAGCACCAGTGCCAAGGTTCATAAGCGATGCCATGCGGATTGCTACGCGGGTACGACAGCGAAAATCCGAAACGTTGCGCCTGTGTGCTCAACCACGCGAATGCAGGTGATCGATCGAAGTCTTCTTCCAGCACCGGATAGCCTTGCATGGCGAGGTCGATCGCGCGTCCGCTGTGATGTTCGCTATAGCCCGGCGCTGCGTTTACGCGCAGGATTTCATCCATGGTCTGGCCGCGTTCAATCTTGCGCTTGATGAGGCCCAACTGATAGTCGGCCGAGCGGAACGCTGAAACGAACCGTAATGGGATGCCATCGCTCGCGGCAGCACTGCGCATGCGCCCGAATGCGCGCGCCGCACGCGGCGCCAGCCACTGCATACGATCATGAATGTCGCGGCCGATACACATCAGAGCACGCGGCTCGCGCACGAGCGCAAGTCCGCGCAAACGCCCGTAGTCGGCCGGGACGCCGAGCGCGTGCGCTTCGCACAGGATCGCGCGGCGCATCACGGTATCGCAGCAGCGCGGTGGTCCGTCCGCTACATTCGGCGGCAGGAAGCTCACGGCGTCGTCGGGCTCACGATCCTGGCGCCGGCAACGGTTTCACGTAGAAACCAGCGATGTGATTGTCCGTTCCACACGCGATCTGCGCATACAGATTCGCTTTCTCGAAGGTCAGTGGAGTCGAAATGGCGATATACCCCTGATCCATCGACGCATGCGACTGTCCGCGTGTCTGCAAGATACCGAATCGGGGCGGCAGCGATTCCCAGATCTCCTTGAACCTGTCTGGCGGTAGCGCCTCGCGCATGCGATCGTCGAAATCGCGGGTGGCGGTGACATAGTCCGCCTTCTGCACGGCATCCAGCAGATGCGTGGCGAGTATCGTACAGGTGGTCGCGCGTTCTTTGTCTGCGCTGCTGGGCTGTGCGAGTGGGGCAGGGTGCCCGCTTGCAGTATCGCTCTTGGCAGCCGGCGCTCGCTGCGTGTTCGGCAGGCTGGTCTGTGTATCGGTCCTGGCTGCTGACACCGACTGTGTATTAGGTGGAATGGCCGGTACATCGGTTCTGGCTGCCGGCACCGACTGTGTATTGGGTGGAATGGCCGGCACATCGGTCCTGGCTGCTGACACCGATTGCGTATTGGGTGGGCTGGCCGGCACATCGGTTCTGACTGCCGGCACCGGCTGTGTATTGGGCGGAATGGCCGGCACATCGGTCTTGGCTGCTGACACCGATTGCGTATTGGGTGGGCTGGCCGGCACAGCGGTTTTGGCTGCGGGTGCCGATCGTATGTCGGGTGGGTTGGCCGGCGCATCCTTGGCGCGCGCCATCGCATTGATATCGATGTCTTCGTCTTCGCCCGAGGCAGGTTGCGTTGAGTCCTGGGCGAATGCACAAGCCGCATAAAAGGCAGCCAGTAGCATGAGTGTAAGCGATCGTGTCGACATGGGGATTCCCCTTTATTGAATGATGAGCAGGGTGTTGAGAAAGGGCGATCCATTCGTGGACCGCGCTATCAAGCTTTTTTCAACAGTCTGATAGAACCTGTCCAAAAACCGTACAGGCGGAGGCAGTTTGCGCGACACCGCAACGCAGAGCCTGTCCCGGGCTCGATCCTGGAAACCGAAGTTTACTTGGACAGGTTCGCAAGCGACATCGCGCAGCAACACGGGCTGGATCTGTGTGTTAAGCAAGCGCACCTCTTCTTGCGTGCAGGCCAGATGACTGATCCGCACGTGGATCATCTCTGCATGTCAGTCTTAGAGCCTGTCCCATCTCCCTCCACCCGCACCGGAAGCAGCGGCAGAACGGTCGGTCTTTCATCATCCGATGCCTTAATAGAGAAATAACCGACAAAATCGCGATATGTATCTCGCTTTACACCACAAGAAGCTGTTTATGATCTCCCGTCGACGCGTTAATCTACCTTCAAATGTGAAAGCGATTCCGAGACGGAGTGAGAGACAGTTGTTTCCCTTGATCGATCAACGTGACAGATACACACGTACGGCTGGGTATCTGTATTTCGCGGGGCTGTTGGTTGCCTTGCTGTTGACCTTGTTGCCAAGCATGTCTCATGGTGTGATTGCTGAGACCGTTCTGGAAACAGCGCGTCCGGAAGCGTCACAGCAGCAAGCGCGCATTGCCGCGTCGCATGATCCATCGCGGGCGGCCTACTACATCGTCCGCTTCGCCCAGTATGTGCACTGGCCGTTGGAGAACGATCTTCCGCATTGGGTAATCTGTGTCCCCAAGTCCTTGGATACGAGTCCTCGCGATTACGCGGATCAAACCGCACGCGGCAAATCCTTCGAGATACGCGAAGTCGACGCTCCGGCGCAGATCTCAGGTTGTCAAGTTCTGGATCTGACCCTGTTGGACGAGCAGGCTGCCTACGGATTTCTCGCACAGGCGCGGAAACGTCCCATCCTCACGGTCGGCCGTGGTAGCGCCTTTTGCAGTTCTGGTGGAGTCATTTGTCTGGAACGGGGCAAACGCTATTTTTCGTTCGAGATCAACCTGTCCGCAACGCATGAAGCGGGCCTTCTCATCAATGCCAGGCTGCTGAGTATGGGCAAAGAATCGACAACAACAGGTGGTAGCCCTTGAGGATCTGATGAGCACCGGTATCGCCAGTCAGTTCAAGCGTTCATCGTTGCTCGCGGCGCTGATCGTGATTGTCCTGCTGACGCTCAGTGCCTCGGTCATCGGCTACTACTACCTGCAACGGCAAGCCAGCGAACACCTGCACGGCGTTGCCGCTTTGACCGCCGTGCAGGTACAGGCCGCCGTCCTGTTCGAAGACAAACAGGATGCCACGGAGCTGCTGCAAGCCATTGACAGTACCAGCGGCGTTCAACACGCGGAATTGCGCAACAGCCACGGCAACTTGCTGGCCGAATACTCGCGTCGTTCCGAGGGGTGGCTCGCAAGCATCGCGCACTGGTTCGGTACGCAGAAGATCAGCCACGACATCATCGTCGATGACCGCGTGATCGGCAGCCTGATCCTGGTCGGCAGTAACGAGCCGCTGATCGGGGCGCTACTGGGATTGATCCTTTCCGACATCGTGATCGCGGCGCTGATCATCGTGCTGTTGACCATGATCACCACCTGCTATACCCAGCGTATTACGCAACCTATAAATCGGTTGCGCAAACTCATACGCGTCATCATCGAGCGCAGCGATTTCTCGCGGCGTGCGCCTGCATTCACATTGGCCGAAGTCGAAGAGCTGCGTCTGGAGTTCAACGCGCTGCTCGATGAGATCATGCGCCGCGATCGTGAACTCAATCAGGCCAGCACCGCGCTGTCGCGCATGGCGTTTTACGACACGCTGACCGGATTACCCAATCGCGCGATGTTCGAGCGGGCCTTGGAACGGGCGCTGCAGAACAGCGATGCGGATGGCATACCCATCGCCGTGTTCTACGCGGACGTGGATGATTTCAAGAGCATCAATGATCATTATGGGCATGCCACGGGCGATCATTTCCTGGCCGTGCTGGGGCAACGTTTGGAAGAATGGCGGCCCATCAACGCGCTGGTCGCGCGAATGGGCGGCGATGAATTCGTCGTACTCATCGCACCGCTGCCCAAAGACCGGGACGTTGCCGGACTGATTGCGCAATTGCGTGCCGCGGTTGAAATCCCCTTCTGTGTCGACTCATACTCGTTCTGTCCCTCATTGAGCATCGGCATGGCCTTGTACCCCGAGACCACCGCCAACGATCTGATCCGCGCAGCCGACCGTGCCATGTATACGGAGAAAATGCGCCACGTGGGTGTGAAATGGCAGCCATCCGTGACAAAATGGACTGCTCTTCCGAGGTCCAAGGAATCGGCATGAGTTGTCGCAGGGAAGTTTTTTCGTGGCGTTTTTTATCGTGTCTCGTATTGCCCGTTTTTATATGCTTGATTTCCGCATGCCACACCGCACCACCGGCAAAGCCCACGTTGAGGGATATTCAGATCAGCGAGCTTCGCTCATTGGGTTTCGTGGAGAACGGTGACGACTGGCTGCTGACCATCGCCGAACCGATCTCGTTCGACTTGAACCAAGCGGAATTGAAACCACAGCTCCGCAAGGATCTCGTCGTGCTGGCGAGCCGCCTGCTGAGTGTGGATGTTCACGATCTGCGGATCGAGGGGCATACCGATAATGTCGGCCCGCGCGATTACAACGAGAAGCTTTCCCTGGCGCGTGCCAAAGCGGTTGCCAGCGTATTCATCGATAATGGTTTCGAGAAAGACAAGATAGTCTGTCGTGGCTTGGCGTGGGATTTCCCGTTGCTTCCCAATACGACACTCGCCGGACGCGCCGAGAATCGCCGCGTCAATGTGATCGTCGCCGGCAGCAGTTTCGCCCCGCTCGACGCGAACGCGGATTGACGGCAACGGGTTTTAGGCAGTCTTTCAACGTCCCAGCAGTATCTTCGTCATGCGACGGAACATGTCACGGTAGGGCGGGTTCAGCAGGCCGATCGCATTCCAGCGCGCCTGGCGCAAGACAGGCTTCATACGCGAGAACGTGCGGAAGCCTTGCTCGCCATGATAGGCGCCCATTCCCGAAGCGCCGACACCGCCGAATGGCAGATGATGTTGCGCGATGTGCAGGAGTGTATCGTTGACCGATACACCGCCGGCCAGGGTATGCACAAGTATCTGGTCGATCGTTGCGCGGTTTTCCTCGAATACGTACAGCGCGAGCGGATGCGGACGCGCCGCCACATAGGCTATCGCTTGATCGATCCTGTCATAGGGAACGATCGGCAACAGCGGCCCGAAGATTTCCTGCCGCATCACCTCCATACCGTCATCGACATCCGTCAGTAACGTCGGCGGGAACACACGCGTTGTCGCGTCCGCATCGCCGAACACATGCGCCTTCGCACCGGCTGCGACAGCCGCGTCGCGCAGCGCGCTCAAACGCGCGTAATGGCGATCTGAGGCGATGCTTGCGTACTGTGGATTGGAGGCTGGCTGCGGATACCGCTGGGCGATTTCCACGCGGACGGCTGCGATGAAATCGTTCACCCGATCGCGTGGCAATAGCACGTAATCCGGTGCGATGCAGGTCTGCCCCGCATTGATCAGCTTGCCCATCACGATGCGCTGGACCGCGTGCGCGAAACGCGCGCCGGGGCCGATGATCGCCGGTGACTTGCCGCCCAGTTCGAGCGTGACCGGCGTAAGGTTCGCGGACGCTGCGCGCATCACCTCATGGCCGACTGCCGTTGATCCGGTGAACAACAGATGATCGAAGGGCAGGGTGGCAAATGCGCGCGCGACATCCGCATCGCCATTGACGACCTTGATCTCGCCTTCGGGAAAATGGTGTTCGATCAACTGGGCGAACAATGCCGAAAAGCGTGGCGTGAACTCGCTCATCTTCACCAGCACACGATTGCCGGCGGCAAGCGCATCGGTGAGCGGGCCGATCGCCAGATACAGCGGATAATTCCACGGCACGATCACGCCGACCACGCCGAGCGGTTGCGGAAGAATCTCGGTACGTGCGGGCAGGAACCAGAACCCCGCCCATTGCCGCCGCGGACGCATCCAGCGGCGGCCGTGCCGGAGTGCATGGCGAATGCCCGACAGGCTCGGAAACATTTCGTACAACGTGATTTCTTCGGCCGGCCGGCGTCCGAAATCGGTGGCAATGGCGGCTGCGATTGCATCGCGGTTTTCGTGCAGCAAGGTTTCCAGCGCACGCAGCCTGCGCGCGCGGAGCGGCCATGCCGGCAGCGGATCGCACGCTTGCGCAGCGCGCATGTGCGCGAACAGTTCGGGCAGAGCCGATGATGTCGTCACAATCGGAACCTCACGATCATCTGAGCGTCTCTACCCGTCCGCAGTGTGGCGTTGAAAACGGAGCGAACCCATCATGAGGCTTGACGGGCGGCGCCGGAGAACTCCTGGAATGCCTCGATGGCGCTGGCGGCATACATCAGCGAAGGCCCGCCGCCCATATAGACGGCAACACCGAGCATCTCGTGGATTTCCTCATCGGTCGCCCCGAGCCGGACGAGGGCCTTGCTGTGGAATCCGATGCAGCCCTCGCAGCGGGTGGCGACACCGATCGCCAAGGCGATCAATTCCTTGGTCTTGGCATCCAGCGCCCCCGGCGCCATCGCGCTGCGAGCCAGAGCGCCGAATCCCTGCATGACATCCGGCAGGTTCTCGCGCATCGGTCCCAGATGCTGGTTGATGTTTCCGGTCAATGCGTGATAGCGGGAATTGGACATGGTCGTTCTCCTTGCGGTTACCCTACCGTGTGCAGGGTGAGTCATCGTTACGGCTACTTTTGAGATAGGGGTAATCCCCGGGCGGCCCAGGTCGCCATGCCGCCGGTAACGTTGATGTAGCGTCGGCGCGTATCGGCGGACAAGATGCTCTGCGCCATTCTGGAGCGCATGCCGCTCTGGCAGATCAGCAGAATATCGGTGGTTTTTTCGGATAAACCCAGCCTATCGATGGCGGCGTTACCGTGAGCGCGAAGCTGGCTCAGTGGCAGGGACAGTGCCGATGGCGCGTGACCGCCAGCGTACTCATCGGCCTCGCGGACATCGAGCAGGATCGCGCCGGCATCGATCCGGCGCAGCGCGCCTTGAACATCGATCCGTTCTCCGGCACGACCGAACAATGCTTTGAGCAGACCGATCATGGCTTGGATTTCCTTTGACTGCGCTTGGGGGCGCAGTAAATCCCATAGAGCGTCTGGATCACCTCGAACGCGGGACCGGGCGCCAGCGAGTAATAAATGGTCTGTGCCTCACGCCGCGTGTTGACCATGCCTTCTTCACGCAGGACGGCCAGATGCTGCGACAGCGCGGACTGGCTCAGATCCAGCAGCGTGTTGAGTTCGCCCACGGAATGTTCGCCCCGTGCGAGCAAACACAGAATCAGCAAACGCTTGTCGTTGGCCAATGCCTTGAGCAGTTGCGCGGCGTCATCGGCGTGGGCGCGCATCGCATCGGGATTCAGACGGGAGGGGGTGCTGCGGACAGTCATCGAACGATCGACTCAGGTTTCCGGCTGGGCCACGGGCAACCCCGCAGCGCGCCACGCCTCGAAGCCGCCGGCCAGCGAATGCACCTTGCCGAAGCCGAGCTGTTGCAGGCTGTCGGCCGCCAGGGCCGAGCGGCCGCCGCTCAGACAATACACCACCAGCGGGCGGGCACGATCCGCGCAGGCGGGATTGGCTGCATCAACCAATGCCGGGAGGGTTTCGATGCGGAACTCAAGCACGCCACGCGGCAGGTTGATGGCGCCTGGCAGATATCCGGCAGCGTATTCCTCCGCCTCGCGGACATCGATCAGCGTGAAATCGTGTGCATCCCATGCCCGTAGTTCGGCAGGGGACAGTTCGTGGATCCGGCTTCGGGCGGAGGCGACCAGGTCTTTGGCGGTGCGCATCGTGATGTACTCCTCATTGGGATGGATTGACTTTAACATAAGTAATTGCTAATTTAGCACGAAGTAATTAAAACGTCGCTCCCGGATAGGGGTTCCTTGATGGGCGCGATACCTCATCGATCGTTCCATGGAGATACTACGATGAATCTTGACCGTGCTGTGATGGCGTTTGCCGGCGTGATGGTTTTTCTCAGCGCTGCGCTGGTGTACTTCTTCTCGCCGTGGTGGCTGCTGCTGACCGCCTTCATCGGCCTGAACCTGGTGCAAGCCAGCTTCACCGGTTTCTGTCCGGCCGCCATGTTCTTTCGCAAGCTCGGCGTCGCCAGCGGTCATATCTTCAAGTGAGCCTTGCCGATGAAGGTAAGTCCCAGAGGATGCGTTGCAGCGCTCGCACCGGCGCTGCTGGCTATCGTGCTGGCGGGCTGCGGCAACGATGCCAAGCCACCACGGGCGCAGCGGCCCATCGATGATGTCCAGACCTTGACCGTTCCTGCGGCAGGGGAGGGCAGTGGTCGCAGTTGGGATGGTGTCGTCGAGGCGGTGCGGCAGACCACGTTGTCGGCACAGACCAGCGCCCGCGTGGTCGAGGTGAACTACGACATCGGCGACCACGTCACGGAGGGGGCCGTGCTGCTACGCATGACCGCCGTGGAACAACGGGCCGGCGTCGACAGTGCGCGCGCGCAACTGCGGGCGGCTGAAGCCGCGCTCGTCGAGGCGGAGAATACCTTGCGTCGCTATACGGCGTTGGCCGATAAACAGTTCGTGTCGCGCTTGCAACTGGATCAACTCCGCTCCGCGCGCGACTCGGCCGCCGCCGCGCGCAATGCAGCGCGCGCGCAAGTCACCAATGCGGGTCAACAGACGAATTACACCGTGGTACGCGCACCGTTTGCCGGCATCGTCTCCGCGCGCCATGTAGAGCCGGGCGAGAGCGTGGTGTTCGGCGGCAATCTGATTGCAGGGCAAACCTTGATGACGCTGTTCTCGCCTGATGCGCTGCGTATCGACGTGAGCGTGCCGCAAGCGGACGCGGCGGCGATCCGCGCACAGCCGCAAGCGCAACTCGCGCTCGACGATGGGCGCACGATCAATATCGAAAAAGTCATGATATTCCCAAGCGCCGATCCCGCCACGCACAGCGTCAAAGTGCGCGTGCCGTTGCCGCGCCTGGATCCGGTGCCAATACCGGGTACTACCGCGAAGGTGCGCTTTCCGGCAACGAAAGGCAGCGCATTCCCACGCATCCCGACTTCAGCACTGATACGGCGCGGCGAATTGAATGCCGTCTATGTGCTGGCGCAAGGGCAGTTGTCGCTGCGTCAGTTGCGCCTTGGCGAGGAGTCCGGCACCGAGGTCGAGGTGATCTCCGGCTTGCAGCCCGGCGAAGCGATTGCGACCGATCCGATAGCCGCCGCGCAGGCGTTGGCGAAGGCGCGGCAAGGTGGAAGCTGAAAAACTCGGCCTTTCCGGCCGCATCGCGCGCAGTTTCCAGAACAACCCGTTGACGCCGATTCTCGCGCTCGTCGGGCTGTTGCTCGGCCTGATCGCGCTCGTCATCACGCCGCGCGAAGAAGAACCGCAGATCGACGTGACCATGGCCAACGTGATCGTGCCGTTCGCGGGCGCGGACGCGCGCGAAGTCGAGCAGATGCTCAGCTTTCCGCTCGAGCAGAAACTGGCTGAGATCGAGCAGGTCAAGCACACCTATTCGGTCAGTCGCGCTGGCATGGCGGTCATCACGGTTGAGTTCGAGGTCGGCGTCAAGCGCCAACCCGCGTTGGTGCGGCTGTACGACAAGGT
>JAISPQ010000173.1 GCA_031274955.1 Rhodanobacter sp.
AAACCGTCGGTACTGAGATATTCGGGATCGAGCACCACGGTACGCGGCGCGGACTCCTCACCGGCGATGCCGAACTGCTCGAACAACCTCAACACGAACTCATCGGCGCCGGTGTCGCCATCCTGCGCACGCAAAGCTTCGGCCAGCGGCAGATCGCGCGCCTGACGCTCGGTGGACAGTTCCAGCAACCGATCGCGGCCGGCCTGTACGAGTTCGGAAAGTTCGCGATGCGTCGCCATGGTATCGGCGATCAGCGCATCGATCTCGGCATCGGCTTCCTCACCGCCCAGCGCATGGCGCTCGGCTTGGGCGCACAGACGCTGCCGATAACGGCGCAGGATTTCACGCCCATCGGCAGGACTGGATTGCAGCGCGTCCAGCCCCTGGTGATACCAGCACAGCAGCGCGTGTTGCGCGGTACCGGTGAACGCCGCGGCATGGATGCCGATATCGTGTCGCTGGCCGATGCGGTCGAGGCGGCCGATGCGCTGTTCGAGCAGATCCGGATCCAGCGGCAGATCCCACAACACCAAATGATGCGCGAACTGGAAATTGCGGCCTTCCGAGCCGATCTCCGAACACAGCAGCACGCGCGCGCCGGCGGCCTCGGCAAACCACGCCGCATTGCGATCGCGCTGCACGATGCTCATGCCTTCGTGGAAGTGCGCGACCTTCGCACCGCTTTTCGTACGCAACGCATCTTCCAGCGCCACGACCTTGGCCTGCGTGCGGCAGATCAGCAACAGCTTCTCGCCGGCAAGACGCTCGATCAACGCGACCAACCACGGCAGGCGCGGATCGTTGGCGTAATCCAACTCGTCCAGGTGCGGATGTTCCTGCGCATCGGCATGGAATTCGGCCAGCAACCGCTGGCGTTGCGCATCGTCCAAATCGCCGCCGTCGAGCGTGGCCAGATGCGCGACGCGACGCGGGAAACCACCGATCTGCGCGCGCCGATTGCGGAACATCACACGGCCGGTGCCGTGGCGATCGATCAGCGCATCCAGCAGCGCCGGCGCGTGCGCGGCACGATCCTTGTCGTAACGGCTGAGCAGCTCAATCGACTCCGCATCGGTAGCCAAGAGCGCGTGCAGCGCCGCGTGCTCCTCGCCGGTGAGCGGCGCAGTCTGGACGAGTTTGTCGACCAGCGTGGACAACGCCACGTAGCCATCGGCCTCAATGGCGAACGCCTCGGGATCGACGTAGCGCGCCGGATCGAGCAAACGCAGCCGCGCGAAGTGTCCGCTGCGTCCGAGTTGCTGCGGCGTCGCGGTGAGCAGGATCAGTCCGGGCGCTCGCGCGGCGAGCCCTTCAACCAGCGTATACGCGGCGCTGCTCATCTGCGGCGACCATTCCAGATGGTGAGCCTCATCGACGACGAGCAGATCCCACGGCGCATCCAGCGCCTGACGCGCACGTTTGGAATTCTCGACGAGCCAGCCGATATCGGCGATCACGCACTGTTCGTCCTCGAACGGATTGCGTGCGTCATCGGCGACTTCGATCGCCGCACAGCGTTCTTCGTCGAACAGCGCGAACGGCAGATTGAAACGACGCAGCAACTCGACGAACCACTGACTGGTCAGGCTCGCCGGTGCGAGCACGAGCACACGCGCGATACGGCCGCTGGCGAGCAGGCGTGCGACGATCAGACCGGCTTCGATGGTCTTGCCCAGCCCCACTTCGTCGGCGAGCAGCGCACGTGGCGGACGGCGCCGCGCGACGATCGCGGCCACGCGCAACTGATGTGGGATCAAGTCGATACGCGCACTGGCGATGCCCCACGCCGGCGAACGCACCGCGGCGGCGCGGCGCGCCAGCGCCTGTACGCGGAAATCGAAGCGGTCGGGCGCATCGACGCGCGTCGAGAGCAGACGCTCGTCGGCACGCGAGATCGGCTGCGTATCGTCAAGTTCGGTTTCCGGCAGCGCGAATCCGCTGGCGTGATAGGTCAACAGACCGCCGGAATGGCTGACCTGCTCGATGACGAAACTCTGCTTCCGGCCGATGATCTTCTGTCCGACACGGAACTGGGCACGCACCAGCGGTGCAGCGTGCCTGGCGTAATGGCGCAACACGCCGGCGGTGGCAAACAGCACCTGTACCGTGCGGTTGTCCATGCGCACGACGGTGCCGAGCCCAAGTTCAGGCTCGGCATTGGAAATCCAGCGTTGACCGGGTACGAATGGCACTGGAAAAGCGGACAAACACGAAAAACGAAAAGCGGATTGTCCTCCACCACCACGCGCGTGGGAATGGTGTGTTTAGAACTCATCCTTATATTCCCACCGGCCCGCGCCGGAGACGGTGTGTGTGTGCGGGCCGCGAAAGAGCGAGGTCGCCTGTGGCCGTCGGGCCACAGGCGGGTGAGGCAAGAATCGCGTGGGGTCATCGGACCACGCGCGGTAACGGGAAACGCTCCATGGATGGATGATGACATGACCCAGCGATGACGGGTCGGCTTCCGCATTGTCCTTTTCCAGGCCTGCTCAACGTTCACTCGCGTTACGGCCTGCACAATCGCCAAGTCCCTTGAAAGGACCCTCTACACCGAAGACTTCAACAGCTTCGTTACCTCCACCGTTGCTCCGATTGCTACCGGCTGGAGCGACAGTTGCCGGGCGGGATTCACACCCGCAAGAAGACAGCGCCTTTTCACGGCGCACGGGAATATAAGGACAAGTTCTAAGCCATACACCGGGATATTCGTGTCGAGGTGGCGCGTCAGTTGCATTCCCCACCACAGCACTTCGCCGGATACTTCGTGCGCCAGGAAGAGAGGAAGATCATCGTCCGCAGCGTGCAAAGAAATCACGCCCAAGTAGCTTTCAATCCCGCGCCGGTAGCCACTTGCGGACGGCGGATTTGTGGAACCATTCGACACTTTCATTCGGGTTGCGGATGGTCTCATCCCCTGTATGATGTTCCGTATGGCGGAACGATCCTATCGGTTTCAAAACCTCTCAAACGGTGAGCCGCTTGATGTGCTGATCGTGGGAGGCGGTATCACCGGGGCGCCGTTATACCGACAGCTTTGTGGGCTGGGTTATCGCGTGGCGTTGGCTGACAAGGGCGATTTTTCTTCCGGGAGTAGCCAAGCTTCCGGCATGCTCATTTGGGGCGGGTTGCTTTACCTCAAAAACCTGGATTTGCCAACGGTCATTCAACTTTGCAAAGCGCGCAACGAGTTGATGAAGGCATTTCCCGATGCAATTTCTGTCCTGACTCTTCGCTATCCTGTTTCTCCTGCCATGCGCAGAATTCCGATGTTGCTGGGCCTGTATGCCTACTGGTTTTTGGGAGGGTTCGCCTTGAAGCGTCCCACGATGGGGACGACTCTTGAATATCAGGAAGGGATGTTACGGCACTCCGACAGCCGTTTTGTGATCGAACAAATCCGGGCATTCGATTCGGAGCACGGCATCCCCCTGAACCATTGTCGCTTGGTCGCCGCCGAATTTGTCCGGGATCAGCGTTGCTGGACGGTGCGCTTGCGCGATGAATTGACCGGGCGGGAACATGAGGGCAAAGCCCGGATCATCGTCAACGCCTCCGGGGTTTGGGCGGATGAGGTAAATCGCCTGTTGGCCGTCGAATCGCCCTGGAAGCATGTATTCAGCAAAGGCGTTTACATCACCTTTCCCCGGCGCGACGGACAAACCGACGCGCACATTTACCCCATGCCGGGCGCGGATGATGTGTTGACGCATGTGCCGTGGGGCCCCGTGATGATGTGGGGGCCGACAGAAACAGCGATTCGGGATTTGGAAAGTGGATTGACACCCGCCCGCGAGGATATCCGTTTTTTGCTGACGAGCGCCAACCAATCACTACCTCAAAAAGTCGATGCGCAGGATGTGGTTTCCATCCGTTGCGGCATCCGTCCCTTGGCGGTGGCGCGTGATGACTCTCGTAACGTCTACCCGCTCAAACTCTCCCGTCATCGTCGCATTGTTGCCCACCAAGAAAAACAGACTATTTTGATCTATGGCGGCAAATTCACTTCCAGCTTCAAGGTTGCGAATCAAGTGGCCGGGCTCATCGGGCGTTGGATACCCGCCCGGTTTCCTCAGCCTATGACATTTTCCCAGCCTCCCCAAACAACAGAGCACGGCTTTGTCACGGCGCAATGGGCTCGCGATCACGAGTTTTGCGTGACGCTGGAGGATTACCTGCGCCGCCGCACTCCCATTGCACAATGGACGCCCCGGATGGGGCTTGGCCGGGACGGTTCCGGGCGCGAATCTCTCAAAAAGCTGGCCGCAGCGTTCACACCGAAGCCGCTGGAGGCGGAGGCGATGGTGGAAGCTTATGAACGGCAAGTTTGCGCAACCTACGACCCTCTTTTAGCCACACTATGAAGGCTCCAATCCACCCCATCGTCACGATCCGGCAGGAGCCCTTCTTGCAGTGGCCGCTCTTTTCGCAGGCGGAAGAAGCCGCGGTGCTGCAAATCCTGCGCGATGGCAACGTGAGCACTCATCCCGTCATTCAGGAACTGGAAAAGGATTTTTGCCAATTCACCGGACGCCAGTTTGCGCTGGCGCATTGCAATGGAACCGCGGCGCTCCTGGCCGCGTTTCACGCCATCGGGCTTTCGCCTGGAGACGAAGTGCTGGTTCCTTCCGCGACGTTCTGGGCCTCCGTCCTGCCGATGCTCTGGTGCGGATTGGTGCCCGTTTTTTGCGAAAGTGAACCGGATACTCTGGGTCTCGACCCTGTTGACGCGGCTCGACGTATTACGCCCAAAACACGTGCTATCGTTATCGTTCACCTTTGGGGGCTGCCCTGCAAGGTGGAAGAAATCCAGCGTCTGGCGGCACTCCACGGCCTGAAGGTGATTGAAGACGCATCCCATGCCCACGGTGCATCCGTTGGAGGCGTTCCATGTGGCCGGTTTGGAGATGTCTCCGTTTTCAGTATGCAGGGGGACAAGCTGGTTCCGGCGGGTGAAGGCGGCGTGCTCTTGACGGATGACGAAGAAATTTACACCCGCGCGGTTTGCCTGGGAGACATTACCCGGATCATCAAACTTCAAGGACCGGAAAGGCGTTTTGCCGCGACCAGCTTTGGTATCAAAACACGGATCGCACCGATGTCCGCCGCGCTCGGGCGGGCGATGCTGGTCCGCCTCCCGCAGACCAACGCCGTGCGTAACCGCAACCACCAGATGCTTTCCGAAGTGCTGGAACCGATGGGCTTTGATTGCTTTCTTGCTCCGGCGAATGTCGAGCGTGTCTACTTTGAATTTATCATCCGGCATCGCGACCCCAGCATAAACCTGGTGCGTCTGGTCGAAGTGCTTCAACAGATGGGATGCAGGGTGGGTGTGCCTCGCTATCCCTTGCTGCATCAGCAGCCTTTTTTCACCGAAGGCCACTGGCAAGCCGTTGGGCGTTATCCCGCGGGAACCGCCACGCATGGCGCATCCTTGCCGCGAACCGAACAAGCCAACGGACAGTTAATCCGGCTACCCAATTTCACGCACCCGCAGTCGGAGCCCTTGATTCAACAATACGCGGAGGCATTCCATCAGGCGCTTTCCATGCTCTAACACATGCGAGTCCTCAACGTTCTGTTTCACGTATTTCACTTGGGCTTGACGCTGTTCACAGCATTGGGCTGGATGATCCCGTCATGGCGGATGTTTCATTTGGCTGTATGCGCCCTGACACTTTTTTCATGGTTTGGAATCGGTCTCTTCCTTGGCAAGCCAGGATTTTGCGTCCTCACTGAACTGCAATTCTATGTCCGTCGGCAGCTGGGCATCCAATCGCAGCGGGAAAGTTACATGCTCTATCTGACCCGAAAGCTCACCGGTCGCGAACCGAATCAAATGACGGTGGAAATAACCACCCAAGCAGTATTTTATACCGTGACGTTTCTTTCCCTGGTTCTGGTTACTTTTTAGCTGCGCAGGAAAAAATGGCGTCTTCACTCTCAAGGTATCAGCGTCACTTTTATTTTTTGAGAGCAGTTAACACTGGTGCCTGATTAAAATCCTATCAAATTCAATCAGCGATTCACCCTTTCATTTAACCGGACAGTAGTGAGTGGTTAAAAATAATTTGACGCCGCCCCTGAGGTTTCCTGAGGTTTCCAGCGTATCGTCAAGTTCGGTTTCCGGCAGCGCGAATCCGCTGGCGTGATAGGTCAACAGGCCGCCGGGGCCCACGAAAGCGCCCCATTACTTCGTCATTCCCGAAGAGCTTGCCTCCGAAATGCTTCTGATCGGGAGGCCGGGACTGTTTGTCCACATGCTTTGGGCTCCTTGGCCTGCGAACAAACAGCTTCCGGCGCGGGCGGAGGGAGATATTAAACAGGCTCTTACGGCAGTCATCAGGTGGACGGCTACACCTTGAACCTGTGTCGCTTGCAAAAAACGCGGTATCCCGTTCAGACAGGTTCTCGGAATATTCAACGCTCGAACAGCGCAATCGACTCCACATGCGCCGTATGCGGAAACATGTCCATCACAGCGGCCGCCGCAAGCCGGAAGCCATGCCGCTCGACCAACATCCCCGCATCGCGCGCGAGCGAGCCAGGGTGGCAGGATACGTACACGATGCGATCGGTGCCGGCGCGCGGCAAATAATCGAGCACCGCCGCAGCGCCCGAACGCGGTGGATCCAGCAGCAGACGATCGTAATGGCGCCGTGCCCATGAGGTTCCACGCTGGTCGGCCATGAGATCGGCGGCGAAGAACTCCACATTGCCGATCGTGTTACGCGCCGCGTTTTCGCGCGCGCGTGCGACCAGTGCGGCTTCGCCTTCCACACCGACAACCTGCCCGGCGCGGCGCGCGATCGGCAAGGTGAAATTGCCCAGCCCACAGAACAGATCCAGCACCGTATGTTCCGGCCGCACATCGAGCCATTCCAGCGCGCGCGCAATCATGCGCCGGTTCATGCCGGCATTGACCTGGATGAAATCCAGTGGACGGAACGCGATGTCGATATCCGATTCGGGGATGTGGAACGACAATGGCACTTCGGACGGCCACAACGGCTCCACGCTGTCGGGGCCTCCGGGCTGGAGCAGGATCGCAAGATGATGCCTCTGCGCGAAGGCGATCAGCGCAGCACGATCGCAGTCGGACAAGGGCTGCAAATGACGGAACGTCAATGCGACCGTAGCATCGCCTGCCGCGATCTCGATCTGTGCGATGGATGCCTTGGCTTCCAGCGCGCCGACGAGTTCGCCCAGCGCAGCGATACGCTCACCGACTTCCGGCAGCAGCGTGTGGCAGATCGATAGATCGGCGACGAAACGCGGATCGTTCTCGCGAAAACCAACGAGCACCTTTGCCTTCTTCGCAACCCACTTCACCGACAGCCGGCCCTTGCGGCGATAGCCCCAGGGCTGGTCCATCAACGGATCGAGCCAACGTTCGGGCGTAACCTTGCCGATGCGCTCGAAATTCTCGGCGAGTACGCGCTGCTTGGCGGCAATCTGCGCCGCGGGTTCCAGATGTTGCAACGAGCAGCCGCTGCAGGTGCCGAAATGGATGCAGCGCGGCTCCACACGCTGCGCCGAACGGGTCAGCAAGGCTTCGACCTTGGCCTCGTCGAAATGGCGACTGCGCTTGATGATGCGCACCTGCGCACGCTCGCCAGGTAGCGCACCGGCGACGAACACCGTCTTGCCGTCGATGCGGGCGACGCCACGGCCGTCATGCGTGAGATCGGTGATATCGACTTGGGCCGTCTGCATATGCCAGTGGTGTCAGAATCGAAATAGAACGTTGCATTATCGCGGCATTCACGGCACGGATGCGCCGGCAGTGGATGGGGCGGAATAGCCGGCCAACGACCACGTATTGAGGTTCCCGGCCAGTTGGCGCACGACCGCGCGGGCGAGCCCGCGCAATTGGGCAAGGTGTTCCGCGGACGGTATTTCATCGCGATCCAGGGCCAGCAATGCGGCTCCGCTGACGCGCGGCCAGTACGCATGCGTGCTGATGGCCAGCGGGCCGGCTTCCGGATCGTAGGTATAGGTTGCATCGGCTTGGATCGGCTGGCCGTCCGCGGTGTATTTCAGCGCGAGCGCATAGCCTAAGTCCGCCAGCAGATCGCGCTCGAAGCGGCGCAGCGTCCAGCCGACGGGCGCGCCTTCCGCCATGCGGGCAAGACACAGGGAATAAGCGGCGAATGCGTGCGTGTGGGTGTCGTTGCGTTGACTGAGCCGCAGCACCAGTTCGTTGACATAGAACGCGCAAAACAGCGTTTCGCTGGGCAAGGCAATGGGTGCGCTCGGCGCTTCGACGGCGATCAGCGTACCCAATTCGCCGCGCACCCACCAATCCAGCAGCAGCGGTTGCAGGGGTTGCAGCATGCCGCGCGACAATCGGCTGCGTTCACGGCGCACACCGCGCGCGACGAGACCGATGCGGCCGTAGTCGCGCGAGAACGCATCGATCAGCAACGATGTTTCACGATAAGGGCGCGCATGCAGGATGAAAGCCGGCTGCCGTTCGACGCGCATGCTGTTTTTCAACCGTCATAGCCGAACTGCTTGAGCGCAGCCGCGTCGTCGCTCCACGCATCGCGCACGCGGACGTGCAATTCAAGAAATACACGACGATCCAGCATCTGTTCCATCGCGCGCCGCGCGGAGCTGCCGATCTTCTTGAGTCGCGCGCCGCCGGCGCCGATCACGATGCCCTTCTGCCCTTCCCGCTCGACCCAGATCACCGCGCCGATGCGAGTGATGTCCGGCGCATCTTCGAAATGTTCGACCTCCACCGCGGTCGCATAGGGCAATTCGGCGCTTAGTTGCAACATGAGTTGTTCGCGCACCTGTTCCGCAACGAGAAAACGCTCGCTGCGATCGGTGAACTCGTCTTGCGCAAAGCGGGCTTCACCTTCGGGAAGCACGATCGCGATTTCGTCAAGCAATGCGGGTACGCCGTCGCCGGTTCGCGCCGCGACAAAATGCACCGACGCATAGGGCCGCTCGCGCGTGGTCTCAGCCGCGAACGGCAGCAGAACGGTCTTGTCGGCAAGCTTGTCGATCTTGTTGACGACCAGGAGACACGGCACATCCTGCGCGACGGCCACCTGCCAGACGGCATCGTCCTCGTCGTGCCAACGCGGTCCATCGATCACGTGCAGCAGAACATCGGCCCCGACGGGTGCTTGCCGTGCGATGCGGTTGAGTTGACGGTTGAGTGCGCGTTTTCCGCCTTGATGCAGACCCGGCGTATCGATGAACGCGATCTGCGCATCGGGACGCGTAACGATGCCGAGAATCCGATGCCGCGTGGTCTGCGGCTTGGGCGTCACAATGCTGAGTTTGGCGCCGACCAGCGCATTGAGCAGCGTGGACTTGCCGACATTCGGGCGTCCGATCAATGCAGCGTGGCCAAAACGATAGTTTGTCACGGAATCAAACCCTGTTTCTCGGCAGCCTGCGCCAGCGTCAGTGCCTGCTCGGCTGCGATCTGCTCACCGGCGCGTCGGCTCGAACCGCTGCCGTGAGCGCAAACGCACAAGCCGTCGATCCTGCATGTCACCTCGAAGATCCGCGCATGCTCCTCACCGCTGCTGCCCACCAGTTCGTAGACCGGAAGTGTCAAGCCGCGCGCTTGCAGCCATTCTTGCAAGCGCGTCTTGGCGTCCTTGGGCACGGCCATCGCAGCATCGATGCGCTGGGCGAACAAACCGCGTACGAGATCGCGACAGGCTACCCAACCGGTATCCATATAAATCGCTGCGATCAGCGCCTCGAAGGCGTCGGCGAGGATGGAATCGCGGCGATGACCACCGCTTTTCAGTTCGCCCGGACCCAGTAATAAACGATCGCCGATATCCGCCGAGCGCGCCATTTCCGCCAACGCAACCCCACTGACCAATGCGGCGCGCAGGCGCGTCATTTCGCCCTCATCCGCACGTGGGTGACGTTCGTAGACGAGTTCGGCGACAAACAGGTTTATCAGTGCATCGCCAAGAAATTCTAACCGCTCGTTGTTGACATGACTGGCACTACGATGCGTCAGCGCCTGTTCGAGCAGTTGCGCATCAGCGAAACGATGACCAAGGATCGTACTATTCGGCACCAGCATTCGTGAGTTTGATCGATTTGTCGAATGTACCAACAATATCGAGATTGTAAAATAATGGCACACGCCGCTCGTAATTGACCCGCAGGGCCGAAACACCGTCTTCCTGAGTCAGAGTAATGGCTGTCAGAGGAACATTATTCGTATCTATGTATTGTGTATCAAATTTTATAGCCAAGTCCTGGTGAATTTGATCCAGCGAGCGCATGGCCTTATTCAAATCTCGACTTTCTTGTTCCATCACTTCTACCACACTGAAATACTCAAAATACATTGGCGCCAAACGTCTTATCAGATAAGCAAAGAAAATAAGAATAACGAGTGATATTACGAATTTAATTAATGAGATTCCTTTGGTTTTATGATACACAGCGCCCCCTTTGTTTAATATTTATGTTTACCGTGGCGATATACCGGCAGATACTAGTTTATCATAGTCCCGATACGACTAAAATCACCAAAATTCATCCAGATCACGAAGGCCTTGCCGACCAAATTCGCTTCCGGGACGAACCCCCAAAAACGGCTATCCAAGCTATTGTCTCGATTATCCCCCATCGCAAAGTACATATTTGGCGGAACCTTCCATGTCCCATCATGCCCGACCCAGACCTGTGGAACCTCGATGATGCGATGTTCGAGGCCATCCAGATTTTCCTGCTTCACGTGCGCACCGTCCAGACGGCGGTCGGATTCCGGCGGCCCGGTATATATTCCCAGTTCCGTCTCGGGAATCTCCTTACCATTGATATACAGTGTCTTGCTGCGATACGTGATCTCATCACCAGGCAACCCGATCACGCGCTTGACGTAATACTCCTTCGGGTTCTCCGGATAACGAAATACGAAAACATCACCACGTTTGGGACCGCCGATATCGAGAATTCTCGTATTAAGCACCGGCAGACGCATACCATAGGCGAACTTGTTCACCAGGATGAAATCGCCGATCAGCAAGGTCGGCATCATCGAACCGGATGGGATCTTGAACGGTTCGGCGACGAAGGAGCGGAACAGCAGGATGACGAACAGTATCGGAAAGAACGACCGCCCATACTCGACAATGAGCGGTTCCCGCAGAGCAGTCCGCGTACGCGCCTCACGCTCCTCGATGGGCAGCGCTATCATCTCCCGC
>JAISPQ010000002.1 GCA_031274955.1 Rhodanobacter sp.
TGAGAGTTCCCCCGGCTCTGCCGGGGAGGCAGTAGAAGTTTGACATATCCGGCAGTCCATCCCGGAAACTCCGTACGTGAGCCGCCAAGCACACGAGACGGAGAACCGAGATGGATGAGCATGAAGGTTTACTTAAATTTATATTTAACTTTCTGGTGGAGACTTTATCCATGCCGCTTTTCGTATCTTGCATGCACTGTCCGGTCCAAGCTGTGCTGCTGCTGTCGCAGGCGGTTTCCACCTATAGCTGATTACACCTGAGGTTTCTGGAGTCTGTCTAACCGTCATGGTGGTTTGCGCCACCCCGGATGATGAAAGAACGCTCACCGTTCCCGCGCAAACATCTCCTACCTCGTCATTCCCGCGTGCTTTTGGCGGGAATCCAGTGCCTTGGCTTTTTGCTTTTCCATACCTTGAGGGCAAGAGCAAAGACGCTGAATGACGCGCGGCGATCCCACCGCTTGCCCCCGATCAGAAGCGTCTCGGGGGCGGAGCTTGCCCCCGAAGTGCTCTTGATCGGGGGGTCTTCGAGCCGGCTGCGCCGTTCGCTTGGGCATCCACGCCTTCGCAGTCCCGCCTTCGCGGGGATGACGAGCGTGATGTATTTTTACTTTCTTCCCGCTCGTGCAGACTTGGCAGAAGAGTTTAGACAGGCTCTTACAAAACTCCCGCGGCTGGCCCTGTAGTGCGATAGCCGCACGATGCAGCACGCTTTGTGTGCTGTCTTCACAAAACGAGGCCGATGGTGGTGTTGCGCGGGGAACCCTGAGAACGATCGCAAGTGAAAGAGGATGACGACGGTTCATCCCCGCTCACGCGGGGAACGGAACTGACCATCGTTTGTGAAGAATCGAATGTACGGTTCATCCCCGCTCGCGCGGGGAACCCGCGCAGATGCGGAATCCGGTCTACTTCGCCAGCTTGAACAAGCTCTCGTTAAAGAAGAATCGGCCGATCGTTGAGAAGAGCCAGGAGAGAGGACTATCCCTTTCCCGACAACCTGATAGATTTCACGCCGGATCGTTTTCCGCCAGTGCCACCATCCCGCGCTCGATGGCGGCCGTGCCGCTGCGCGCCAACTCGACCACCTCGCCCACTTTCAGCAGATCGGCAAAGAAGGTGTCGACTTCGGCGCCGCCGCCGGTGAATTCGATCGTGCGCACGCCGGCACTGATGTCGATGACTTGCGCGCGCGGATAGCGGCGCAGGACGGCAACGAAATCGGCCAGCGATTCGCTGCGCACGTCGAGCTTCAGGATCAGTAGTTCGATTTCGATATGGTCGCGGCGCGTCAGTTCGGCGATTTCCAGTACATCGATCAGCTTGCGCGATTGTTTGATGATCTGCTCGATCACCGCATCGTCGCCGAAGGTGACCAGGGTCAGGCGCGATACGGCCGGGTCGTGCGTGGCGGCGACACTGAGCGATTCGATGTTGTAGCCGCGCGCGGAAAACATGCCCGCCACGCGCGCGAGCGCGCCAGCTTCATTTTGCAAGAGAATGGAGATGATTCTGCGCATTTTTCGTGTTCCGTTTGGAGCCGGTCAGTATAGAGGCCGCTGCTCGTACTGGGGCGCACCGTCAAGGATGTCGTACCAGTGGGCTTTGGATGTCGCGTAGATATGCGCCACCGGTTTCTTGTCGTACGGCGTATCCAGCGCTGCGATACGCAAGCGCATCATGTTCAGCATCGCATCGCGCGTGGCGAACAGGGGGCTGCCGCAGTTTCTGCAAAACCAGCGATGCACGCCTTCATGCGCATAGTCGCCCAGCGTATCCTCACCAGCGACGATGCGAAAATCCTTCGTTTTAACGGCAACGGCAGCGGTGAACGCACTGCCGTGCGCCTTGCGGCACCGCGAGCAATGGCATAGATGTGGCGCCGCCAACTCACCATCCACCTCATAGCGCACTCGGCCGCAGAGGCAGCTCCCCTTATTGATCGTTGCTTGCATGAGTCAGAACATCTCCGCCGGTCCGATTTCCCGCTCAACCGGCTCTTGCCGCGACGGGATGTAATCGCCGGTAATCATCTGGGCATAGGTCGCGCCTGGGGCGACCATCGGATAGACGCCCGCATCCGGGTCGATGATGACTTCGAGAAAGGCCGGGCCATCGAACGCGATGAAATCGGCGATCACGCGCGATAGTTCTTCCTGTTTATCAAGCCGCCGTGCCCACGGAAAGCCGTCGGCCTGCGCGGCCTTGACGAAATCCTTCTTGTGCAGGCTCTTGTCGCTGGCGGAAAAGCGACCCTTGAAAAACAGCTTCTGCCACTGCCGCACCATGCCATCGCCGTAGTTGTTGAACACGACGACCTTGATCGGCAGATCGTAGGTGGTGACCGTTTCCAGTTCGCCCAGATTCATGCGAATGCTGCCGTCGCCGTCGATATCGACCACGATGCGGTCGCGCCTGGCGAATTGGGCGCCGATCGCCGCGGGCAGGCCAAAGCCCATGGTGCCCATCGATCCGGAGGTCAGCCACAGGCGCGGTTCGCGGAAGTCGAAATACTGCGCGGCCCACATCTGGTGCTGGCCGACGCCGGTGGAAATGATCGCCCGCCCTTGCGTATGCCGATTGATTTCCTCGATCACCGCATAGGGCTGGATCATCGCCGCATCACGCGCGTAATTCATCGCGTAGGTTTTCTTCAAATCGGCGATGTGCGTGTGCCACTTCGTGTATTTTTTGCCATCACTGGCAAGACCCTGTTTTTTGCCATAGTCGTGCAACGCATGCAGCGCCTGGTTCAAATCGCCCAAGTAGTGCCAATGCACGCGTTTGACTTTGTCGATCTCGGCCGGATCGATATCCAGATGCGCAATGAACCGGGCGCCCTGCGCGAACTTGTCCGGCACGCCGGCGACGCGGTCGTCGAAGCGGCTGCCAACGGTAAGAAGGAAATCGCAATCCTCGACCGCATAGTTGGCATAGGCTGTGCCGTGCATGCCGAGCATGTGCAGCGACAGTGGATGCGTCGTATCGAATGCGCCCAGGCCCATCAATGTGGTGACGGCCGGGATGTCGAACGTCGCGGCGAATTGGCGCAGCGCAGGCGCCGCCTCGGCGGCGATGACGCCGCCGCCGGCATAGATCAGCGGCCGCTGCGCGTGGCCCAGTGCGGCAAAGAACGCGGCGCAATCCGCCTCGCCAAGCGCGGCGTTCTCGACCGCGCGCAAGCGCGCCCGATAGCCCGGAATCGGCAAGGTACAAGTGCCGTCGAACACGAGATTCGCATTCTGCACGTTCTTCGGAATATCGACCACGACCGGCCCCGGCCGACCGCTGCGCGCGATCTCGAAGGCGCTGCGCAGTGTCGCTTCAAGTTTGGTTTCGTCGGTGACGAGAAACACGTGTTTGACGCACGCCGCCATGACATTGCTGACCGGCGCTTCCTGAAACGCATCGGTACCGATCGCCGCGGTCGGCACCTGGCCGCAGATGACGACGATCGGAATCGAATCGGCCATCGCATCGCGTACCGGTGTAACCGTATTGGTCGCGCCGGGGCCGGAGGTGACCACCACCACGCCGACCTTGCCCGACGCGCGCGCATAGCCCTGTGCCATGAAGCCCGCGCCTTGCTCATTGGCCGGTACGATCAACTGCAACGACTCGCGGCCATCGGCACGCTGATGCTCGTGATTGAAGCGGAAGATCGCATCGTAGACCGGCAGAATCGCGCCACCGGAATAGCCGAACAGGATATCGACGCCTTCATCAATGAGTACCTGCACGACGATTTCGGCGCCGCTCATGGTGGCGCCGGCCAGACGGTGGCCTGGTTTCACATCGCGCGATGCGCGTGGGGATAATTGGATTTGCGCGTTCATGACTGTCCCGATCTTACTGATTCATACTAGAAATTCGACGCGGTAGCGAACCTGTTGGCGTGGTGTTTATCTCAACGAGCACCCGTACCAACTTTCTACTTACCCCCACTCATCGCCATTCCTGAGAAAGCGGGAATGACGAGGTGGGGGGAGGCAAACATGATGGCGGGTGCCACACTTTATGACACGATTAGGCCTACTTCCCCGCGCCCTGATTGAGCCACGGCATACGCGCGCGCAGGGCCGCACCGACCTTTTCGATCGGATGATCCAGATCGGCCTGCTTGAACTTCTTGTAGTTCGGCAGACCTGCGGCGTGCTCGGCCGTCCATTCCTTGGCGAACGTGCCATCCTGTATCTCCTTGAGCACACCGCGCATCTTGTCTTTGGTCGATGCATCCACGACACGCGGGCCGCGCGTGTAATCGCCATACTGCGCCGTCTCGGATACGAAGGTGAGCATCTTGGCCAGGCCGCCCTCGTAGAACAGATCCACGATGAGCTTCAATTCGTGCATGACCTCGTAATAGGCGATCTCCGGCTTGTAGCCGGCCTCGACCAGCGTCTCGAAACCGTAGCGCACCAGTTCGCTCGTGCCGCCGCACAGCACCGCCTGTTCGCCGAACAGATCGGTTTCGGTCTCTTCTTTGAAGTCGGTTTCTATCAGTAGCGCGCGCGCGCCGCCGATGCCGGCCGCATAGGCCAGCGCCTTGTCGCGCGCATGGCCGGATGCATCCTGATGAATCGCAAACAGGCACGGCACACCGCGACCGATCTCGAATTCCTTGCGCACCAGCGCGCCGGGGCCTTTGGGCGCGACGAGCACCACATCGATGTCCGCGCGCGGCTTGATCGTACTGAAATGCACG
>JAISPQ010000085.1 GCA_031274955.1 Rhodanobacter sp.
CGCATCTTCCGTATCTCCTGTAGCACTTCTGTCGGTCTCATCTGGCACCTCCTCGGGTACCCAATGAAACCGGACAGATCATTTGCTACAAGTCCGGACAGATTACTTGCTCCCTACACAGTCTACACATCAGTCTTGACGCGCATCGGCGCGCAGCCTATCATCCGCGCCCTTTTTTCGTTACAGACTACTATCCGCTCATGGCGACCAAGCGTACTTACCAGCCGAGCAATCTCAAGCGTGTGCGCGACCACGGCTTCCGTGCGCGCATGAAAACCCGTGGTGGCCGCAAGGTCATCAACGCCCGTCGCGCCAAGGGTCGCAAACGGCTCGCGGTCTGAGCCGCAGCCCGCGCGGATGGCATCCGCCTCGTTCCCGCGCGCGGCACGCCTGCTCAAGCCTCGCGATTTCGCCCGGTTGCGCACGCGCAGCCGGCGTGTGGGCGCGCGCTATTTCAGCGCCGAGGTCGCCGCTGGCGACTCCGGCATGGCCAGACTCGGGCTTGCGGTATCCAAGCGCGTTTCCAAAAACGCAGTGGTCCGCAACCGCATCAAACGCATCGCGCGCAACAGTTTCCGGCAGATCCGCAGGCAACTGCCCACTATGGATATTCTCCTCATCGCGCGATCGGGTGCCGAGCACGCAGACAATGCGCAGTTGCATGCCGAGCTTGAACGCCTGTGGCGACGCATCACAACCACATTGAACGGCACCCAAGGCATCGGCACAATGCGCGACTGATCCCGCGCGGCTTGCGCCGACCATCCGCTCCGAACGTTGTTGCCACAGCGCGCAGTCGCGCGTTGCCGAGGCGATCGGAGTCTATCAGGCTGTTGAGAAACAGCCTGATAGCACATGGCGCGGCGGAGCCGCGCGGTACGTTTTTACAAAAGGGCAGGACAGCCCTTCCTCAACAACCTGCTATTTACCGCCCATCCGGCTCATTATGACCAGCGCACGCAATTTCCTTCTGATCGCCCTGTTGCTCATCGGCTTTCTGCTCTATATGCAGTGGCAGGAGGACTACAGCCGTGCGCCGAACGCCGCGGTCGAAACAGCACCCTCCAGTACACCGGCGGGCATCTCCACTGCACCGGCAGCATCCACACCCGCGCCAGCGAACGCGGACGTTCCGCCGGCCAGTGCATCCACGGCCACGCCGGCGCCGAATACGCCGGATTCGATCAGCGCGTCGCCGCCCACCGCCGAACCGGTGGTCGTTACCACCGATGTGCTGCGTGTTGAGATCGATCCCAACGGCGGCAATATCGTCGTGGCGGATCTACTCGCCTACCTGCAACAACCTGGGGATTTTGCGCATCCGGTGCGTCTGCTGGATCGTCGCGATGCCACGTTTTTCGTGGCGCAAAGCGGACTGGTCAGCGCCAACGCTCCGGCGCCGGACCATCAGGCGCACTTCACCGTGGAGAAGAACGCCTACACGCTGGATGCCGGCGCAAAGAGCATCGAAGTGCCTCTCCTGTGGACCGATGCTACCGGCCTTGGCGTGCGCAAAGTGTTCGTGTTCACGCGCGGCAGCTACGTGATTGAACAGCGCCAGGAAATCACCAATAACAGTAGCGTGTCCTGGTCCGGCAATGCCTATCGCCAGTTGCAGCGCGTGCCGCCGGTCATCGACACCGCCGGCCTCAAGGGCTACAGCAATACGGATCGCTACAGCTTTGCCGGCGCGGCGTGGTACAGCCCAGGCGATAAATTTCAGAAGCTCGGCTTCGATGCGTTCGAGAAAAGTCCCTTGCAGAAGGAGATCGTCGGCGGCTGGGTGGCGATGTTGCAGCATTATTTTTTTGCGGCGTGGATTCCGCAGTCGAACGAGACCGAAGCCTACTCGACCACGCCCAATGCCAAAGCGCAGCCCACGCGCTACATCATCCGCACGAAGTCTCCTGGGCTCACCGTCGCGCCCGGCGAAACCAAAACCGACAGCGCGCGCCTGTATGTGGGGCCGAAATTACAAGGCGCGCTCGAGGAGATCGCGCCCGGCCTGTCGCTGACCGTCGACTATGGCATCTTCACCGTGATCGCCGAGCCGCTGCACACGCTGCTGGCAATGCTGCACAAGCTTACCGGCAACTGGGGCTGGGCGATCATCCTGCTTGTGCTGCTGATCAAAGCGGTATTCTTCAAGCTCAGCGAAGCGCAGTTCCGCTCCGGCGCCAAGATGCGCAAGCTGCAACCGCGCCTGGCCGCACTGAAGGAACGCTATGGCGACGATCGCCAGAAATTGAATACGGCGATGATGGAGCTGTATAAGAAGGAGAAGATCAACCCCGCGGCGGGTTGTCTGCCGATGCTGATCCAGATTCCGGTGTTCTTCGCCCTGTACTGGGTGCTGCTCGAAAGCGTCGAACTGCGCCAGGCGCCGTTCGCGCTGTGGATCCAGAACCTCACCGCGCCGGACCCTTATTTCGTGCTGCCGATACTCAACGGCGCGATCATGATCGCCACGCAATACCTCACGCCGGCCGTGGGCATGGACCCGACGCAGGCGAAGATGATGAAGATCATGCCGGTCGTGTTCGCGGTACTGTTCGCGCTCTTCCCGGCCGGCCTCGTGCTGTACTACGTCGTCAACGGCGGCCTGGGCCTGTTGCAGCAGTGGATCATCACCAAACGCATCCAGTCGAGCGAAGCCGCCAAGGCTTGATGAACACGCACACCGACACGATCGCCGCCGTGGCGACCGCGCCCGGCGCGGGCGGTATCGGCGTGCTGCGCCTATCGGGGTCACGCGCCGCGGCGATCGCGCAAACGATCCTCGGACGTACGCCGGAACCGCGGTACGCGCATTACACGGCCTTGCGCGATCGCGAAGGCGCCATCATCGATCGCGGTCTTCTGCTCTGGTTTCCCGCGCCGCGCTCGTATACCGGCGAAAACGTGCTCGAACTGCAAACGCACGGCAGCCCGGTCGTTCTGCGTCTGCTGCTCGCGCGCGTGCTCGAACTCGGTGCACGGCCCGCGCGCGCGGGTGAGTTCTCCGAACGTGCATTCCTCAACGGCAAGCTCGATCTCGCACAGGCGGAAGCGGTCGCGGATTTGATCGCCAGCGGCTGTGCAGCCGCCGCGCGCGCAGCACAGCGCAGTCTGGAAGGCGTCTTCTCCAAACGTGTCCACGCATTGACCGAAGGCGTCGTGCGCCTGCGCGTACAGATCGAAGCCACGATCGATTTTTCCGAAGAAGACATCGACTTCCTCGCCGCGCCGCACCTCGCGGCGGATCTGCGCTCGCTCGCCGTACGGCTCGACAATCTGCTGCGCGAAGCGCAACGCGGCGTACGGCTCGCCGATGGGCTGCACGCCGTGATCGTCGGCCGCCCGAATGTGGGTAAATCGAGTCTGCTCAACGCACTGGCCGCCAGCGAACGCGCGATCGTCACCGACATCGCCGGCACCACACGCGATGTGCTGCGCGAAACGATCGAACTCGACGGCATCGCACTCACCCTGGTCGATACCGCGGGTTTGCGCGAGGCGGGCGATGCGATCGAACGCGAAGGCATCCGTCGCGCGCGCGCCGAACTGGAACGCACGGATCTGGCCATTCTCGTCAGCGACGATGCGCAGGCGGATGCGGACCTGGCATTGCTGTCCGGCATCGCGCCTACCGCGGCGCAGATCGTTGTCCATAACAAGATCGATCTTGCGCATACACCGCCGCGCAGCGAATCGCGCGACGGACGACTCCATCTGTGGCTGTCGGTAAAAACCGGCGCGGGACTCGATCTGCTCGTCGCGGCGTTGAAACCTCATGCCGGCGGCGGCGAATCCAGCGAAGGCGCGTTCACCGCACGCGCGCGCCATGTCGCCGCGCTGGAACGCGCGCGGGATAATCTGGCAGGCGCGGAAAATGCGCTCATCGCTCAGTACGCCGGCGAACTCGCCGCCGAGGAACTGCGCCAGGTCCAGCACGCGCTGGGCGAGATCACCGGCGAGTATTCGAGTGACGATCTGCTCGGCGCGATTTTTTCTACTTTTTGTATTGGGAAGTGAGGTGAAGTCTGAGAGCCTGTCTAATTGGGAATACTGCCTGCAATTGACATCGGTCGAGGAAGTCTTCAAGACACTCAAAGGTGACTTAGCCATACGGCCGATCCATCATCAACTCATGCCGCATCGGTGTTGGCGAACATCAGTTCTCGCCACGCTTCGCGCATAGGCCATTTTACGTAGCAGGCCTGCCTGCACAGCAGGATGTGCGCACGCACACGATCATGCGGCTTTGGCGCTGGCATTCGTCGGCGCCGGGCGTCCGGCCATGTCCTTGACGACGCTATAGCGCGACAAAACGCATGGCCGAGGCGGTTTTTGCCTCACAATGGCGACCATCGCTCAAGTTGGAACCGGCCATGTCTCGCACCAAGGCCCTGCAAATCTCCCCTTCCCCATCTGACCCCGCGTTGACGCCCTCGCAAAAACGGTTCAACACGCTGATCCGTGAGATCGAGCGGGCACGCCAGACCCTGGCGGCGTGGCGCGAGAACAGCGCGGCATATCGCCAAGCGTATGCTGAGGTATTGCAGCCGTTGCAAGAGGAGCTGTTCGCCGGGCACAGGCAGTGGCTATTCGCGCTGGATGCGGCGCTCGGCCAGCGCAACTGGAGCAAGGCCGAGCGCGGCACGCTGCGGGAAGTGCTGTGCGATTCGGCGGATGAACTGCTCAGCGCGCGCGACGACGCGGAAATCAAGGCGCTGTTCGACAAGTATTCCGAGGTGGACTACGACACCGAACAGCGCGACATGATGCTGGCGATGAAGGATTTGACCGAGATGGTGACCGGCCTGGATCTGGGCGACGACAAAAGCATCGGCTCGGAAGAAGAACTGTTCGCACGCATGCGGCAAAGCATGCATGAGCATCTGGCCAAGGAGCAGACGCAACGCGACACGAAGGCTCATCGACGCCAGACTGCGGCGCAGAAGCGCCGCGAGGACGAAGCCAAGCAAGCCACGCAATCGGTGCGCGAGGTCTTCCGCAAGCTGACCAGCGCCCTGCACCCGGACCGCGAGACCGACGAGCGGCAACGCGAGGTGAAAACGGCGCTGATGCAGCGCGTCAACATGGCCTACGAGGCCAACGACCTGCTGACGCTGCTGGAACTGCAATTGCAAATCGAACAGATCGAC
>JAISPQ010000091.1 GCA_031274955.1 Rhodanobacter sp.
AGTCGCGGCTATGAGCCGCCGCAGGGTGAGGTGGAGGAGCAACTGGCCGCGATCTGGTCGGAGCTGTTGAAGATCGAACGGGTAGGCCGTCACGACAGCTTCTTCGAGCTGGGCGGTCATTCGCTGCTGGCGGTGACGCTGGTATCGCGGCTGCGGCAGGCGTTGAACGTCGAGGTATCGCTGTCGCACATCTTCGCGTATCCGACCCTGCAAGCGCTTGCCAAGGACTGCCTGAACTGCAGCCATTGGCTGGGTGTGGTTTCTCTGCGCGCTACGGGCAGTGATCTCCCACTCTTCCTGGTGCACGATGTATTGGGTGACGTGCTGTCATGGGGAACGCAACTGACACGCCATCTTGATACGAATATCCCGGTGTATGGCTTGGCTGCAGAGCCCCCAGCCGGACTCACCCGGCAGACCATAGAAGGGATGGCCGATCGTTTGGTTCAAGCCATCCGTTCGGTCCAGCCGAACGGGCCCTATCGCATTGCCGGTTGGTCTGTCGGTGGGACGCTGGCCTACGAAATCGCTACACAGCTTATTGGCAATGGCGAGGAAGTACAGTTCCTCGGGCTGCTGGATACCCGGTATCGTGCAGCAGTACCAGAGAGCCTTTTGCAAGACGGCGCGTTGCTAAAAGATCTGGTTCTACGGCAGAACCCGCTCCCTGCTACGGTCAAAGCACTCAATGCCGTTGATCCTGCCGACCTGGATGCGGTGTGGCGGAAATGTCAGGAGCTATCTCTCGTACCGGAAAACCTGGGCTCTCTAAACATAGCGGACATGCAGCTATATTTCTCACGCATACGCGTGCATACCCGGGCCGCCAATGCTTACCAAGCCTATCCGATCAGTATCCCGGTTCACCTCTTTATCGCTCAAGACGGCCACACGGACGAGCCTCCCTTCGGTTGGGACAAGGTTTTGCCTGCTGAACGGATGTCGCTTATCTTCGTTCCAGGTGACCACTTGTCAATGATGCAAGAGCCCAATGTGGCCACTCTTGGTGCACAGCTTTCATGCTGTATTTGTGAAAGAACGCAAGCCATTTCTTCAGAAAGAATCACTACTGCCCGGTTAAGTGAAGGGCAAGTCGCTGAAAGCTATGTCTGATACGGGTTTCCAGGCGATGAAGAGTGAGAGTGCGATTCAAACTGATACACGGTAAAGCCACTGTGTTCCCATCCCCAAGAGGTGTTTGTAATGGAATCTTCCACGATCAATGCCCAGGCACTGGTTGGCAAATTTAATGATTGCCCTTGGATCAAACAGCGGACCGTCTCGCTGTTCTACGCACGGGCGATGGACAAATGGAGTCTTCGTTAGTTAGACAGATACGGACAAAAACCGCTCGGCCGACACTGATGACCGCCCGTCCGAGCGAGCCGCTCGCCGTGTGGTAGCGAAAACGCTGGGGAACCCGGTCAGAGCCACTTCACGGTTGGCGATCTTCGCCAGAGATGTGGCCAGCCCGCAACTGCGATATTGCCGTAGTGGCGGTAGTTTTCTTTTGGCGGATGAGTTCTCAGGCCGCCGAGCGTTGCTCATCGGCCAGCTTGGCGATCGCTGCGTGCGCGAGTTCGTTGAGTCCTTCGCCTTGGTGCTCGGCGTAATGCGCAAGAATTTTTCTGCGCATGCGTGGTTCCCAGAAACGTTTGATATGGCTAACGATACCGTCCAGTGCGATCTGGCGATCTTGCTCGGAGTGGAAATAGTCGGCGATGTTGTTCGCCATTTTGACGAGCGCCGCCGAGCTGTCGTGGTTTTGTGTGGTCATGGGGTACGCTCCCACAGAAATTTGCGCTCGTTTGCCGCGATCGGTACGTCGTTGATGCTCGCATAGCGGCGTTGCATCAGGCCGTTGTCGGCGAACTCCCACATTTCGTTGCCATGCGCGCGATACCACTGCCCAGTGGTATCGTGAAATTCATATTCGAAGCGCACCGCGATGCGGTTGCCGGTGAAGGCCCATAACTCCTTGCGCAGACGGTAGTCCTGTTCGCGCCGCCATTTGCGCGTGAGAAATTCGATGATCGCTGGACGGCCGGAAAAAAACTCATCGCGATTGCGCCATTGCGAATCCTCTGTGTAGGCGAGCGCGACCCGCTCGGGGTTGCGGGTGTTCCAGGCGTTTTCGGCGGCCTGTACTTTCTGCCGTGCGGTTTCCTCAGTGAACGGCGGCAATGGGGGTCGGGTTTCCACATTCATTATCCTTGGGCAAGCACTTCGCCGGCTATCGAAAGCAGCCGATGTGGGTGAGTATAGACACTGTAGCCGTCGGCGCGTGCGAAGCCCACGAGTGTAAGGTTGGCCGCCTTCGCCAGCGCGATGGCGAGCGCGGTCGGCGCCGAGATCGCGGCGAGAAAGCCGATGCCGACCGTGGCCGCCTTCATCACCATTTCGTAGCTGGCGCGGCTGGTGACGAGGAGAAAGCCTCGGCGCGGATCGCTGCCCGCGCGCTGCATCGCGCCGATCAGTTTATCCAGTGCGTTGTGACGGCCGACGTCTTCACGCAGCAGCGCGACGCGACCGTCGAGATCGACCCAGGCCGCCGCATGCACGGCACCGGTGGCGGCATTGATGACTTGCAGGTTCTGTATCTCGCCCAGTACGCGCAGCAAGCCGTCTTCGCGCACCTCCGGCACTTCGGCCACGGGCGGCGGATGACGTACGGCTGCGTCCAGCGTCTGCGCGCCGCAGAGTCCGCAGCCGGTACGGCCGGTCAATTCGCGCACGCGCTCTTCAAGCGCGGCAGCTTTTTCAGACGGAATTTCAATGCGTAACTCGATGCCGTTCAAGGCTTCGACCGTTTCCACCTTCATGCACTGGGCAGGGTTGTCGATAATGCCTTCGCTCAGCGAGAAACCGAGGGCGAAGTCTTCGAAGTCGGCCGGCGTCGCCATCATCACCGCATGCGGGCGGCCGTTGTAGACGAAGGCGACCGGAACCTCTTCGGCGACCGCATTACGCGAGCGCGTCGCCACGTTGCCGCGATGACGCTCGACTTCGCGCGCGACGACGCCGTCGGGCAGCCGTGTCGAGCTGGCGGGTCGAGAGCTGGAGCGTTGTGGGTTCAAGTGCCCGCCATTGCAAATCGTGGGTGAAACTCACAGCGCGGCGAGGGCTTCCTGCAACAACGCCTGTTGCTTGTCGCTGAAAGCACGGTAACGCTGTTGCCAGTCCGACGGCTGGGTCACGCGCGTGACCTGCACCGCGGTCACCTTGTATTCGGGGCAGTTGGTCGCCCAATCGGAATTGTCGGTGGTGATTACGTTCGCGCCGGAGAACGGGAAATGGAACGTGGTGTAGACCACGCCCGGCTGCATGCGCTCGCTGATCATCGCGCGCAGCGCGGTCTGGCCGGCGCGGCTTTGGATGCCGACCCAGTCGCCCTCGGCGATGCCGCGGTCCTGCGCATCCTGCGGATGGATTTCCAGGCGGTCCTCATCATGCCAGCGGCTGTTCTCGGTGCGCCGCGTCTGCGTGCCGGCGTTGTACTGGCTCAGCACCCGGCCGGTGGTCAGCAGTAATGGATATTTCGCGTTGACCTTTTCTGTCGTGGGTACGTATTCGGTCACCATGAAGTGGCCCTTGCCGCGCACGAATTCGTGCACGTGCATGGTCGGCGTGCCCAGCGGTGCGGCTTCGTTGCACGGCCACTGGATGCTGTCCAGTTCATCGAGCTTCTTAAAGCTGACGCCGTGGAAACTTGGCGTCAGCCGCGCGATCTCATCCATGATCTGGGATGGGTGCGTATAGTTCATCGCATAGCCCATCGCCTGCGACAACAACTGGGTGATTTCCCAGTCGGCGTAGCCGCTCTTGGG
>JAISPQ010000162.1 GCA_031274955.1 Rhodanobacter sp.
TGGGATCACCAGTACGCGCGCTACGAGAACACGGTTGAGGACAGAAGCCAGAACATCCGGCTGCAAGGGCAGTACCTTGACACCGAGACGGGGCTGCACTACAACACTTTCAGGTACTATGATCCCGACATTGGCAGATTCGCAAGCCAAGACCCGATTGGGCTTGATGGTGGGCTGAATCTTTATCAATATGCGCCTAATGCTTCTCTGTGGATTGATCCGTGGGGATGGGCGAAAGGGCCGCATACCTATCCGATAGACAACACCGATCCAAATAAAGATTGGCATGGAGGGAAAGGGCGTGACAAAGGTACCTTTTTCCCAACGAGGAAGGAAGCTGAAGATACTGCAAAAGGGAAAGGTCGGCATGGGCAAGCAACTCGCGATGGAACTCAAGAAAATGACGAGCATTTTCATAACACAAAAGATAGAAATAAAAAATGGAAGCCGAATGTCCACTATAGAAAAGGGAATCGCCTCAAGGGATGCTAATAAAATCCGGATGATTAATTATGAAAAATGAGATGGATAGCTTCTTCTTGTCGCATCTTAAAGGATTTATAGAATCATTTGTTGCCAAAGAAAAGGTGGCGCGCTATCTTCTTTTAGTTGAAAACCAAAAGGGTCGCGACAAAATATTTAAAAGACTCCCTCATTTTTATGAAATGCTTCGGAGGGATCGCATGAATACTATTCCAAAAAATATTAAAAATCCTTTTTCAGTAAATGATATTGTCAATTACTTTTCCTCTTTTGGAGCGAAGGAATGCGTCATTTTCAGATATGATGGAATTTTTTATAAAAAAAATATTCTTCAAGAAAAATTATGCGAAGACAGTTTATTTTTCATGGGAATTGTTTCTTCTGTTCCAGGAGAATTAGCGTTATATTTGGCTGAAGATTTTAGGGAGTCTGTTGTCCTGTCTGTTGCCCAACGGCGGTAAGCTGAATGTCCTGTCCGCGTTGTCCTATCCGCACTGTCCGCACACGATTCGCTTGTCTGAATAAACCGAATTTTTCAAAAAATATGCGGCCGATTGGTCATTTTCTGATCAAAATTCATAGCTCATCCCGCTCAATTCCTGGTCTCATGCTGATTTCCACCCGACATCGCAGGATTTCTCTGTCATCGCGCAGTCGGAGGTACGGACAAGGGCTTGTCCGGTGTCTTCGAATGCGATTGCAAATGATTTATCATGGAGGCGGATAGTAATCTCCAACAAGTCACGACAGTATCGTGGCGTGGCGGGCCAGATACCGGACGTGGGGCAACACGGCGCTGGAGGAATGGGATCACCAGTACGCGCGCTACGAGAATACGGTTGAGGACAGAAGCCAGAACATCCGGCTGCAAGGGCAGTACCTGGACAGCGAGACGGAGCTGCACTACAACACGTTCAGGTACTATGATCCGGATATTGGGCGCTTTGCGAGCCAAGACCCGATTGGACTGCTGGGCGGGCTGAATCTTTATCAGTATGCGCCGGATCCATTGCAGTGGATTGATCCGTGGGGGTTAAAGTGCTTTAGGGCGGAGCGAGCACGAAGAGGTGTACGAAGAGGCTATGAAATATCGCACAGGGAAGCCATAAGACGCGTTCGAAATGGCGAGGATATCTGGGTTACTACTAGGCAAGAAGCCAAAGCCATTGCTAGGGCAGCTCAACGTGGAAGGCCCATGATGGATACTCCACATGCCGGCCTTGGTAGACTATTACATGCTCATCCTAACCAACATGCTAGAGGCCTTGGTCATATCTTTTATGGAGGTTCAACCATATGAGCTTTTTTATATTATATTTTGAACAAAATTCCTCAAAAAATAAAATACATCAAGGTCAACTTAATGTCTACTCCATTGATCGCGGAATAACAGAAGGACGCACAGTTATTCAATACAATGGAATGAGTATAGAAGCAAGTATTTTAGCTTCTTTACAGGATGCATCTTTATTCTATATTTTTAAAAAACCCACAAAAATGATCGAATTAGCACAACGAGCCAGGGATAAACTATTTAGATTTATAAAAAGCAGAATGGATTTTAAATTTGATCTATATTTATATGTTTTTGATTTGCATAAAGACTGGCCTGAGAAAATAACAGAAAAGCCTATTGAAATATCATTTTCCAACTTAGAGGATTTTTTTAAAGAAAATATACAAATCGGGTTATTTAAAATAGGGCCGTAGGGCCGCAGGCTGGGCTGCAAAGCCCAGCGTTAAAGCAACACCGTACCCAGCATCCAGCAACACGCACGCAACGATCCGCTAATGGCGCTACGACAAGGCCGATCAGGTCACGGCCATCCAGCGGCGCTTGCGGCAAGCTGATACGGATGCCGCCGATGTTGCGATCCAGGCCCTGCCGCTGATCGATGAAATCCGCCTGACCTACGATGAAACGGGCAACCTGAGCAGCGAAACCGCCACCATCCATCGCCTGCAACAGGAAAGCGGTTGGGAGCCACTGCGCAACCCCAGAACCACCACCGTCGAGCACGAACACGATGAGTTGGGCAACACCACCGCCACCACGCTGCCCGGCGGACAAAAGCTCAACTACCTGTATTACGGATCGGGCCACCTGCACCAGATCAACATCGACGGGCAGGTCATCAGCGACATCGAGCGCGACCCGCTGCACCGGGAAATCCAACGCACGCAAGGCAGCATCGACACGCAATGGCAACTGGACCCGATGGGGCGCACGCTGCGGCACTGTCGCGGCAACTGCCCCGGCTGCGTTTTCTTGGAGTCCTCAAACGGGTCACGGGCACCTATCGTTCACCTCACTCGCCACGGCCGCGCCGCCATTGCAGCGGCTTGCTCGTTCACTGAACTGCGCATCGTCCCCGCACTGGCGGCCGTTATGTAGCGAAATCTTTGCCATTTCTGTCAAGAGTGACGTTGGAAGAGACTACTCCGACCACCCTGCGGATGGATGAAAGGTCTTGGGCTGATCTTCTGACTGCTATGCTCGCACGATGAAACGGATCATCGGCTTGTTGCTGCTGCTCGCGCTCGGCGGTTGCGGGAATCATAGGCATATTGGCGCGACCCGATCGGTATCTGTGCCGGCGACGGCGGTGGGCACGTTCGACAATCACGAGCAGGTGAGCCGCGAGCGTGCCGGGACCGCGTTGCCGCCGCATGTCGTTGCCACCATCGAGCCGACCGCGCAGCCGGACTGGGCGATCTGGCGCATCCATGTAGGTCAACGTCCTGAACTGGATGTGCTGTGGGCGATGCATGCGGTCGATGGCGGCGTGTTCGTGCCACATCGCGCGCTCATTGCGCTGCCGGCGACGGGTGCGTCGTTCGATCCGAAGCAGTGGACGCCACTGGATGCTTGTGCGTTACGTGGCACCGTTGCGGCAACCGGTTTCAAGGTCGCCGCGGATGCGGCGCTGTGCGCGGCGCTGATTCCAGGTATCGGTGCGCAGGCGCCTTGGTTGCCGCTGGCCGCCGAGCGGGAAGGCGAGTGGCTGCATCTGCGGCTTTATGTCGATCAGGCGCGCGGTGCGGATGCGCGCGAGGATTTGCGCAAGGTCGTAATCTTCAGCGGGTGGGCTGCGATCAACGGCGCGGGGCCTGCGGCGGCAGCCGACAACACGAACTGGCATATGGATCGCGCGATTCGCATCGGTAGTGAAGGCGGCCGCGTTCCGCTCACATGGCGCGACGGCAGCGCATCGGGCTATTCGCTCGGGTTGGAACGCATGACGTATCGCGAAGGCAATATGCCGGTGCTCAAGCTGTCGGTGATCGACGAGCGCAATGGCAGCACGCTTGCCTATGCGTGGGCGAATCCCGAGGCCACGCGTATCGGTATCAATCTGGGCTGGGTGCAGGTCGGCTTGCAGCGTGAGGGCGAAAGCGATCGCTGATGGGCGCTTGATACCGGAGGTATCGCGGTCATCGTGCTTTGTGTTTTTGATCGAGAACCGGATACCGCAGCGCCTGCGCTTGCCGCATGGAGCCGCGTGCGAGGTTGCCGGTCTTGTTCATGCGAGCTTCGACTTTCTGAACCCAGGTTTTGGCTCTGAGGTCGGCACGAAGGCTCGTTTTCGCCCGTGCGTTCAACGCTGCTTTTTACCTTCGCAGTCCGAATCCCGGTCGTATCAGTTCCTGAGCGGTTTGCCGGTAGTCAACATGTGCTGGATACGTTCCTGGGTCTTGGGCATTTGCACCAGTTCGAAGAAGTGTTTGAGTTCGAGCGCGAGCAGCCATGCTTCATCGACCTGCGAGCCGCGCTCGACCGCGCCGCCGCACAAGGTATCGGCGACGCGTGAGGCGATGTGCTCATCGTGCTCCGAGATGAAGCGACCTTCGCGCAGGTTCACCAGCATCATTTTCAGTGTGGCGGCGCCGACATCGCCGGCGACCGTGATGTCGTTCGCCGGCAGCGGCGGGCGGTAGCCACTTTCGGCCATGGCGGCTGCGACCTTCTTGGCCACATGGAGCAGTTCGAAGCTGTTGAATACGATCACGGCATCTTCGTGCAGCAGGCCAAGCCGCTTGGCTTCGAGTGCGTTGCCTGAGAGTTTGGCTTGCGCAACCACTTCGAACAGGCGCTTGATCTGCGGGAACACATCGCCATCCGCCGCTTGCTGCGCGGCGCGCACGACGATTTCCTTGAGTCCGCCGCCGGCCGGCAGCAGGCCGACGCCGGCTTCGACCAGTCCGATATAGCTTTCCAGCGCGGCTACGGTGCGTGCGCAATGCATCTGAAATTCGCAGCCGCCGCCGAGCACGAGGCCGCGCATGGCCGCGACGACCGGCACCAGCGAATACTTGATGCGCATGCTGGTTTGCTGGAAGTTCCAGATCATCCTGTGCAGGCGATCCATTTCGCCGGCACGCGCGAAACTAAGGATGCTCTTGAGATCCGCGCCGGCGGAGAATGCCTCGCCGGTTTGCCAGATCACCAGCGCCTTGAGGTTGCGTTCGGCGTAATCGATCGCGTGCTGGATGCCATCGAGCACCACATCGTTGACGGTGTTCATCTTGGTCTTGAACGAGAGGATGCCCACGTCGTCGTCGCCGAGTAACCACAGACGAATGCCTGCGTTTTCCCATAGCGTCGTGCCGGTATCGAATTTCTCGCCGATCAGCGCGTCCGGGAACAGTTGGCGCTGGTAGACCGGATGCGCGGAACGTGGTTCGTCCTTGCCGCTGCGCGGCGAGTACGAACCGTGCGCATGGTGCACACCGTCGACCTTGCTGACCCAGTCGGGCAGCGGCACCGTGCGCATTGCCTTGCCGGCGGCGATATCCTGCGCAATCCACGTCGCGATCTGCGTCCATCCGGCGGTTTGCCAGGTTTCGAACGGGCCGAGCTTCCAGCCGTAGCCCCAACGGATTGCGAGATCGACATCGCGTGCGGTTTGCGCAATCTCGGCTAGATGGTAGGCACTGTAGTGGAACAGATCGCGGAAGATGGCCCACAGAAACTGGGCCTGCGGATCGTTCGACGCACGCAGCTTGTCGAACCTCTCGACTGGATTCTTGATCGCGAGAATCGCCGCGACTTCATCGGACGGCTTGGCGTTGCTGGCGGCGTAATCTTGCTTGGAAAGATCCAGTACCAAAATATCTTTGCCGCGCTTGGTATAGACGCCGGTGCCGGTCTTCTGACCGAACGAACCTTTGGCGATCAGTGCCGATAACCACGCCGGCGACTGGAAATACGCATGCCAGGGATCGTTCGACAGCGTATCCGCCATCGTTTCGACGACATGCGCCAGGGTATCCAGGCCGACCACATCCGCGGTGCGATAGGTCGCGCTCTTCGGGCGGCCGATGGCCGGGCCGGTCAGCGCATCGACCAGATCGAATTCCAGGCCGAATGCTTGCGTGTGATGCATCGTGGCGAGCAGCGAGAATATGCCGATGCGGTTGCCGATGAAGTTCGGTGTGTCCCGGGCATAGACCACGCCCTTGCCGAGCGTGGTGGTGAGGAAGGCTTCCAGACCGGTAAGAACCGCGCGGTCGGTTTCCTGGCCCGGAATCAGTTCCACCAGATGCATATAGCGTGGCGGATTGAAGAAATGAATGCCGCTGAAGCGCGGACGCAATCTGGGTGGCAACGCCTGCGCCAATGCGTGGATCGACAAACCGGAAGTATTACTAGCAATTACTGCATAATCATATAGATATGGATCAATTCTCTTGTAAAGTGCAAGCTTCAGGTCCATGCGTTCGGCGATTGCTTCGATGACCAGATCGCAGTCGCGCAGGTGGTCGAGGTGATCGTCGTAGTTCGCGGGCGTGATCGCGAGCGCACGCGTTTTATCGGCCAGCGGCGCCGGCGACAGCTTGGCGAGGTTCTGGATGGCCCGGGTTACGATGCCGTTTTTGTCGCCATCCTTCGCGGGTAGATCGAACAGCAGGGTGGGCACGCCGGCATTGACCAGGTGGGCGGCGATCTGCGCCCCCATAACGCCGGCGCCAAGGACGGCTGCTTTGCGGATACACAAAGGGGAATGGCTCATGCGAAACCTCTGGTTGTTAAGAGCCTGTCTAACTGTCATGGCGGGTGTGTGCCACCCCGGATGATGAAAGAAACGCCCCCCATTTGTCATTCTGCGCGGCGCGTAGCGCCGTCGCAGAATCCATACGGGTTTGGATTGTGCGACTACGCGGAGCCTCGCTCCGCTACGCGCAGAATGACGGAGGGAGTGGATTG
>JAISPQ010000168.1 GCA_031274955.1 Rhodanobacter sp.
GTCGATCCATTCGTTGTCTGGGGCAGAGATTATTTGTTTCATGGTACCTTCTTTTGAGAAGCCTAACGCCTAAATTAACCGGCAGCGAAGCCGTCCGGGTTGAACGCAATGTTAGCGAAGTAATCGGCCCGCTGCCGCAAATCGTGCCAAAGAAACTCTTTGCGGCCTCGTTGTGGCAAGGTGGAGTGTGGCACCACAGAAGACCGAAATGGCACTGGCGCACATTGCCCGCATGTTAGCGTGGTCCTGGGAGACGTCATCGACATGGGTGAAGCGGCGCAGCAGTACATATCTGCCGCGCTGTTATCCCGTTTGAGAGAGTGAGCACGACGACGTACCCGATGCGGTGCCACACCCCACAACTAATGATGGAGTCTATCGTGGCGCAACGCAATCGCAGTATCAATCTGAAGTCTGCCAACAACGGTCATGGCGGTTTGTACCGCCTTGAATGATGAAAGAGTGGTTGAGCCAGCACCATCCCCACCCAAACCCCCTTTCCCGCTTACGGGAAGGCGCTTCACGCGAAGGTGGGACTGCGAAGGCAGGGGACGCTCTCACGGGGAAACGCTTTTCGCTTTTCGCTTTTCGCTTTTCCCTGTTCCCTGCTCCCTGCTCCCTGCCCCCTGCTCCCTCAACCCTGCTCCCTCAGCTCTGCTCCCTGCTTCAAACCGACTTCGACCGGACAGGCTGCAGAATCTGCTCAGGATTTCTCGCCTCCGCATCTGGTGATGTATATTTCTGTACCAAGAGGTATAGTTTCGACCCCGATACGTATTCCCCTGCAATTTGCGTCCACACATGCCTTGGGCATGCGCGATCGTGATTGCCGTATCGCGCAAGCATCACGGTCGCGAGAATCCGCGCCGTCGTATCGAACGACAAGGGAAACTCCATGCTCAAGCCGTTTCGCACTTCGCCCCGCGCCTTGCTCGCCATCGTCGCGATCCTGGCCAGCGGTTGCGGAAAAGATCAGGCTCCGCAAGCCCCGCAAGCTCAGCAACAGATGCCGGCGCCGGAAGTCGGTGTGGTAACCGCGCACGCAACCGCAGTGCCACTGGTGCAGGATCTGGTCGGCCGCCTGTCGTCGGTGCGCAGCGCCGATGTACGCGCGCGCATCGCCGGCGTACTGCACAAGCGCATATACACCGAAGGCACCGATGTCAAGCAAGGCCAACTCCTGTTCCGCATCGATCCGGCGCCCTTGCAAGCGACGCTCAACGCACAACTGGCGAACCTCGCCGCGGCGCAGGCGACGTACGCGAACAACCATGTCGCCGCCGAGCGCGCACGTACCATCGGTGAGAAAGGCCTGCTCTCGCAGGCCGATGTCGATTCGGCCAATGCCGCCGAGCGCACGGCGGAGGCGGCGGTGAAACAAGCGCAGGCCAATGTCGATTCGGCGAAGATCAATCTCGGCTATGCGAACGTCACCGCACCGATCTCCGGCCGCGCCGGCCAGCAGCAAGTGACCGAAGGCGCACTGGTGGGACAAGGCGAGGCCACGCTGCTCACCACCATCGATCAGATCGATCGGGTCTACGTGAACTTCAGTCAGGCGGTCGGCCTGATCGATACGCTACGCCGCTCGGTGGAAACCGGCGCGGTGAAGCTCGATACGTCAGGCAAGGCGAAAGTCGAACTTCTGCTGCCGGACGGTACCGCTACCGGACGCATTGGCACGCTGGATTTCTCCGATACCACGGTGGATGCGAGCACGGGCGCGGTCACCTTGCGCGGCATCGTGCCCAATCCCGATCACAGCCTGCTGCCGGGCCAGTACGTCAAGGTGCGGCTGACCGTGGGCGAGCTTGCGCATGCGTGGCTGGTGGCGCAGCCGGCGGTGCAGCGCGATACCAACGGCGCTTACGTGTTCGTCGTCGGCGCCGACGGCAATGTCGCGCAGAAGCGCATCAAGGCCGATACGCAACGCGGCGGCGACTGGATCGTCACCGACGGTCTGGCCGACGGCGATCAGATCGTCGTGTCCGGGGTCATGAAGGTGAAACCCGGTGCGCCGGCGAAGGCAACGCCATGGCAGCCCGACGCATCCAACGCGCCGGCGGCGGCCGCTGCCAAGTAACGGGCGCCCGTCATGTCCAATTTCTTTATCGAACGCCCGATTTTCGCCTGGGTCATCGCGATCCTCATCATACTCAGCGGCGTGATCTCGATCTTCAAGCTCGGGATCGAATCCTATCCGGCCATCGCGCCGCCGCAGATCGTGGTCAGCGCCTCCTATCAGGGCGCCGATGCGGGCACGGTGGAAAAGACCGTCACGCAAATCATCGAGCAGCAGCTCAACGGCATCGATAATTTGATGTATTTCAATTCGACATCGAATTCGAACGGTTCCGCGCAGATCACACTCACCTTCGCGCCGGGCACCAACCCCGACATCGCACAGGTACAGACGCAAAACAAGGTCTCGCTGGCGACGCCGCGTCTGCCCAGCGAAGTTGTCCAGCAGGGCATCACCGTTGCCAAGGCGAACGCCGGATTTTTGATGGTCGGCATGCTCAAGTCCGACGACGGCTCGCTGGATTCCTACGCGCTCAACAACCTGATCGCCTCGCAGGTGCTGGATTCGATCCGGCGCATTCCCGGCGTCGGCGCCGCGACCCAGTTCGGTTCCGAATACGCGATGCGCATCTGGCTCGATGCCGACAAACTGCACGGCTACAACCTGTCGGCCACCCAGGCGCTCGCCGCTGTACAAACTCAGAACGTGCAGATCGCGGCGGGCACGCTCGGCGCGGAACCGGCAACGAAGGAAAACGGCTTCACCGCCACCGTGGTCGCCGAGGGGCGACTGTCCACGCCCGAACAATTCGAGAACATCATCCTGCGCGCGAACAGCGACGGCACGACGGTGCGCCTGAAGGATGTCGCGCGCGTCGGACTCGGGGCGTTTTCCTACGGAATGGATGTCAAATACAACGGCCAGCCGGTCGCCGGTTTCGCGGTGCAGTTGCTCACCGGCGCGAACGCGCTGGCCGTGACGGACGCGGTCAATGCCAAGATGACCGAACTCGCGCATGGATTTCCGCATGGCGTGTCGTGGTTCGTGCCCTACGACTCTTCCCAGTTCATCACGATCTCGATCCAGGAGGTGGTGTACACGCTCATCGAAGCGATCGTGCTGGTGTTCCTCGTGATGCTGGTGTTCCTGCAGAACTTTCGCATCACGATCATTCCCACCCTGGTGATCCCGGTTGCGCTGATGGGCGGCTTTCTCGGCATGTGGGCCGTGGGCTTCACGATCAACCAACTCACCCTGTTCGGCATGGTGCTGGTGATCGGCATCGTCGTGGACGATGCGATCGTCGTCATCGAGAACGTCGAGCGCATCATGGCCGAGGAGCATCTCTCCCCGAAGGAAGCCACACGCAAAGCGATGAGTCAGATCAGCGGCGCGGTGGTCGCGATCGCGGTCGTCCTAATGGCCGTGTTCATTCCAAGCGCCTTGCAAGCCGGCAGCGTCGGCGTGATCTACCGCCAGTTCTGCTTCACGATCGCACTCTCGACAGCGTTCTCCGCCTTCCTCGCGCTGGGTTTCACACCAGCGCTGTGCGCCAGCCTGCTCAAGCCGGTTCACGAAACGAAGAAGAATTTTATGTTTCGCGCATTCAATTCGGGGTTCAACCAGATGCGCAAGGGCTACGCCGGCTATGTTCGCGGCGTGATCCGGCACGGCTGGCTGTTGATGGCCGCATTCGCCTATGTGGCCGTGCTGTGCGGCTACTTATTCATGCTCCTGCCCACCAGCTTCCTGCCAGAAGAAGACCAGGGCTACGCCATGGGACTGATCTCGCTGCCACCGGGCGCGAGCATCGAGCGCACCAAGGAAGTGATGCGCCAGTACGACACGCTCGTGCGCCAGAATCCGGCCGTTGAGGGTGTCATCGCGGTGTCGGGCTTCAGCTTCGTCGGCCAGGGCGAGAATGTTGGCCTGGGCATCATCCGCTTCAAACCCTGGGATCAGCGCAAAGACGACGTCATGACGCTGATCCAGCAACTCAACCGTACACTGGCCGCCAACATCCGCGACGCACAGGTGTTCGTGGTCAACCGGCCGACGATCATCGGCTTGGGCATGTTCGGCGGTTTCGACATGTATCTGCAAGATCGCGCCGGCGCCGGACACGAGGCGTTGATAAGCGCGCAGAATCTCCTGCTCGGCAAGGCCGCACAGGAAAAGGGCACCCTCGTCGGCGTGCGCCCGAACGGCCTGCCCGATTCGCCGCAACTGGCGATGAAAGTGGATCGCGTGCAAGCAGGATCGATGGGCCTGTCGCTAACGGACGTCTATACGGCCATTCAGCTCATGCTGGCGCCGGTCTATGCCAACGACTTCTTCTATCAGGGCCGTGTGCTGCGCGTGAACATGCAGGCGGACGCTCCGTTCCGCATGTCGCCCGAGGCGCTTGATCGTTTCTATGTGCCCAGTTCGCTGACCCCGGCCACGGGCGGCGGCGCACGCACGCCGGCGATGATTCCGCTGTCCAACGTCGTGCACACCCAATGGATGATGGGATCGCCGAGTCTGGTGCGCTACAACGGCTACTCGGCCATCGAGATCGTCGGCATGCAGGCGCCGGGCAAGAGCTCCGGTGATGCGATGACGGCAATGCAGAACATCGTCACGCAGGACCTGCCGCCGGGATTCAGTTACGACTGGGCCGGACAATCCCTGCAAGAAATTATTTCCGGCAGTCAGGCGCCGATGCTGTACACGCTGTCGATCCTTGTGGTGTTCCTTTGCCTCGCCGCGCTGTACGAAAGCTGGTCGATCCCGGTCGCCGTACTGCTGGTGGTGCCGCTGGGCGTGCTCGGCGCGGTGCTCGCGATGATGCTGCGTGGCCTGCCGAACGATGTGTATTTCAAGATCGGCATCATCACGATCATCGGACTGGCCGCAAAGAACGCGATCCTGATCGTGGAATTCGCGGTGCAGGAACAACGCGCCGGACGCAACCTCGCCAGCGCCGTCGTGGATGCCGCGCGATTACGCCTGCGGCCGATCCTGATGACCTCGCTGGCCTTCATCCTTGGTGTGTTTCCGCTGGTTATTTCCAGCGGCGCCGGCGCCAATTCGCGCCATGCGATCGGCACCGGCGTGGTCGGCGGCATGCTGTTCGCGACGGTCCTGGGCCTGCTGCTGATTCCGGTGTTCTACATCAGCGTGCGCCGGCTGCTCGGCGATAAGATGGAGCCACCGCAAGCCACACTCGCCGCCACCACGGGCGAACCGCACGTGCACAGCAAAACCTGACGCGCGAAGATACACCCCCTGTTGTTCTTAGCAGCATGAGCCAGTGCAGGTCGATGGTCAGCGCACCGTAGCGGTTGGTCGTGTTTTTCCAGGCTATGGCTTTTCTCCGCATAAGAAACTTCGATGGGCGCCCAGTTGTAAGACGAGCCTATCTTTCATGGCTTCACCGCTGGGATGCGCACATAGTGTTCACTGAAATTACCCGGGTCGGCCGCGTTATGGCAGGCGGCGCAATTCGCGGCGCTTTTGATCGCGGGCCGGCTCCATACGGAAGCCGCCACTTCATGATGCGTGTGCACGAACCATGCTGATCGCGTAATACGGTCTTCGGGCGGCTCCGGCAGTGGCTGCGTGCGATTGGTCACGGTGGTGAGCCACTGCTCCAGCTGTTTGACGGCAGCCTCATCCAGGGACGCATCCGCGCCGTAATGGTGCTTCAGGTTGTTCATGATGCGCTGCCAGGAACTGGCGGGCAGCATGCCGGGTGGGAAAGCGATGTGGCAGGACGCGCATTCTTGCTGATACAAGGGCAGGAGCGGTATGGGGCGTATGCCGCGCTCGTGCTCATGTTCCTCTTCTTCTTTGGCCAAGGCCAGAGAAGAAAACGCCGTGATGGCGAACGCCAGACAGGCGCCCGCGACGCGGATCGTGCTGTTGAATCGGCTGGACATGGGGATATCTCCAAATCAGTTTGGGTTCGGGAGAGATGCAGCTTGCTGCCGGCTCTCTCTCTCTGTTTGAGGGTAAGAACTTGTCCTTATATTCCCACCAGTCCGGTGGGAATATAAGGACAAGTTCCAAGCAAGCAACTTATGACATCGGCTTTCTCTGCCGGTGTGCACTGGCGACCGACCACGTCGTTGCATTTGCGCCGGAACCATTTTCGACCTTGGCGGCATTCGTGAAACGCTCCTGGTTGAGGGCCGGTGCGGGCGGGATATCCAATGCGATGCGAATGGGCATGAATGGCGGGAGCGGACGATTCAGATCGGCAGCCGCACGGGATGGCGGCAGATGGGAGTTTACCTCGGCCACAGAACATCGACCCGTAAACCGCCAAGGTCCGGCGAGCGAGCGATGTCCACGTCCGCGCCATGCGCCGACGCGATACAGCGCACGATCGACCAGCCCAGGCCGCTGCCGCTCTGGGTGGTGCCTGCAACACGGAAAAAGCGTTCGCCCAGCCGCTCCTGTTCGGTAGAGGCCAGCCCCGGCCCGCTGTCTTCCACACGCAGCAAAACGCCGCCGTTGCGCTGCGTTACCGTCACCACGATACGCGCCTGCGCCGGGCTGTAACGGATGGCGTTGTCGATCAGGTTGCGCGCAAGCGAGGCCAGCAATGCCGCATTGCCCGTGACCACGCATGACTGCGAATTTTCCAGTTCGATCTGCTGCATTTTTTCCAGGGCCATCGGCGCGATATCCGCCATGACCTGCCTTGCCAACGCGCCAAGATCGATCGGCTGCTTCTCCGGCATGGCGGCGCTGGCTTCCAGGCGGGAAAGCAGGAGCAGTTGATCCACCAGATGGGCTGCGCGGTCGCAACCTTGGAGTGTTCCGCACAGGGCGTGGCGTCGCGTGGCGTTATCCTCCGCGGCCATCGCCACCTGGGCCTGCGCCTTGATCGCGGCGATCGGCGTGCGCAATTCATGGGCGGCGTCGGCGGTGAAGCGGCGTTCGGCATCGATCATCGAGCGGATGCGGGCAAACAGCGTATTGAGCGCATCCAGCATGGGTTTCATCTCGACCGGTGCACGCTCCATCCGGATGGGATCCAGCGCGCGCGGATCGCGCCCGGCCAGCGTGCCGCTCAACGTGCGCAGCGGCGCCATGCCGCGCCTGACCGCCCACCACAGGACCAGCGCCAGGATCGGCAACGCCAAGGCCATCGGCCACAGCATGTTGAACAGTAGCGCCCAGAGGATCGCCCTACGCGAGTCGATACGCTCGCCGACATAGACTTGAAGATCGTGCCGTGCATCCTGGGTGGCGAAGATGCGCCAGGTAGCGCCGTCCAGGCGCACCGTCGAGAATCCGGAAGTGGCATGCTCGCCCGATCCGATCATCGCCTGATGCGGCGCATTGACCGAGTGGATGCCCAGCTTGCCTTCGTGATAGACCTGAAAGGCGACCTTGGGAGAGTAACGGCGCTTGACAGACAGGTCGAGGGCCGGCTCGTCGTCCTCGTCGAAGGACTGCATGACGAGCAGCGCGCCGGTTTGCTCCAGATAGCTGTCGAGCAACTCGTCGATCTCGTGCCGGGCGTCGCTCCATGTCATCAATACGGTGGCGAACCACAAACCGGCCACCGCGCCGAGCACGAGGATCAGCAGGCGTCCTTGTAGCGAGCGCGACGCAATCATCGCGTCTGCGCGTCATCGCGCGACAGCATGTAGCCAACACCTCGCACGGTGCGGATCAGATCCTTGCCGAGCTTGCTGCGCAGATGATGAATATGTACCTCCACGACATTGCTCCACACTTCCTGTCCCGAGTCGTACAGGCTCTGTTCGAGCCGCTCGCGCGACAACACGCGACCGGCATTGATCATCAGCGTATGCAGCAGATCGAATTCCCGCATCGACAGATCGATCGGCCTGCCGTCGCGGAATACCATCCGCGATGCCGGTTCCAGAGAGATGCCGCACGCCTGTAGCTGTTCCGTGGGATATCCACGCGAACGGCGTACCAGCGCGCGCAGCCGTGCGCCGAGCTCGTGCAGATCGATGGGTTTGACGACGTAATCATCGGCGCCCAGGTCGAGCCCACGCACACGATCGGGTATCGCGTCGCGCGCGGTCAGTACCAGAATCGGGATTTCAACGCCCGCGCCACGCGCCTTGCGCAGCACGTCCACGCCATCCATGCGTGGCAGGCCCAGATCCAGCACCGCGGCGGCGTAGGCATCGGTGCGCAATTCCTGCCATGCCGTCTCGCCGTCACGCACCCAGTCGACCTGAAGGCCCTGTTGCCGCAAGCCGGAGCATATGCCATCGCCCAGCAGAGCATCGTCTTCGGCCAGCAGAATACGCACGAATGTCGCCTACGTTCGATGCAATCGTCGCCGCGGCAAACCGTTACCCCGGCTCACGGCGCGAATTGCCACT
>JAISPQ010000219.1 GCA_031274955.1 Rhodanobacter sp.
AAACCCGCCGCCATGCTGCCATGGGGAACCAAGCTCGAACATCGCGGCGTGATGGACCTGATCGAAATCGACGATGTGATCGAACGCCTGGAAGCGTTCGCCGCCACACTGCACCGATAACCGTGTCAGCGATAGTCCTGATAGGACTTTTCCTCCACCAGCGCCGAGCCGAGTTTTTCGTTGATCTCGCGCTTGATCGCGGCGCGCTCGTCGTTGCGGAAATAGACCGAGCGCGCGAGTTCGATGAACTCCGCGTCGAATGCCCGTGCCTTCTCCTTGAGGCGGATGCGATCCTCGATGTCCCACAACGCCTCGTTGACCGCGCGCAGCCGCGCCCACTCGCCGGAAATGTCCGTGTGCGAGGCCGCAGCGGATGTCCATGTCGCGTTCAACAGGTCCAATTCCGTGCGCACATTGGCGCGCTTGGCCGGATCGCCGATACGCTCGGACTTGATCTCCAGGATCGTGATCTTGTCGATCAACTCGCCGCAGGAAACGGGGACGGACAACGGACTCATGGATTCCTCGCAAAAGACGCCACCGGCGGCGCATGGAAGTGTGGAAGTGTACCCCGCCGCGATCGCGGGTTGTCTCGCACGCCGCGGACCCGTATCATCCGCGCCCCACTCGGACGCGCGGCAAACCGCCGTCCGCGGCGCCGGCCCCGCCGGCATACCCAGCCAATCCCACGCAATGCGTCCGGGACCTCGGCAGGGGACGATACGCGACGTGCGCGACACTCCGCACGCCGCCGGGATAGTGGAGAGGTGGCAGAGTGGTCGAATGCGCCGGATTCGAAATCCGGTTTACGGTTTTACCGTAACGTGGGTTCGAATCCCACCCTCTCCGCCAGACCAACCACCCAAGACGAGCCATACCAGTCCAAAAGTGGCTGTGTTTCTGTGTATCACGTATCATTCTGTGGTCAGGAGTTGACCATGGACCGCCAAAAATTCGACGGCGTTAAACGTTTCCTGTACGGACGATGGAACCGCTTGGTCAGCTTGGCTAAGCGGAGGTCAATCGTTTTGGTCAGCCTGGCCAAGCAATGGTCAATCGTTGTCCGCCGGGCTTGGGTTGGCGCCTTGGGCTTGGTCGCGGTCACTTTGCTGCTGACATGCATAGACCAGGCGCGCGATATTCTGACGAGCATCTTCAATGATTTAGATTTATGGCTTGGCCAGCAGAGCCAGCAGAGCGAAGATTTTCTCTGGGCCGGTATTGTCGCTTATGCGGCGATTTGGGGTTCCGGGTTGATCTTGGCGGGGATTCTGGCACTCATCGTCCGGGTCACAGGTCCACTGGAAGTCGTCCGCCGGCATCTCAAAGAACCAGGGTACGATGAAAAGCGCTATCAGGTTGTCAGCCGTCGCTCGAGCTTTGTATTCATTGCCGCACTTGCCGTCATTCTCATCGCCTATCTGGTGAACATATCGAGGAACGCCGGCTCGGTGCTGCTCGATATGCTCATTGCCGCAGTATCCACGGCGTTCATATCTCTCATCGGGCTGCTGCCATGGCTTGTCAAACGACCAGGGTATGATGAAGAGCGCCGTCAGGCCGTCAGCCGTTACTCGTGCTTTGTATTCATTGGCACACTTGTCGCCATTCACACCGCCTATCTGGTGAATATGGAGGGAAGCACCAGCTCGGTGTTCCTCGATATGTTCTTTGCCGCAGTGTTCATGGCGGTCGTATCTTTCATCGTGCTGCTGCCATGGCTTGTGTCATCTGTCATCGCGCTGACGCCGTGGAAGTGGAGAATACCGCTGGCCTGGAAAATCGGCATCGGTCTTGTCTTTGCGATTGCAATGGTGCTTTCCGAGCTTCACCTCTCCGCCGAATTCACTCTCATTGTGAGCGGCATTACGCCTGTCCTTGCATGGATCACACTCCGTGCATGGGCCGCCTTCCGTATCCGCCGCCAGTCCCTTCCCGTGCCGGATAATCTATCAACCATCCTGCTCGTAATTGTATTCATTCTGCTCAGTCTGATGCTTTTGTGCCTTGCATTCTTGGATCCTTGGCCATCCGTGTTAATAGTCTGGCTTTTCAAGGTCGGGAGCATACCGATTGCGTTCGTGTGGCTGGCATGGCTCGCTTCGGCATTGGCCTGCCTAGTGGTTGCCAGAAGATATCTGCTTGGGCTCGGTTCCACCTTGATGGCGCTAATCGTGATAGGCGCCCTCTTCTTGCATCGTGAAAAAACCGGGCAGGAATGGCATCATCTACCACACCACAATCCGCCGCCTGCCGTCGCGATAACCCCAAGCGGGAAACAGATCGCAATCCATGCAGATGGCGGCGGCTTGCGTGCCGCGCTCTTTACCGCCGAAGTCCTTGCCCTTGCAGATGACATGACATGCGGGGATTTCGGATCCCATGTCTTCGCGGCAAGCGGCGTCTCCGGCGGCAGCCTCGGTATTGCGACATGGGCGGTAATGCGCGCCGAACTCCGCAAGCTGGAAAAAGAATCCCACCCTCTGTACGCATCCTGGGAGCGTTGCAAGCAGCAACGCGAACAAGCCGGAATCAAGAAAGGGGAGCCTTATCCGGATAACAACAATTATCCATTGTGGACACTCGTCCGCAATACCCTGCTCCTGGATCATTTGACACCAGCCCTGGCATCCACGCTGACAACTGATTTTCTGCGCCCACGGGGGGATGCGCAAAGGGGGAAGGCTTTGCTGGATAGCTGGCAAATGGGGGCGCTTGACGCTTTGGAGGTGGAGGTCGTACAACCTGTTGATCGAGACACCCTGGGTGCATTCACTGTCGATCTGGAAGAATCCAGAGCTGGATTTGACAGTGGCGGTCCAATCCTGCTGTTTACCGCGACGGCAGTTGAGACAGGAGATCGCGTCGTCTTTTCCAATGCCAATTGGTATAACCCGAGCAATGTGCCTGCAAATATTCCGATTGGCGTAGCAGCCCTGGATAGTGCACGATTCCCGCTGATATCTCCCGCAGGCGCTATTTCCATCGACGGGGAATTGCGGCATGTCGTTGATGGCGGATACTTTGATAATTCAGGCGCCGCAACGCTAAGCGATATGCTGATCAAAGCCAGGCTATACGGTTATTTGACCGGAGAAGTAACCGTTGCGCGCATCAACGGCAATGCATCGGACCGCGAGCAGGACAAAAAATGTGACGATTTTTATATCGGTGCGGCTAAAAAAGGATGGTATTTCTTTAAAGACGAGTTGTTTTCCAAAAAGCGCAAAGATTTACTTGCCGAAGCTCGTCAGGCACATTCCACTGGCGCAGACACTTCATATAAAGGCTGGTCCGGAATCGACACCTATGTAGAAACTCGCTCGGCTCATGCCGAAGAAGCAGTGAAAAACCTGAACAATCTTGGTCTCCTAGATTACAATGATTACAATATTTGGCATATCGCCGATCATATTATTGCACCGCCATTGTGGTTCGATTATCTTGTCAGGCTTGACGATCTTAGTCTCTTTGATTACAACAGTCGACGTATCGTTGACCATATTATTCCGCCATTGCAGCTCGATTACTTGGTTGGGTTTTACGGTAATTGTGTGGAAACTCTAACTGGAAATCCTTCGCCCGAAAAGACCAGTGTTTCATCAAGCCCTGCTACCTGGCCGCCATGCCTGATGTTGAATGATCAACTCTGCACCCTGGCTCCCCTGAGGGCGCCTCTTGGCTGGGCCCTATCCTTGAGAAGCGGCCAGAAAGTGGACATCTCCGCCGCGACTGCCGCCCAACGTCTTCTGCAAGCAATCTACCAGCAGTAACCTTCGGTACCCCAGACAAGCCCCGAAGCTAAATATCGACCGCGCCTGCGCGCAGTAAACCGCCTTCGATGCGCGCCGTCCGGGGTTTCGTCAACCGCGATACCGAGCCGGCGCGGGCTGTTCGCCATCACGGTCCGATTCCTTGACGCGTAGTTCTTCCGCACCGCGTATCGTCGTCGTGCCGTGCGCCGCGGTGGCAGCTACGAACGGCACCGGAAACTCGTCGATCATATCCAGCACGCGCTCGGTCGGAGCCTCGATACCACACAGCCGCGCATGCCGCACGCGTAAATCCGCAACGATCTCGCGCCCTGTTCGAGCCGTCCACGCTCACCGAGTTGCAGCGCATCTGCGACAAGGAACCGGCATGCTTCGCGCGTGCGCGCGCGCGAAGGTGAAAGAATCCAAGGCGGTGAGTATGGTTGAGTTCGACCGGCGGACGACATCAAGCCGGAAGAATGGCATGCGGCATGCTAGCGTTGCGGATCGCGACATCGGTCAGCGGTTTCGACTTCGACATGGGGCCATATCTACAAGGATCGCCGGGCAGAACGGGGTGTATGGCCCCAAATATGGCCCCTACTGGCCCCGGATGTCATGGACGACCTTGGACAACGAGGCAACAAAAAAACCC
>JAISPQ010000124.1 GCA_031274955.1 Rhodanobacter sp.
GGATACGTTGTCGATGGGTATGTCCGACGATCTGGAGTTGGCGATCGCCGCAGGCGCGACGATGGTGCGTGTGGGGACGGCGCTGTTCGGCGCGCGCTGTTCGGCGTTCCCGCGTTAGCGTGGAAGAAGCAGGGAGCAGGGGAAATTGCGTCTCACCCCCGAAAGAGTCCCTGCCTTCGCAGTTCCGACTTTGCGTGAAAGGGCAGGGGAAGGAGGCTGTCACCTCGCCTGCTTGTGGGAGAGGGGCGCGCGTGGCCCTCAGGCTGCGTGGCGGGAATGACGAAGTAGGGGGAGGTACTTTCGCGGAAGGAAAGCGCGCTTTTCCCCTGTTCCCTTTTGCGTTCCTCCCATTCAAATCTGTGTGCAAAAACATGAGTGCAAAAATCAGGAGCATGCGCCAGAAATCTGCTCTACCATCCCCCTCCCGCATTCGCAGCGACCGCTTGCATCGACGATGACCAGCGAATCCTCTTTCCCAGCCATCGCCTTTATCGGCGGCGGCAACATGGCGCGCAGCCTGATCGGCGCGTTGGTGCGCGGCAACACTCCCGCCGCGTCGATTGCGGTCGCGGAGCCGAACGCGGACCTGCGCGTCGCGCTGGCGCGCGATTTCGGCGTTGAAGTACACGCACGCGGAGCCGATGCCGTGCACGGCGCGGGTGTGGTCGTGCTCGCGGTCAAGCCACAGGTGATGCAAGCCGTGTGCGCGGAACTTGCGCCGGCGTTTGGCGGTGCGCGGCCGCTGATCGTGTCGATCGCCGCCGGTATCCGTATCGCGCAACTGCGCGACTGGCTGGGCGCGGAACTGCCGATCGTGCGCACGATGCCCAACACGCCCGCGTTGATCGGCGCTGGTGCCAGCGGCCTGATCGCGAACGCATCCGCCAGCACGGAGCAACGCCGTCAGGCCGAAGCGATTCTGGCCGCCGCGGGACGCACCGTGTGGATCGAGCGCGAGGAACAGATGGACACGGTCACTGCGGTCTCCGGTTCTGGCCCGGCGTATTTTTTCCTGCTGGTCGAGGCGCTGGAAGAGGCGGCCGTTGCGCAGGGGCTGCCGCGCGAGACCGCGCGTGTGCTGGCGGCGCAGACATGCCTTGGCGCGGGACGCATGATGATCGAAAGTGGCGAGCCGCCCGCCACGCTGCGCGAGCGCGTCACTTCTCCAGGCGGAACTACCGCGGCGGCGCTGGCTGCGTTCGCAGCGGGCGATCTGCGCGGCCTCGTCGCACGCGCGGTCGATGCGGCGACACAGCGGGGGCGCGAACTCTCGGGTTAACTTTTGCTGTCCTCCCCCCGATCAAAAGTACTTTGGGGGCAAGCTATGACGGCAAAGCTTGCCTGCGAGGCGCTTCTGATCGGGGGAACAAACCGGCATCCATGCGGGTCCCGCACTACGGATACAACATGCGCCGGGTCCAACCGCTATCGCCGCGCACATACAACTGCCGCTCATGCAGGCGGAAATCCGCGCCATACCAGAACTCGATGCGATCGGGGATCATGAGATAGCCGCCCCAGTGCGGTGGGCGCGGTACCGGGCCTGCGACGAAACGCTGTTCGAACTGCGCGATGCGCGCTTCGAATTCATCGCGGTTCGGCAGCGTCTGCGATTGCAGTGAAGCCCACGCGCCGATCTGGCTGCCGCGCGGGCGTGAGGCGAAATACACCTCGGACTCCTGCGGCGATACTTTTTCGATGCGCCCTTCGACACGCACCTGCACGCCGTTGCGCAAGGTCTTCCAGTGAAAGCACAGCGCCGCGTGCGGCGTTTGCTCGAGCTGCGCCGCTTTTGCGCTCGTATAGTTGGTGTAGAAACGGAAGCCTTCTTCGTCCGCCTGCTTGAGCAGCACGATACGTGCGCAGATGCGTCCGCCTTCGCCGGCCGTCGCCAGCGTCATCGCGGTTGCTTCGGGATCGCCGGATGCGCGCGCTTCGTCGAGAAGCCGCTTGAATGTGGCGATGGCCTGTTGGTAAAGCAGCGCCGATTCGGCGGACGTGGTCGTGTTCGTCATTTTTTCATGGTACCGCGCGCCGCCAGCAGTGTCTGCGCCATTTCGGCAAAGCCCGCGCCGCGTTCGCTGCGCGTGATGTAGCGCGGCGGATGTGGAAGGGCGGCGAGGAAGCGGCGGATGTTGGCGACGCCGATGCAGTTGGGCAGGTAGTCGAACAGCGGCGCGTCGTTGGTGGAATCGCCGATGAAGGCCCAGCTTTCGCGCTCGGCGTCGAGATCGCGCCCAAAGCGTTCGCGTACGATCCAACGCGCACCTGCGCGCTTGTCGTGTGGGCCATAGCCGCCGTTGATGTGGATGCTGCTGACGGTGGCCTGCAGACCCTCGGCACGCATGATCGCCAGCACGTGCGCGATGTGCGCTTCGTCCAGGTGGTGGACTTCGCTGTGGTCGATCGAAAGATCGGTCTCACGGCCCGTCGAATCGGTGGCGATGTGGGCGCCGGGTACCTCGCGCAGGATGCGCGCGGCAACCTGTTGCAGGCGCACGGTGTTGGCAGCGCGGGTGGCGGCGTCTTGCTGGTAGAGCGTGTGGGTCGTGCCGCCTTGGTGGATCAGCGCCGCCGCGCCGCTTTCGGCCACGATCGCATCCAGCGGCCAGTCGCGCACGAAAGGTTCGCACCAACCCAGCGGTCGGCCGGTGAGGGCGATCACGTGCAGGCCCGCCTCGCGCAGCGCGGCCAGGGCGGCCAGCGCGTCGGGCGTGATCGCGCTTTTGGTGGTCAGCGTGTCGTCGATGTCGGTGAACACGCCAACGATGCGTCGACGGTCGGTCAGTGGCCAGGCAGACAAGGAGAGCATGGCGCGCTAACCCGACGAAGCCGGGTTCGGTCCCGACGGCAACACAGCCAGGGTTGTGAGGCCGGCGGCTTGCGCGGGCGCATCGCTCATCCTCTGCTTGGGCAGCCAGCGCAGCCAGAACAGGAATACGACCAGCGCATCCAGCACGATCAGCGCCTGCCACAGATACAGATGGAACCAATCGAACCATACGCGATTCCATTGGCCCAGATAGAACAGGCTGATGATGCGCACGAGGTTCAGGGTCTGGATCGCGACAAAGCCGATGGTGAGGCCGATGGCTTTTTGTTTCCATGTCGAGGGGAACGCCAGCATCGCCGAGATGAGGATGATGATCGCCTCGATACCGTTGCAGCCGCGCTCGATCGAGATCGCAAACCCGTTGGTAGTGCTGTGCAGTTCCTTGCCTACGGCCAGCACGTGCGAATCGAAGAAACCGACCAGCCACACGCAGACCTTGGCGATGCCGCTGGTAAACGGCAGGATCACGTATTGATCGACCGGCTGTAACAATTCCGCGATAAACAATGCGGATAGTGACAGCAGGAACAGCAGCATGAAACGCAGCATGGCGGAACGAAAGTGAGAAATCGCAAGGGGGAAACGCGCGCATCGCCGCGTTCGGGTGCGCAGGCTAACACGAAGCGCGACGCAGGGGTGCTTTGGCCACGTGGGTCGCCCCTTTTTTTCGCTGACGATGGCATGCAGGGATTCGCTGCAGGGGGATTGCAAGAATGCGCTACCATGTACACACGCACCCCAAGGTCATGAAGGTAATGTCATGAACGAGGCCACTTTTACCTTTCAGGTCGATGCCGCCCTGAAAGACGAATTTGCCACCGCCGCCAAGGCACATGACCGCACCGGTGCACAACTTCTACGCGATTTCATGCGCGATTTCGTTCAGCAGCAGCAGCGCGAAACGACCCAGTACGACAATTGGTTCCGCCGCGAGGTGCAAATCGGCTTGGACGAAGCCCATGCGGGCCACCTGATTCGGGTTGAAGAAGTCGAAGCCGAAGCCGCCGCCTGGCGGGTTGAACTGCGGCGCAAAATGGCCCGTTCCGCATCGTGAAGTTGGTCTGGACACGCTCGGCCTTTGCCGACCGTAGAGCAGTTCGCGACTACATCGCACAGGATAACCCGGCTGCCGCGCTGACCCTGGATGAACTATTTGCGCACAAAGCCGGTTACCTGCTCGATCATCCCCGTCTGGGTCAATTGGGCCGAGCCTCGGGTACGCGCGAGCTGGTAGCGCATCGCAACTACATCCTGGTGTATGAACTGGCTGGCGACCAGGTGCGCGTGCTGCGTGTATTGCACAGTGCCAGGCAGTGGCCGCCGCAGAAGTGACTGGATTCGTGGGGGAGCCTGTGATTTCCCTCTTCGCCAGTCAAGGGTATGCAGTGCGGCTCTGCTAGCATGCCGGCCATGAACCCCTCACCCAACCTGTTCCTGATCGGCCCGATGGGCGCCGGCAAGACCACCATCGGCTCCCAGATTGCCGAAGCGTATCGCATGCCGTTCGTCGATCTGGACCACGAGATCGAAGCGCGCACCGGCGCGACCGTGAGCCTGATTTTTGATCTGGAAGGCGAAGCCGGTTTTCGTCGCCGCGAAAGCGCCGTACTGGACGAACTCACCCAGCGGCGTGGTTTCGTGCTCGCGACCGGCGGTGGCGCGGTACTGGATGCGAACAACCGCCGCGTCCTGCGCGAACGCGGTTTCGTGATCTGGCTGGACACGCCGATCGACGTGCAGATTGCGCGCCTGGAACGCGATCGCCAGCGCCCGCTGCTGCGTGCGCCGGATCGCCACGCGCGTCTGCAGCAACTCGCGGTGGAACGCGATCCGCTGTATGCGCAGATCGCCGATCTGCGCCTGCCCTCCACGGACGTCGGCACCGGCGCACAGGTGGAACGCGATCTGTTGGACCTGCTCCAAGCGCGTTGGCACCGCGATAGCGCCGGAGTGATCGCATGAGCCTCACCACCCTCGAAGTCGCGCTCGGCGAACGCGCCTATCCGATCCATGTCGGCGCCGGACTCCTCGCCGATGCGGCGCGCTGGCGTGCGGCGATCCACGGCAAGCACGTGCTCGTCGTCAGCAACGACGTGGTCGCGCCGCTTTATCTGTCGCGTGTGCAGGCCGGCCTTGCAGGCTTGCGGCATGCCGCGCTCGTGCTACCCGACGGCGAAGCGCACAAGACGCTGGCCGATACCGCGCGTGTGTTCGATGCGCTGGCCGCGCTCGGCGCAAGCCGCGATGCGACCATCCTCGCGCTGGGCGGCGGTGTGATCGGCGATCTCGCCGGCTTCGCGGCGGCCTGCTGGATGCGCGGCATCGCGTTCGTGCAGATGCCGACCACTGTGCTGGCGATGGTGGATTCCTCGGTCGGTGGCAAGACCGGCGTGAACCTGCCGGCCGGCAAGAACCTGGTCGGCGCCTTTCATCAGCCGCGCGCGGTCATCGCCGATACCGACACGCTGAAGACGCTGCCGGATCGCGAGTATCGCGCGGGCCTGGCCGAAGTCGTGAAATACGGCGCGATCGGCGACGCGGCATTCTTCGCCTGGCTGGAAGCGCATGCCGCGGCGCTGAACGCGCGCGACGACGGCGCGCTCGTCGAAGCGATCGCGCAAAGCTGCCGGCACAAGGCCGGCGTCGTGCAGCGCGACGAACGCGAACTGGGCGAACGCGCGCTGCTCAACTTCGGCCACACCTTCGCGCACGCACTGGAAACCGAAACCGGCTATGGCACGCTGTTGCACGGCGAGGCCGTCGCGATGGGCATGCTGCTGGCGGCGCGCCTGTCGGCCGATCTCAAGCGCGCGCCGGCCGCGGATGCCGAACGCCTCGCCCGTCTGTTGTCCGCGCTGCATCTGCCGATCCGGCCGCCGCCGTGCGCGACCGCTCATTTGATCGAGCATATGCGCCTGGACAAGAAGAACCTCGGCGGACGCTTGCGCCTGATTCTCTGGCGTGCACTGGGTCATGCGCAAATCGTCGCGGATGTGGCCGAAGAGAGCATCGCGGAGGTGCTCGACCACACGTGAGCGACATGCAACATCGTTTTTCCTGCGCCATGCTCCCGAACCGCACGTGTAAGGCTACAATCCGCCGCTCATGCGCGTATTCATGCAAACCAACGCTGTCGGCGCCGATGTGCCACGCTATTACCAAATCGTGTTACAGCAGGATCTGCTCGGCGGATGGATGCTGTTCCGCGAATGGGGCCAGCAAGGCGGCAAGGCGAGTAGTCGTCGCGAAGTCTTTCTCGAACGCGACGCGGCGCTGTCCGCGTTCGAGCATGCGCGCGATATGCAGCTCAAACGCGGTTTTCGTGTGATGTTCGCGCAAGGGTTCGATGGCCCCCTGGGTTGAGGTTGCGCCACTTTTAGACCACCCCGGCGCATACGCCGGATTTTTCAAAATGGAGCCGCTTTGCATGTCAGACGCCACGCCCGACTATCGTTTCCTGCGCGCGCTGCGCCGCCAGAGCGTCGATAGGACGCCGATCTGGATCATGCGTCAGGCCGGCCGCTACCTGCCCGAATACCGCGCGACGCGTGAGCGTGCCGGCAGTTTCCTCGCGCTCGCACAGACGCCGGAACTGGCCTGCGAAGTGACGTTGCAACCACTGGCGCGCTTCGCGCTCGATGCAGCGATCCTGTTCTCCGACATCCTCACGATCCCCGATGCGATGGGGCTGGGCCTGCATTTCGTCGATGGCGAAGGCCCGAAACTGCATCGGCCACTGCGCAGCGCCGCCGACATCGCACGCCTGGGGGCGCCCGATCCGGAAACCGACCTGCGCTATGTGATGGACGCCGTGCGCCTGATCCGTCGCGAACTGGGTGCGCGCGCACCGCTGATCGGTTTTTCCGGCAGTCCATGGACGCTGGCCTGTTACATGATCGAAGGCGAAGGCTCATCGAGTTTTACGCGCGCCAAAGCGTTGGCGCTGGACGATCCGCGCACCATGCACCGTCTGTTGGATACGCTCGCGCAGGCCGTCGCCGCCTATCTCACCGCGCAGGCTGCTGCCGGTGCGCAGGCACTGATGGTGTTCGATACCTGGGGCGGCCTGCTCGCGCCCGATGCGTTTGGCGAGTTCTCGCGCGAGCCGATGGCTGCGGTCGTGGCGTGCCTGAAAGCGCACCCGGTCACGCGTGACGTACCGCTGATCCTGTTCTCCAAGGGCGCGAACGGACATCTGGAATCGTTGGCGGATACCGGTTGCGACGCGCTGGGTGTGGACTGGACGATCGGCATCGGTCAAGCGCGCGCGCGCGTCGGCGCGCGCGTCGCGCTGCACGGCAACCTCGACCCGGCCACACTGGCCACCGCGCCGGAAACGATCCGTGCGCAGGCGCGCAAGATCATTGAGGATTTCGGCGCGCATCCCGGCCACGTGTTCAACCTCGGGCATGGCATCACGCCGGATATCGACCCGGCGCATGTCGCCGTGCTGGTCGATGCGGTGCATGAGTTCAGTGTGAAAAAAGCAGGGAGTAGGGAGTAGGGAGCAGGGAGTAGGGCAGGGAGAGACCGAAGCAGCGCATGCGGCGCTGCGCGCCGACCTCTCCCGCGAGCGGGAGAGGAGAGGTGACAGCATGGCGTGCGGGAGAGAGACCGGCAGGTTCCTGGATAGGGGAAAGCGCGCTTTTCCGAATCTCGAATCCCGAATCCCGGCTTTCAGCGCAACACCAAAAACTGCCTCTGAAGCTCCGTCATCTGTGCTTGCGGCACCTCGGCTTGGCGAGCAAAGCTGCCCCACTGCCCGATAGCAACGCGGACTTCTTCGATCACCCCTTTAGCGGTGCCGATGCCGAAGCGGTTGGCTTGGGCGAGTAGGTCGGCGACGGTGAAATCCTTGAACTTGCCGTTCACCGACATAAGGTGCTGGTTCGTCCATGCGCCGTGCGGGTTGTGGGCGAAGGTCAGATCGTAAGCCGGTGCGAGCGACCATGCGGCGCTGCCTTGGCGCAGTAGAAAGGAAAAGTTTTTCGTGTGGTCGTCGCAGTTGCGGCCCATCACGTTGAAGGTCATGCGGCGGAACGCCTGCTCCAGGTCGGCATAGGGCAGATGCAGTTGGTACAGGGTATCGAAAAGTTGGGAATAAGCATTGGCGCCCTTCTTTCTGTAATCCAGATGTGCCATCGCACAGAACGTTTGCAGGTGGTGCCGGATGTTCTGCCCCTCGCGGTCGAAGCGCCGCGTCATGAAGTGCGCGCGGCCATTTTCTTCAAGGAGCCGGCAATCGGTCATGGCGATACCGGCGGCGCGCGCCATCAGGTGATAGGCGTATTCGATGCGGCCATAGTGTTGCGTGACGCCCAGTTCATGATCGCGGCCCATGCCATCGAATTTGAGCAGCCAGTGCTCGAAGCCCTCGGGCGCATCGAGTTGGCCCGAACGAATTTCGTTGGTCACTGGATTCCACGCAATCACGGCTTTCGCTCGTGCGCCGCCGGCGGAGGTGCCGACGTCGATGATGCTGCGTAGCGCCGCGTGGGTGTGAACGTCAGCATCGACATGGCCGGTGATGGCGCGGCGCGCCTGCTCGACCAGCGCGTTTAACACAATCGTCGTCGGCTTGTGCCGGGTCGGGCCGCGTGAGGGTTTGAAGGTCAGCGCACCCATCGCCCGTGTGCCCATGTAGGCCAAACGATCCAGCGCGGTAACGCTCGCCGCGGCAATACCATGGTCGGCCATGTAGCGATCGATGAGCGCATTGCCGAAGTCGTCCGGCAGGGCGTCGCTCAACATCGCCGGCAGACGCTGGTAGGTAGCCGGCGGCAGATCGGTGAACAGATAAGGCGCATGGGGAACCACCCGCATGTGCAGCGGTGACGGCTCGATGCCCAGACCCGCAAACGCGGGCGTGTAAGCGAACGCGTAGTAGCCGTAAGCCGGATCGAGCGCGACCGAGCCGATATGCTGGCCCCACAGATGAACTTCGACGACGCCCACGTGCCTGTAGGGCCGGAGTTTTTCGATTGCTGCCATACGCTGTGCGGTCAGGCTTGAGCTGCGCGGCGCTGACGTGGACGGGAAGCCCGCTGCCGGAGCCGGGCTTGCGGCGTGAGCAGCAGTGGATTGATCGTCGCCACCGGCGCGGTGGCCTGGAGCCAGTCTTGCCGGCCCAAGGCACGCAGCACGCTGACCAGGGTTTTGACCGTGGAACCTTGCCCACCTTCGAGGTTGCGCAAGGCGCGAAGGCTCACGCCGGCTCGTGCGGCCAGCGTTTTCTGGTCGAGGTTGCCGGACAGGCGCTGAGTCTTGAGCTTGTCGCCCAATTCGGCCTCCATTTCTTGCGGGGTCAAGCAGGGCGTTGTCATGGTTACGTAGGAACGATCTCGTATCATGTAAGCACTCTTTTTATGCCTATTGTCGTCAAAAATTGTTCTTTATAGATCTTTTTTGGCCTATTGTAAAATTCTAACATATATACTTTTAAGAGGCAAGTATATACCTTCTATATGCAAAATTGTATCTTACAGGCTTATTTATGCCTCTTGATGAGCGTTGTCAAGACCGTGATCGGACGGCGGAGAGCCCCTTTGTCACAGATGCGGATGTGCGTGGTAGCATGCGCCTGAGAGGGGCCACGGCGTCCAGCGGCAACCCACATGAACGACCGGGGCATCACGCACTTTTCCGAACAATCGCTACCAGCCTGGCGGCGCGCCGTGCTCAAGGTCGGCAGCAGCCTGCTGGCCGATGGGCAAGGCGAATTGTCCGATCGCAATGCCCATCCACTGGCGCAGTTCATCGCCGCTTCGCACGCGGCCGGCCGTGAAATCGTTCTCGTATCCTCAGGCGCCGTCGCGGCGGGGCGTGCACGCATACCGGCCGAGTTGCGCATGGGTACGCTCGTACTGCGCCAGGCGCTCGCCGCACTCGGCCAGACGCGCATGATCGCGCTGTGGCAAAGCCTGATCGCCGCACCAGTGGCGCAAGTGCTGCTCGCGCATGACGATGTACGCAATCGCCGGCGCTATCTGAATGCGCGCAATACCCTGCTCGAACTCTTGCGGCTGGGCAGCGTGCCCATCGTCAACGAGAACGACACGGTGGCCGTGGAAGAATTAAAGCTCGGCGACAACGACAACCTTGCCGCGATCGTCGCCGCGCTGGTCGATGCGGACCTGCTGCTGATCGCCAGCGATATCGAAGGCTTGTATACCGCCAATCCGCGGCATGACCCGGCCGCACAGCCGGTCGAAGCGGTCGCGGCGATCACCCCGCAGGTGCTGGCGATGGCCGGCGAGGCCGGCGCGCTCGGCACGGGCGGCATGCGCACCAAGATCGAAGCGGCGCAAAAAGCGGCCAGCGCCGGTATCGCCACCGTGCTGTTCGATGGCAGCGTAGCGGCAGGGATCGCCGCCTTGCTCACCCAGGGGCGGTTTCGCGGCACGCATTTTGCAGCGCCGAAATTGCACCTGGCCGCACGCAAATACTGGTTGCGCCATGCCCCGGATTCCGGTGGCGTCATCCACATCGATGCCGGCGCGGCGCAAGCGCTGGCCGGCGGCAAATCGCTGCTGCCCGGCGGCATCGTTGGTATACAGGGCGAGTTCGCCCGCGGCGATCTGGTCCGCATCGTCCGCGCGGACGCAGACAAAACGCCTGTCGCGCGTGGACTGGCCCAATACAGCGCCGGCGAAGTGCGCCGGCTCGCCGGACGGCATACGCGGGAAATCGAATCGCTGCTGGGCTTCAGCTATGGCGATACCGTGGTACGCCGCGACGACCTGGTTGTATTGGAGGAAAGCCTTGCCCCATGACTACCGTCGCCGATTCCGTATCCACCGCAAATAACATTCGTGACATCGCGCTGGCCTGCCGCGACGCAGGCACCGCTATCGCGGCCTTACCCACCAGCGCGAAAAGAGCCGCACTGGATGCGATGGCCGCCGCGCTGGATGCCCAGGCCGAAGCCATCCTCGCTGCGAATGCGCACGATGTGGCGGGGGCAACGGCGAAAGGACAGACGGCCGCGCTGGTCGATCGCCTGCGCCTGGATCGCGCGCGGCTCGATGCGATGATCGCCGGCCTGCGCTATGTCGCGACCTTGCCCGATCCGGTTGGGCAGATCACGCGGCGCGATGTGCGGCCCAATGGGCTTATCGTCGAACGCGAACGTATCCCGCTCGGCCTTGTCGCGATGATTTACGAAGCGCGGCCGAACGTCACCGCCGATGCCGCCGCGCTGTGCTTCTATGCGGGCAATGCCGTACTGCTGCGCGGCGGCTCCGAAGCGATCCAAAGCAATCGCGCCATCGCCGGCGCCCTGCGTGACGCCCTGCGCGGCGCAGGACTGCCCGAAGCGGCGATCACGCTCGTCGAGGATTTGCGGCACGAGACCATGATGACGCTGCTGCAACTCAACGACATCGTCGATCTTGCGATTCCGCGTGGCGGCCCAGGGCTGATCCGCTTTGTCGCCGAACATGCGCGCGTACCGGTCATCAAGCACTACCAGGGCGTGTGCCACCTGTATGTGGACGCAAGTGCCGATATCGACCTTGCCCTGCGCCTCTTGATCGACGGCAAAACGACGCGCCCGGCGGTATGCAACGCACTGGAGACCCTGCTCGTGCACGCAGCGATCGCACCGGTCTTCCTGCCGCGTGCCGCCGCCGAACTGACGCAGCGCGGCGTGCAACTACGCGGTTGCGAACGCAGCCGCGCGCTCGTGCCGGCCATGCAGAAGGCGAGCGAAGACGACTACGCAGCGGAGTATCTGGATCTGATTCTTGCCGTGCGCATCGTCGATAACCCGGATGAAGCGATCGCGCATATCCGCCGCTACGGCTCGGACCACACCGAAGTGATCGCCACGCGGGATGAGACCATTGCCGCGCGCTTCGTGCATGCACTGCGCTCGGCGGTGGTCATGGTCAATGCCTCCTCGCGGTTTTCCGACGGCGGCGAACTTGGCCTTGGCGCCGAGATCGGCATTTCGACCACGCGCCTGCACGCCTATGGCCCGATGGGTGCGGAAGCATTGACCATCGAGCGCTTCGTCGTGCGTGGTGAAGGGCAAGTGCGGCATGCCTCGTCGATGCTGAGTTGACCGCGAAAGAAACAAGGCCCGCCTAAGCGGGCCTTGTATTCAACTTTCGCACAGGTGGGGTTCGCAAACGGCTCACCCCACCTGGCGTTTACCGATCAACAGCCCGGCGACGCACCCAGCACGCCGACGATCATCTGCAAGTTGTCGTAGGTGACCGTGCTGCTGCCATCCTGGCTGGCAAGGGTGCCGGTCGCCTTGCTGCAACTCGAGAAATTAATCTTCAACGTACCCCATAGCGACAATGTCGATGGCTTGGCGGGGTTTATGAAACTGGCATCTTTCGTCGTATTGTTCGTCGTCTTCATATTCAGCGTGATGGATGCCCCCGGAACGGTGTCCGCGGCGGTGATATCCGATACCAGCCACAACCGGTTACCGTCGTTATCCCAGCCGTAGTAGTACAGGATCAAACCCTGTGGAGCCATGAGTATGTCGAATCCCGAACCGTTATAGGAAGGCTGGTACCAATCGCCGGTGACCGATGCCGTATTCGTCATGCCGTCCAGTCTCATCAAGCTCAGGCCAACCGTGCCATCCTTACCGGAAAGAGTGGCGCTGGCCGTGTTGTTGCCCGCCCCGAACGTGATGGTCAGCTTGCCCCATACGGTGAGCGTACTGGGCGCCGCAGGCGTCAGGAAACGGCCGGTATTGGTGTTGGTCTGGTTCATGTTCAACACGAGCGGCGTTCCCGAGTTGACCTGCTTGGGACCGATATCCGATATCAACCACAGACGATGACCGGCGTTGTCCCAGCCGTAATAGAAGAGCAGCAGCCCCTGGGTAGTCTGGATAATGTTGAATCCCGAACCGTTATAGGCCGGATCGTACCAATCGCCGGTGATCTCTTGCGAGGTCAATGCCCGGCTGGGCGGCGGCGGCGGGGGAGGGGACGCCGGCGCAAAGCTCACGAGGCAATTACGGCTCGCATCCATCGTCACCGTGACGACGGTCGCCGTGCCGGTGCAACTGCCGCCCCAGCCGGAGAGGATATACCCCGGAGCCGGCGTGGCGGTCAGGGTGACCACCGTACCGGTAGCATAAAAGCCTTTGCAACTGCCACCGCTGCTGCTGCAACTGCTGATCTGCGCGGCTGTCGCGGAGGAGGGATTCGTGGCGGTTTCGTTGATGTTGCCGCCGTTGTTGAGCACAGTGATGGTCAACGTGGGCGTGGAGGTGAATGTCGCCGTGCAATTATGGATCGCGTTCGTCGTTACCGTCGCTGTCGGCGAGGTGCCGGCGTTCGCGCAATCGCCGCTCCAGCCGGTAAAGGTGGCTCCCGGTGCCGCTGTCGCGGTCAGGATCACGACGGTGCCGGCGGCATAAGCGCCCGTGCAACTGCTGCCGTTGATGGGGGCGCCGCAGTTGAAGATGAGGGTCGGCGATTGGTTGTCGCGAACGTTGCCGCTGCCGGCCACGCGGACATTAAGCACGTACGGTGGCCCCTGATTCGGCACAAATCTGGCTGTGCACGCGTAGTTCGCGTTCATCGTCACCTGCGCCGAGGGCGCTGCGGGCGGTACGGGGTTGAGATCGGTGCAATCGCCGCCCCAGCCGGCGAAGACATTGCCCGTCGTCGCCGTGGCGGTCAGGGTTACGAGCGTACCCGTGCTGTACGTGCCGGTGCAGTTGGCGCCGCCGGCAGTCGTGCAGAGACTGATCTGTTTCGGCGTTTGATCATCGCTGACGCTGCCGCCGCCGGTGACGGAGACGGCGAGCGTGGACGTCGAGGCGAATGTCGCGGTGCAATTATGGATCGCGTTCATTGTTATCGTCGCTGTCGACGAGGTGCCGGCGCTGGCGCAATCGCCGCCCCAGCCGCCGAATGTGGCTCCCGGCCCCGGTGTTGCGGTCAGGATCACGGCGGTGCCGGCGGCATAATCGCCCGTGCAACTGCTGCCGCCGGTGAGGTTGCCGCAGTTGAAGATGGAGGTTGGCGATTGGTTGTCGCCAACGCTGCCGTTACCGGTCACCTGGACATTGAGCGCGTATGACGGTCCCGCTGCCGGCACAAACTTCGCCGTGCAACTATGGTCTGCGTCCATCGTCACCTGCGCCGTGGGCAGTGCGGGCGGCGCGGGGTTGAGGTCGGTGCAATCGCCGACCCAGCCGGCAAAGACATTGCCCGCCGTCGCCGTGGCGGTCAGGGTTACGAGCGTACCCGTGGCGTACGTGCCGGTGCAGTTGGTGGTGCCACCGGCGGCAGCGGTGCAACTGGTATTGGTGATCCTCGATAACGGACCGTCGTTGACGCTGCCGTTGCCGGTCATTGTGAGTGTGAGTGTGTGCTGCGTCGTCGATGGCGTGAATGTCGCGGTGCAACTATGACCGGTGTCCATCACCACAAACGCCCCCACGGGGCCGAAGGGGGAGCAACCGGCGCCACTCCAAGTCACGGTATCGGTTGCGGCGGCCAGCGTGGCCGTCAGGAACACGATCGTACCCGTGGCGTAGGTGCCGGAACAGCCGGTAACGCCAGCAGCCGTGCAGTTGATGATCTTGGGTGTTCCCAGCGGATACGAGTTGGTTTCGTTGACGCTGCCGTTGCCCGCCACAATGACGGTAAGCGTTGGCGGTGGCGGTGGTGTAAATGTCGCGGTGCATGTGTAGCTTGCGGCCATCGTTACCGTTGCTGTCGACAAGGTACCGGTGCTGGCGCAATCGCCGCTCCAGCCGGTAAAGGTGGCTCCCGGTGCCGCTGTCGCGGTCAGGATCACGACGGTGCCGGCGGCATAAGCGCCCGTGCAACTGCTGCCGCCGGTGAGGTTGCCGCAGTTGAAGATGGAGTTTGGCGATTGGTTGTCGTCAACGCTGCCGCTGCCGCTGCCGGGGGGATCCACGGTGACGCTAAGCACATACTGTGATCCCGGTGATACAAAAGCCGCTGTGCACGCATGATTCGCGTTCATTGTCACGGTTGCTTGGGGCGGTGTGGTGTTGATGAGGTCGGTGCAATCGCCGATCCATCCGGCGAAGACATAACCCGTGTCCGGCGTCGCGGTCAGGATCACAAGCGTATTGGCGAGATAGGTACCGGTGCAGATGCCGTTGGTAGCCGTGCAGAGGTTGATCTGGTTCGGCGGTTGACCGTCGCTGACGCTACCGCCGCTAGCCGCAGTGACGGTAAGCGTGTACGACGTCGTTTGTAACGCGAATGTCGCCGTGCACGTGTGATCCGCGTCCATCACCACCGCTGCCACGTTGGGTGGCGAGGAGCCAATGCCGTTGCCGATGCTGTTGCAACCGGCGCCGCTCCAGCCGGTGAAGTCGTAACCCGCACCCGCTGTGGCGTACAGGATGACGGTGGTACCTGAATCGTACGTGCCGACGCAGCCGGTACCGCCGCTAGCCACCGTGCAGTTGTTGATTTGCGGGGAGGGTGTGTATTCGCTGACGCTGCCGTTGCCGGTTACGGTGACCGTAAGCTGGTACTGAATTGGCGTGAATGTCACATCGCATGTGGCGTCACGAGCAGGCATCGTTACAGTCGCTGAGAGTGGATTCGCGCCGACGGTGCAATCGGGACCGTTCCAAGTGACGGTATAACCCGTCGGCGCTGGGGGTGTGGCGGTCAGAGTCACCGTGCTACCGAAGTCGTACGTACCGTTGCAGTTGCCGCCGCCGCTGGTGCAACCGTTGATTTGGGGCGAAGCCGGGGCGGTTTCACTGACGCTACCATTGCCGTTTACGGTGACCGTAAGTTGGTACTGAATTGGCGTGAATGTCACATCGCATGTGGCGTCACGAGCAGGCATCGTTACAGTCGCTGAGAGTGGATTCGCGCCGACGGTGCAATCGGGACCGTTCCAAGCGACAGTATAACCCGGCTGCGGTGTGGCGGTCAGAGTCACAGACGTACCGGAGGCATACGTCCCGGTACAGGTGCTGCTGGTGGAGGAGCAGTTGATCGTTTGACTGTCACTGACGCTGCCATTGCCGTTTACGGTGACACCAAGCTGATACTGATCTTGCGTGAACGTTGCGGTGCATGAGTGGTTCGCGTCCATCGTTACGGTCACCGTGGGTGAGGTGCCAGCGGTACCACAAGCACCGTCGCCGCTCCAAGTGACGGTATAACCCGTCGGCGCTGGGGGTGTGGCGGTCAGAGTCACAGACGCACCGGAGGCATACGTTCCGGTGCAGGGACTGCTGGTGGAGGAGCAGTTGATCGTTTGACTGTCGCTGACGCTGCCATTGCCGTTTACGGTGACCGTAAGCGTGGGAGAAGCAGGGCCAATGGGGATTGTCGTTGTAACCGGTGTGGCTGGTTGGTAGCTCAAATCGCCGCCTAGGTCCGCAATAAGGATGCAATCACCTGGGCCGATGAACGCCACCATCAATCCGTTCGGCGGCGGTTCCCTGTAGATCGCGCAGACACCCTTCGAGGTCGGGTCGGGCGTAATCTCCACTGTTAGACTTGATTGACCTGAATCAGATGTCGCGCTCCCTATATATCCGCCGCCCACCTCCCCACTCGTCGGTAGGGGTGGGGCGAACACGATAGCCTGTGCAGTCCGGCTTCCTGGTTGAGGGCCAGAGGCGATCACCCACTGCGCCTGTGGTGCTGGGGCATAGGTGCCGTCTCCGGCTTGGTCCGCATTGATAATGCAGGGCTGGCTATTGGAATAATGTACATATATCTGGTCTGCGGACGCCACCGACACCGGCAGTGGGACTGTTGGCCCATTAGCAGACCCAATCGAAATCGTACAGGGGCCTGACGCTAACGTGAGCGTCACTGACAGGCCCGGAGCGGAGGAAGTGACCATCAAGAGATACGAGCCGCTGCCAGTCAGGAGAGGCGCGGTCGGGGGAGTGAACGTGATCGTCTGGCTTTTCCTGCCGACCGGGACAAACTGACGCACCATCGGTGCCGAGGCGTAGGTGCTGTTTCCAACTTGGTTCGCATCGATGATGCAGAGGCCATCTGAGGAGCCGAACGTCACCACCGGAGGCGCGACGGTGCACCCGTTCGTCGAAGCCGGATCGACCGAGAACGTTACCGGATTGCCCGAGCCACCGCCGGTCGCGGTCACCGTGTAGGTATCACTCGCCTGCGCGTTCGTCGGTACGGACGAGGTGAATGTGATCGTCTGTGCGGTTTGCGCATACACGCTCGCAGAGCCCAGGATCAACAGCCCGGCACAGAAGGTTTTCAAAGTACGAATCATGGCTTCCACTCCTCAAGTCAAGGATTCACAAGGGATATACGCGCAGGCAGGCGCCGCGCACGCTGTTCACGGCAGGGCTGCCCGGGTAGGAGGTGTCGTTATGGGGCTCCCTGTGCTGCGCACCCTAACACAAGAGTTGCGCCTTTGACTGGCACATTACGTAAAAGAAAGTCAAGGAACGAAATCACATTTTTTACGGGATTGCATCACGCAGAACCCGTGAGCCTTTCCTCACTTTGCCGAAATATAGCGGAATTCCAGCGCCGCACGCGAGGATTCTGAATGAGATCGTCTGCGGCATATCGACGCAGGCGTGCGGGAGAGGAGAGAGAAGGTTCCCTTCAAAGCCTGCCTTCGAAGTGCTTTTGATCGGGGAGCGTGCGATGCGGCATCGGTGGTGCTGCCGGCTTGTGCTCCGGAACCGATGTGGCAATTCCCTGGTTTACGCGGGCCGATGGTCGTTGGGGATTCAGAGCGCCTCGCCAAGGTCTTGAAATGACGCCCGCCGATGCTCCAGCCTCGGCGGTGCACCACAATGTCTGGAAATCCTGCGCCACTATGGTATGGTGGACGAAGGCAGTGTTTTTCAGAAGGAGAGCGTTATGGCGTTCAAAGTTCTGTTTGGTAGCGATGCGGGTTTGTTGAGCGTGTTCACTATCGGCTTCATCGTTTGCATGGGGGTCTTCCTCTACATTTTCATGCGCAAGCAAATGAACAAGGAAGATTCCAAGCACTGAGCTTCAGGGCGGATGTCCGGGTCTTGGGCATCCGCTTTCTTATCAGGGAAACGCCTGCTACGCGGTAGATGCCGTAGGGGGCGTTTTTTTGTGCGCGTCTCAATGAGATGAAGGCTGCGCGATTTCCGCTCGTGCGAGCAACAACACTAGGCGGCGGTGCGTATCGGCATCGAGATTGTCGGGCGCCAGGACGGCGCGCCAGCGCGCGCGTGGCGCGTAGCGGAAACTCAAACAGATGAGTGCTCCCAGGTGCGCATGCGATTCGAGCACGGCTGGATAGTCGCGGCCCGTCGCGTCGATCAGCAGCCATCCGGAAGGGGAATGGGCGACGCGACCGAACGGCCCATGCAAAAAACGCCACAGGCCACGTAGTCCAACCGCCAGAACGAGCAGCGATAAGCCCACGCGTAACGCAGGGTGTACGTCCGATAGCCACGGTGCGAGCGTTGCGGTCACGACGATCGGCACCGCCGCGCCGGCCACACGATACGAAGGCCGCAGATCAAACGCGAGGGTGGGTGCCGATGTCATGGGCACGGATGTTATTGGGGGCCGATGCTATTGGCGCGGATGTCGGCGATGATCGCGGCGAATCGTTCGGCGGGTTCAGTGTGGCCGATCAGCCAATCCCACAAATCCGGATCGGCGCAATCCAGCAGTGCATCGAAATCCTCGCGTAGTGCGGCGCTGACCGTCGCATGGCGCGTCTCCAGCCAGGCGCCGAGCACGGCGTCCAGTTCACGCGTACCGCGACGGCAGCGCCAGCGTAGGCGCGATTGGGTGCTCATCGCAACAGCCGCCAGGCCAGCACACCCCAGATCGCCCAGAGCACGAAACCTCCTGCGACATAGGCGGCGAAACGGTGCATGACACGGTTATAGCTGCAATGGATCGCGCTGTGCGCGACGCGCAGCGCGACGAAGAACCATGCCAGCGCCAGCAGCGGCGGATCGACCGCACCGATCGCGAACGCGATGCCAAGCGCCACGTAGAACAGCACCGGCAACTCGAACAAGTTGCGAAAGTTATCCGCCGCGCGCGTATCGACTAACCGTTCGGAGGCCTTCGCGGATGTCGCAACGCTCTGCGGGTGGATGTGCAGGCGCCGCATCTCACCGATGCGGATGAAGTACATGCGCAGCCACACTGCGAATGTCAGCAATGCCATTGCGACGGCCGGCCAGAAGATCGCGTACTTATTCATCCGCGGGCACGGGCGGCTAGCTCGCGCGTTCGACGATGAGCTTCTTGATCTCAGTGATCGCCTTTGTGGGGTTGAGACCCTTCGGGCAGGTCCGCGCACAGTTCATGATCGTGTGGCAGCGATAGAGTTTGAACGGGTCTTCCAGTTCGTCCAGGCGCGCACCGGTGTCCTCATCGCGCGAATCGACAATCCAGCGATAGGCTTGCAACAAAATCGCCGGTCCAAGATAGCGTTCGCTGTTCCACCAGTAGCTGGGGCATGAGGTGCTGCAACAGGCGCACAGGATGCATTCGTACAATCCATCGAGCTTGGCGCGGTCTGCTTTGGATTGCAGGCGCTCTTTGTCGGGCGGCGCCGGGGTTTCCGCGCGCAGCCACGGTTTTACCGAGGCCAGTTGCGCGTAGAAGTGCGTAAGATCGGGAATCAGATCCTTGATGACCTGCATGTGCGGCAGCGGGTTGATTTTCACATCGCCCGGCGAGCAATCGGCGATCGCTTTGGTACAGGCCAGCGTGTTGGTGCCGTCGATGTTCATCGCGCACGAGCCGCAGATGCCTTCGCGGCAGGAGCGGCGAAAGGTGAGTGTGGAGTCGATCTCATTCTTGATCTTGATGAGCGCATCCAGAACCATCGGCCCGCAGGTCGACAGATCCACCTCGTAGGTGTCCACGCGCGGGTTTTCGCCGTTGTCCGGATTCCAGCGGTAGATGCGGAAGGTACGGATGTTCTTCGCGCCCGCCTTGGCAGGGTACTTCTTGCCTTGCTGGACCTGGGAATTCTTCGGGAGGGTGAACTCGGCCATGTTCTTGCTCGGAATGTGAGTTTCGAGATTCGGGATCCGGTTCGAGTACTCGGGACAAATCCCGAATCCCCCATCCCGAATCCGTACCTGTGCAGGCTAGAAACAGTCTGCCCATGCGATCCACGGAGGGATCGCCCGCGGACCAACGCACAATGCGTTGATCCGCGGTTGCTAATACACGCGTTTCTTCGGCGGCACCGGCTCTACATCGTTCGTCAACGTCTTCATATGCACCGGTCGGAAATCGAACGAGCACTTGCCGTTCTCATCCACGTTCACCAGCGTGTGCTTCATCCAGTTCGCGTCATCCCGCTCGGGGAAATCCTCGCGCGCGTGTGCGCCACGCGATTCATGCCGTTGTTCGGCGGAGTTGATCGTCGACACCGCGTTGTAGAGCAGGTTTTGTAATTCCAGCGTTTCGATGAGGTCGGAGTTCCACACCAGCGAGCGATCGGCGATGCGCACGTCCTTGAGCGAGGTGAATACTTTATCCATTTTGGCGCAGCCTTCCTGCAGCGAGGAGGCGGTGCGGAACACCGCCGCATCGGCCTGCATGGCCCGCTGCATCGACAGGCGGACTTCTGCGGTGGGCAACGAACCTTTGGCGTTACGCAGGGTGTCGAGATTGGCCAGCGCCTTGTCGCAAGTCGAGGCGGGCAGTTCCTTGTGCGGCTGATTGGGCTTGATCGTCGCCGCACAACGCTGTGCGACCGCGCGGCCGAATACGACCAGATCCAGCAGCGAATTCGAGCCCAGGCGATTGGCGCCGTGCACGGATACGCAGGCCGCTTCGCCGATGGCGAACAGTCCCGGTACGATGGTATCGGGATCGTTGCCGAGTTTGCGCACGACTTCGCCGTGATAATTGGTGGGAATGCCGCCCATGTTGTAGTGCACCGTCGGCAGTACCGGAATCGGTTGCTTGGTGACATCCACGCCAGAAAAGATGCGCGCGGATTCGGAGATGCCCGGCAGTTTTTCGTGCAGCACTTCGGGGCCGAGGTGCATCAGGTTGAGATGGATGTGGTCCTTGTGTTCGCCGACGCCGCGGCCTTCGCGGATTTCGATGGTCATCGAGCGCGATACTACGTCGCGCGAGGCCAGATCCTTGGCATTGGGGGCGTAGCGTTCCATGAAACGCTCGCCTTTGGAGTTGGTGAGGTAGCCGCCTTCGCCGCGTGAGCCTTCGGTGATGAGACAGCCCGCGCCGTAGATGCCGGTTGGATGAAATTGCACGAATTCCATGTCCTGCAAGGGCAGTCCCGCGCGGGCGACCAGTCCGCCGCCGTCGCCCGTGCAGGTGTGCGCGGAGGTGGCGCTGAAATAGGCGCGTCCGTAGCCGCCGGTGGCGAGCACGACGGCGTGCGCGCGGAACAGGTGCAACGTGCCTTGGCTCATGTCCAGCGCGAGTACGCCGCGGCATACGCCTTCGTCGTCGAAGATGAGATCCAGCGCGAAATATTCGATGAAGAAGCGCGCGTCGTGCTTCAACGATTGTTGATACAGGGTGTGCAGGATCGCATGGCCGGTACGGTCCGCGGCGGCGCAGGTGCGCTGCGCGGTGCCTTGGCCATAGTGCGTGGTCATGCCGCCGAACGGGCGCTGGTAGATCTTGCCTTCTTCGGTGCGCGAGAACGGCACACCGTAGTGTTCCAGTTCGATGATCGCGGCGGGCGCTTCGCGGCACATGTACTCGATCGCGTCTTGGTCGCCGAGCCAGTCCGAGCCCTTGATCGTGTCGTAGAAGTGAAAGCGCCAGTCGTCCTCGCCCATGTTGCCCAGCGCCGCGGAGATGCCGCCTTGCGCCGCGACGGTGTGCGAGCGCGTCGGAAATACCTTGGTGATACAGGCCGTTTGCAGGCCGGTGGCGGCAAGCCCGAATGTGGCGCGCAATCCGGCGCCACCAGCGCCGACGACGGCGATATCGACTTTGTGTTCCTGAATCTTGTAGCTTTCCATCGGTTAGTGCCCCAGCGCAATGCGAATGACGGCGAGTGCGCCCATGGCGGCGCCAAGGAAACAGAGGAATTTCACTGCGATCTGCAACGACAGGCGCGAGCCTGCGGGCTTTACGTAATCCTCAATGATGACTTGCAGTCCGAGCTGCGCATGCCAGAAAGCCATGATGATGAACGTCAACATCAGCAGTGCGTTCAGGGGATAGGCAATCAGGGCGCGCGCGCCGGCGTAATCCAGGTGGAGCACGTTGAGCGCGATCCAGAGGAACCACAATGCGAGCAGCGCCAACGCCAGCGCCGTGAGACGTTGCACGATGAAATGATGCGCGCCCTGCCTGGCTGACCCCAGACCCAGCGCCTTCTTCAACGGAGTGCGCAGTTCGTTCATACGCCACCTCGCTGCGCCAGCACGCAGGCCCAGACCAGTACCGTCAGCGCAAGGCTACTGATGCTGACGATCCAACTGCTGCGCACGAATTGCGCCGGTAGGAGTCCCCAGCCCAGATCCTGCAACAGATGGCGAATGCCATTGACGAAATGAAATGCGAGCGCCCAGGTCCAGCCGAGCAACAGCAGCGTGCCGATCCACGAGGCGCAGAACGCGTGCACTGCCGTATATGCAGGCTGTCCGGAGGCGAGCGCCAGCAAGGCGGTCAGCAGCAGGATCGTCCCCGCTGCGAGTGCGACGCCGGTGGCGCGATGCAGGATCGAGGCGACCATCTGGATCTGCCAGCGATAGATCTGCAAATGCGGTGATGTCGGTCGTGCGTTGGCTGACATGGTTGGCTCGTACTGATGAAAGTTATGTGTCACCCGCACCGCGCAGAGCGCGGCTCGCATCAAAAATCGATGCAGCGGCCGTTCTTTTCCCAATCTCCGTATCGTGTCGGTTCCAGGCCCGATTCGCGTCCACCGATTTCGACCACAACGGCCACCGGTGTGTCCGTCGGGACATCGGTCGTGGGTTGCGTTTTCTGCTCGGCTTGGGATGGCTTGGGACTGGACATGATGCCATACGACGTTCAAGAACCTATCTGAAAACCTGCTGCGTGCGACCTGTCTTGGCTCACTATAGTTTCTGAACAGCCTGTAAAGGGTAAACCCAGCGAGGCATGCTGACAACCGCATCATCCCGTGGCACGCAGGCAGGTCGTGGCGGCATCCGCGCTGGGCGTGCCGCTGCGGATGCGTCCGGCCTGGTTCACCACGAGCGATCTTGCCTGTTTCACGCTGGCGTTGTGATCGCACAGCGTGAAGGTGACGTTGGTGCCCGCGGCGCTTCCATCGGCTTGATAATTGACCGCCATGCGGCCCACCGTGCTGAGGATCGCCACGCCCGGGGCTTGCGCCTCACCGACGTGCAGGATGGGTTCGTCCGCCGAGCGCTTGCCGTCGCGGTTGATGTCGACGAATACCAGCCAGCCGCCCTGCCATTGCGTGGTGCGCAGGCAGTTTTGGCCGTCATCGCTGGGGCACAGGGTCACGCGCATGCCGCGCGCGACGGCGGCCAGTCGCGCCTGGTGCAGCGCAATCTGAAGAGAGGCCTGTGCGGCGCGTTCGTGCGTGCGGCCGAGCATCGCAGCATAGGCAGGTAGCGCGATCGCGAGCAGAACGGCGAGCAAGACGACGCTGAAGATGAGTTCGATCAGGGTCAATCCGCGTTCGCGAGAGCAGGATCGGTGCATGGCGGTTCTCCATCTGACGCTGGGGCCATGCTAACGGTGATGGCGGCTTATGTACCACCCGGAGGATGAAAAAGTGGCTTTCCCCTCTACCCAGGAACCTGCTTGTTCAAGCCCAGGGAGCGGGGTGAGCTTCTGCGCAGCGGTGAAGGGGCGATGAGCTTTTGCTCGTCATTCCCGTCTTCGCGGGAATGACGATTAGGGGGCGCTTACACGGGAGCGACGAGTGTTCTTTCATCGTCTAGGGTGGCGCAAACCGCTATGACCGTTAGCGCCTGTCAGGCGCCGCGTTTTGTACCGTTGGCGCGTTGTCGTTATTCGGTAGCACCACCAGATCCAAATTTGCGGCGACGCCGTTGAGGTCGATCTGCCAGTGCACCGGTTCGTCGCCGACGCAGGCCGAGCATCGATATAGGATCGAACCACCATCGTCGTATAGCGGGCTTTCGGATTTCCCGGCCACCTGGACCTCTTTGACGGTCATCGCCGCGGTGAAGGAATTCCGGTTGGTCAACACGATCACATCGCCGCCGCCGGCGTCGAATTCGAAACTCAAATCCACGGGCGGCCCCGGATCACCCTCCGGATAAACTTTCAAACGAGGCAGCGGTGTCGAGCGACCGCCTTCCATCGGCGCAATCGCTCGGACATTGTCGTAAATCGCCATGTGCCCGATGACGAGCGACGGCTCGATACCAGAGGCTCTGGCTTGCCTTACCAGCAAACCTGCCAGGTGCTCACCTTGTCCGGCGACGCCTCCATAACGGAATTCCGGCCAAGCGCCACAGGCATTGCGCACCGGCGCATCGAACATTATCTCGACCCGCTCCGCCAGCCTTCCATGCAGTACCGCAGGCCCACACAAAACTGGGCTTAACCGATCGATGGAACGTACCGGATAGAACGGAACATGCACATCAACGAAGTGATCGCCCTCTTCGGCAGCATTGAGCAGTGGATTCGCGTTGGATACCGAGCGCATCGTATCCAGATCGCGCCGCAGCAGCGCAAAGTACGGCACCAGTGCCAGTCCGGTGCACACGCCCAGCGCTGTGAGCGCCATCGCATGCACAGATCGATGCGGCGCCGTAAACCACCCATACCAGCCCGATGCGATCGCAAACGCAAGCGGAGGAAGGCACGGCGATACCATCCACATCGGTGTGATCGGTCGCAGGATGACCAGAAACACGATTTGCACAACGAATACCACCAGCGCGCAGAGCGCCAGCTTCAGCAGATGCGCGTTCGTTCCACGCAATGCCCACACACCACACGCGGCGAACACAAGGCCGATAGCGTAGACCACGCGCACGATATGGACGCTCGCATCGCTCCATCGCGTCAGCATGCCCAGGCTCCACCCCAAGCCGCCTGTCGTCAGCGATTTGGCAACCTCCCAAATGCGCAGCGACGGATTTACGCCGACATCCTGATTCACATAACCGGAAACCGATTTCATCGCTCCGGCGACGACTTCGCTGCGGTCGAGCCATGGTGGTAGCAGGCTTGCCGCCGCGATGGCGACCGACAAACACATCCATGCGAACGCAGACTTCGAACGATGCGCGACCAGCACGTATATGCCGGCACCCATCACATACAGCGCAGTGGATGGATGCGCATGCAGACAGGCCGCGGCACACAGGCCCAGTGTTATCGCGTTGGTCCATGAAAATGTTTTCGCGCAACGCCATGTCACCAGCGCGAGCAACAGGATCGTGGTCTCGATCAACGCGGTATGCGTGGGAAAAGCCAAGGGGACTATCGACCACCCGGCGATGGTCAGGCTGGCTGCAAAGGTCAGTGCAAAGCGCGCATCCGCGATCCGCAGTCCCAGCCGCCAGGCCAGGAAATATTTCAGTGAGGCAAGCACCTGCACGAAGACCATGGTGAACACGACGCTTCCGGTCGCCCACACCGGTAGCGCCAGCAGATAGAACCACCAGGGCCCCAGTTCGATCAGGCTGTAGATCGGCGGCCCGGCCAGCGGAAAGCGTTCGCCGTGAGCGATCGACGTCGCCCAGTAGAAATCCCGCCAGAAATCGTTGGCTGCGTTCGAGTTCATGGCCGCGGCCACGTGCAGGCACAGCATCGTTACGCAAAAGAACAGTCCTGCCGCACGCCAGCGACGATCGGAGACGAGACTTTGAACGTGCGACATCGGCAATAAGTGCGCTGCAGGAAACACACGCGATCCTAGCAGGACGACTACTGGATCATGATGTGGCTCTACACGACCGTAGGGGGGAGATGTTAACGAGGTAATCGGCCCGGGGGTGCCGAAAACCGTTCCGAAAGAAAGTCGCCTTCATTTAAAACGGTCCGATCGCATGCGCTTTCGCCACGAGGCTGCGCCGACGTACGGGATCCAGTGCCTTGTGCCAGCGCACGATGAGTTTGTCGTATTCGGTCGGTTCGAAACCGGCCTGCATGTCCACTTCCCAGGCTCGTGCATCGCCGCAATAGCCAAAAAACGCATCGCATTCGTCGGCCAAGCGTTCGAACGTATGGCGCAGCGCATGCACCATGACGCCGCCTGCTGCGTGAATTTGCTCGCGCTGCTCGCCTGACATCTGCGCGAAAACGCCCCCGTCCGTGCAAAGACCGCCGACCAGCATGATGTCACCGAACGGCGTGAAATGCAGATACGACAACGGCATGAACTGGCCAGCAGGTGCGCGATAGAAGACGCCCAGATGGCAGGGAAAATCAGGAATCGGATCGCCGAACTTGCGACGGAATAAATCACCGAAGAACGGTTCGGCATCGTCGAGCACGGTGATGACAAGAAATTCATTCAACGGCGACGGCAACATGATGACCTCCCTCAGAGCCTGTCTAATATCTCCCTCCGCCCGCGCTGGAAGCTGTTTGTTCGCAGGCCAAGGAAAAGCGAAGCAGTGTACCGGGTGAGCAACCCAGCGACGACCAAGACACTGTGGACTGGGGGGGGGGGGAGATATTAGCCCGAAGTTCCCGCGGCTGACAGACAAATTTTCGTTCTCTCACAATCAGTTATTGTGAGATCCGGGTTCTGCTTTCTGTCTACAAGCGGATGCTTTTGATCAACTCCAGCGCGCGGTGTTGGGTCGGATTGGGGGGCGTTTCGATGTCGAAGCTTGGCGCATTCG
>JAISPQ010000204.1 GCA_031274955.1 Rhodanobacter sp.
AATCAATTTTTAATTGATTAAATACATGTCTAAGTCATTACCGGAAGCCCTCCCCGAAATCGTCAAGGAAGGACGCAAGCGAGCCGAGCGGATACTTGAAGGGCTGGAAGGCAAGCAGCGCGTGCGCTTGCAGACACGCGAGTGGGTGTTGCCCTCCAAGGACAGCGTAATGGCGGATTGGATAGCCGCAAACGAACGTGCTGCACGGCTGGGTGCTGACAAAGGCGAAGGCTGGCAGAATCGGCTGATCTACGGTGACAACCTGCTGGCAATGGCCGCGCTGCTGGCCGGTGACGAGACCACGCCGAGCCTGCGCGGCAAGGTCGATCTGATCTACATCGACCCGCCGTTTGACTCCAAGGCCGACTACCGAACCAAGATCATGCTGCCCGGCGTGGAACTGGAGCAGCGGCCGACCGTCATCGAGCAGTTCGCCTATTCCGATACATGGTCGGATGGCACGGCGTCGTATCTGGCGATGATGGTGCCGCGATTGATTTTGATGCGTGAATTATTGGTCGATACAGGGTCGATCTATGTGCATCTGGATTGGCATGTGGGACACTACATGAAGACAATAATGGATGATCTTTTTGGGAAAGATTATTTCAGAAATGAAATTATCTGGAGACGAGATGTAGCTGGGAAAGGCGCAAAAGGCACAGCCGGGCAGTGGCCAAGAAATTCAGACTCAATGCTTCTATATTCAAAGGGAAGCAATATGTTTTTTGTTCAACAAAAACGAGAATTGGATGAAGAACAAAAAAAAGCTTACCGATACGAAAATATTGATGGACGACTGTACAAGGCAGTTCAATTGGGCGACTACTCACAAAAATCAATCTCTCGAATGGAGTCAGACGGACTAATTCATGTATCGTCCAGCGGACAAAAATACAAAAAATATTTTCTTGACGAAGCAAAATCCACGATTGACTCAATCTGGATAGACATTCTTGGTTTTGGAACAAAAACCGCTTCATCCGAAATTCTTGGATATAATACACAAAAGCCGGAAGAATTACTTGCGCGGATTATATCAGCATCAAGCCCAGAGAATGGGATTGTTGTCGACTTCAACAATGGCTCCGGCACCACCGCTGCCGTAGCCGAAAAACTTGGTCGCCGTTGGATCACCTGCGACCTTGGCAAACCTGCCTGCATGATCACGCGCAAGCGCCTGATTGACCAGAACGCCAAGCCGTTCCTGTATCAAGCCATTGGCGACTACCAGATCGAGGCTGCGAAAAGCCACCTGGGCCGCAATCTGCGTATCGGCGATCTGTCGGTGATCGTGCTGTCGCTTTACGGCGCATTGCCGCTAGATCCGAACGATAACCCGCTGCGTAATCTCGGCAGCATCGTATCCGGCAGCAAAAAGACGCTGGTGCTGGTTGATTCTCCGAACAAGATGACCGGCCTTGCCACCTTGAACCGCGCTCGCGCGCAGCGCGACAACCTGCTTGGCGGCTGGGATCGCGTGGTGGTGCTGGGCTGGAACTTCGAGCCGGGTATTGGCGAAAAAATTGCCACGCTCAAGGATGAGCGTCTGGAAGTGCTGGTGATTCCACCCGATCTGATCGACCGCCTGAAGAAAAAAGGCGGCATTGAAAAACTGCGCGGCCATGTGCGCTTTTCAAGCTTGCAATATCTGACGGTATCGCCCGCGCGGCGCGAGCGCATGGGCGATGACGAGCGGATCGCCGTTGAATTGAAGAACTACGTGCTGCTTTCGCCCGACGCAATTCCGCTGGACGAGGACAACCGCGCCAAACTGAGCAGGGTGATGAATCACGACCCGCTCGCGCTGATTGAATACTGGGCCGTTGATCCAGACTATAACGGCGAGGTATTCCGCTCGGTCTGGCAAGACTATCGCGGCAATACCGCCAACGATGGCGATGCGCTGTGCGTCACCACGAACGCCGATTTCCCGGTGCCGCACAAGACCGGCACACGCCGTATTTGCGTGCGCGCGGTGGATGTGTTCGGCTTTGAGGCTGAAGCGGTGCAGAGCGTGGCGGAGTTGGCGGAGTTGGCGGCATGACGGAGCCACTTCGTCTTGCCAAGGCGCTGACGCAGCGCACCCAACAGCTTTGCATCGGGCTTGAACAGGGTGATGCGGAAATTCTCGACCTTGTGACGCCAATGACTGCGGAACTGCTGCGCTGGTGGTTCGGCGAGGACGCCTGCCAGTCGCGCAAGCTCAATTTCCATGCGGGGCAACGGCAGGCGATTCTGAATGCCATCGTCGCGCATGAGGTGCTCGGCAGTCCCGATCTGGCCGATTTGTACAAGCAGGTCTGCGCCAATGCCCTGCTCGAAGGCGCGCACCTTGCCGAGGTGACGCAAGGCAAGCACGCGCATCCCAAGTATTGCCTGAAGATGGCAACGGGCACGGGCAAGACCTGGGTGTTGCAGGCATTGCTGATCTGGCAGTTTCTCAACAAGTCGGCGGCGCTCGATGAGGGCCGCGACGACGAGCACTTTACGCGGCGCTTTCTGATCGTCGCGCCGGGGCTGATCGTCTATGAGCGCCTGCTTGATGCTTTTCTCGGCAAGCAGCACGAGGATGGAGCGCGTGATTTTTCTACTTCCGATATCGCTGCCTGCGCCGATCTGTTCGTGCAGCCTGCACAGCGCGAGCGCGTCGAGCAGTTCGTGCGCGCCAATGTTTGTGTCAAGACCGAGATCGGCCTGAAGGCAACCGGCAACGGCATGATCGCCATCACCAACTGGCATCTGCTGGCCGAAACGGAAGACGAGCCGGAACCTGACGAGGCCACGGAGTATTTCGACGCGCCAGCAAACACAGACGCGGCGCACATCGTCGCCGCACGCGCCTTGCCGCTGGCGCCGGGCAAAGCGGCTGGCAATGCACTGGACATGCTCGACCGCCGCTGGGCGCGCGGCAATGTGCTGGCGTTTCTTGCCGGGCTGACCGACCTGCTGGTGTTCAATGACGAGGCGCACCATATCCACGAGGTGAAGAAGGCCGGAGAGGACAGCGAGGTCGAATGGCAGAAAAGCCTGTCGCGCATCGCCGCAGGCAAGGGTCGGCGCTTCGTGCAGATCGACTTTTCGGCAACGCCGTACAACCAGATCGGCAGCGGCAAAAAACAGCGGCGCGCGTACTTTCCGCACATCGTCGTGGATTTCGATTTGAAGGCGGCGATGCGCGCGGGGCTAGTCAAGTCACTGGTACTCGACAAGCGCAAGGAAATTGGCGCGCTGCCGCTCGAGTTCAAGGCCGAACGGGACGACAGCGGCAACGTGGCTTTGTCGGAAGGTCAGCGCGTGATGCTGCGCGCGGGCTTGAAGAAACTGCGCAAGCTCGAAGCCGACTTTGCGCGGCTGGACTCCGAGCGACATCCGAAGATGCTGGTGGTTTGCGAGGACACGAGCGTCTCGCCGCTGGTCGCTCAGTTCATGCAAGACGAAGGCTTGGCCGAAGATGATGTGGTCACGGTCGATTCAGGCAAAAAGGCCGAACTCGGCGAGAAGGAATGGGCACCGCTGCGCCAGCGCCTGTTCAACGTGGACAGGCATGACCGTCCGCGCGTGATTGTCAGCGTGCTCATGCTGCGCGAGGGGTTCGACGTCAACAATATCTGCGTGATCGTGCCGCTGCGCTCATCGCAGGCGCAGATTCTGCTGGAACAGACCATTGGCCGCGGCCTGCGCCTGATGTGGCGTGACGCTGAATACGCCGACATCAAGCACGAGAACCGCGAGCGCATCAATCGCGGCGAAGAACCGAGGTCGTTGATCGACATTCTTTCCATCGTCGAACATCCGGCGTTCCAGAGTTTTTACGACGATCTCATCAAGGATGGTCTGGCTGGCAAGACGGACGAGAACAGTGACAAGACGGATAGCGGCGGCGATCTGATTGCCGCCGGACTGCGCGAAGGCTACGAAGCCTATGACTTTGCGATTCCGTTCGTGCTGCGCGAGGCCGACGAAACGCTGGAACACCAGCCGATTGATGTGATCGCGCTGCCGCCATTCGCGGCGATGAGCCGCGAGGAACTGACGCAACTGCTCGGCAAAGGCGATGTTTTCATTTCGAACGATTTGCAGAGCAGCACGCTGTTTGGCGAGTACCGCGTCGATGGCGCGGTGATGAACGTCAGCGGCTACAACGAATTTTTGTCGCGGCTGACGCGGCGCATCGGCCAAGCCTTGCACCAGCCCTTGCCGCGCGGCCGCCGCGTCATGCCGTATCTGCAACAGAACACCACCGTGCTGGCCGCCGCGCTTGATGAGTACGTGCGCGAACGGCTGTTCGGCGAAACTTTTGAGCCGTTTACCAACGAGCATTGGCGCTTGCTGCTGTTGCCGCCAGTGGTGGATCACATCGTCAAAGTGTTCGGACTTGCGCTATGCGATGCCGAGAAACTGATCGTGGATGGCGAGGTGGAAGTGCACCACCGCCGCCTGTCGGAAGTGGCGAAACTGACGGTGCGCGAAAGTTCCTCGCTGCCCGTGAGCAAGTGCATCTACGAGCGGCTGCCTTACCCCGCGCACAGCGGCGGACTGGAACGCGCCTTCATCGAATGGGCCGACACTGACAGCAGCGTCGAGGCGTTTTGCAAGATCAGCGAGAACCGGCACGACTTTCTGCGTCTGCGCTACGTCAAGGAAGACGGCGTTTCCGGCTACTACATTCCCGATTTTTTGGTACGCACGCGGGAGGCTGTTTTTCTCGTCGAAACGAAGGCACAGCAGCAGGTCAGTCACCCCAATGTGCAGCGCAAGTGCAAGGCCGCCGTCACCTGGTGCGAGCGCATCAACGCCTTGCCCGAGGCCATGCGCGATGGTCGGCAATGGCATTACGCGCTGGTCGGTGAGGCGCAGTTTCACGAATGGCGGCAGCAAAACGCGCAACTCGGCCAACTACTGAACCATGCGCGCGTACGCGCGGCTGCCAGCGCAAGCGCGCAGAGCCATCTGCAATTCGGCAATTAGAGCGGCTTTAGCCGCAGAGCGGTACGCGCAGCAAGTGAAGCCTGCGGGTGTTTCACTTGTCCGGTTT
>JAISPQ010000041.1 GCA_031274955.1 Rhodanobacter sp.
CTAATGATGGAGTCTATCGTGGCGCAACGCAATCGCAGTATCAATCTGAAGTCTGCCAAATCCCGGCAGGCATTGAGCGTGACCCACCCCAATGCTGCCGGTATCGACATTGGCAGCGCTTCGCACTATGTGGCCGTACCCGCCGATCTGGTCCATTCGCCTTAGCCCGAAGTTCCAGCAACAGTTAGAGCCTGTCTAAAATCTCCTTCCGGCGTGGACGGCGGGAGATAGTAGACAGGCTCTTACGCGGCGGCTTCCATCAGTTCGCGCAAACGCCCTGCCCGATCGGCCGCGACAAGATCGTCGTAGCCACCCACGTGTACGCCCGCAATGAAGATCTGCGGCACGCTGCGGCGTCCGGCGCTGCGCGTGAGCATGGCCTCGCGCTGCGCCTGATCGGTATCGACCCTGATTTCCTGATAGTCCCAGCCCTTCTGCTTGATAAAGTTCTTGGCCGAAACGCAATAGGGGCATTGGGCGGTCGTGTAGATTTCGATCTTGGACATGACAGACTCCAAATTCAAAGGCAAGTATAAGGTGCGGTAGATACATCCTGTTCGCAAGGGCGCCTGCATCGAGGGCGCCTGCATCGATGGCAGATCGTGAACGGGCTCTGAGCACACGGGATCCGATCACGCTCCGGAACCGGCTCTGACTGGCGGCTGTAATATTCGCGCGCTAGAACTTATCCTTATATTCCCACCGGCCCGCGCCGGAGACGGTGTGTATGCGGGCCGCGAAAGAGTGAGGGAGTGTATGTCGATACATGACCGAGCGATGACAAAGGCCCGCATGCACACCGATCCGGCCCCCCGATCAGAAGCAATTCGGGGGCAGGCTCTTCGGGTTGTCCCGCCAAAGCCGCCCTGCGACAAGCATCCTTCCCTGGAGCGCTGCCGTTCGGCATCCTGCCTCACCCGCAGGCGGCGTGAGCGCCGCCTGCGCCCACCTGACAACTTTGGTGGGGCAACGCGGACTGGTGGGAATATAAGGACAAGTTCTAAGGTGAGCGAACCATCCAGAGGTTTTTCCATGCGCGTTACCCGTGGTTTATGCGTCCTTGCTGTCATGTGTGCCGCCGTGCTCGCCGGCGCGGGCGCGAGCGAGCGCGACGATGTCAAACTTCCCGATATCGGCAGTTCCGCGGCGGGCTTGGTCTCGCCCGAAGAGTTGCGCGATTACGGTGCGGCGATGCTGCAGGCCATGCGCGCCTACGACATCATCGAGGACGATCCGCTGCTCTCGGATTACATCAACGCGCTCGGCTGGAAACTGGTTGCGAACAGCGAGCGGCCGGACATATCGTTCTATTTCTTCACCGTCCGCGACGATCAAATCAACGCATTCGCTGCGCCGGGCGGCTTCGTCGGCGTCAATGCCGGCCTGATTACCGCGATGCGTACCGAAGACGAACTAGCCGGCGTGCTCGCGCACGAAATCTCGCATGTCCAGCAGCAGCATATCCTGCGCGCGTTCGAGGATCAGCAGAAGATGTCGGTGCCGATACTGCTGGGCATGCTGGGCGTCGCCATCGCCGGCGCCCACGCTTCGAACGGTCAGGCTTCCAGCGCCGCGCTGGTGGTCGGTCAAAGCATTTTCGTGCAGCGCCAGATCAACTTCACACGCAGTCAGGAAGCCGAAGCCGATCGCATCGGCATCCAGACCCTGGCCCGCTCCGGCTTCGATCCGAACGCAATGGCCGGTGCGTTCCAGACCCTGCAGACAATGATGCGCGTGAACGGCGTGGACGTTCCCGAATTCCTGCTCGATCATCCGTTGGATACCAAACGCATTGCCGAGGCCAAGGCGCGTGCCGAACAGATCGGCTGCCCGCACATGCAGCGCATCGCCACCACGACGCGACCCAGCGCACCGACCGGACAGCTCGATCTGGGCTTGCCCACGCGGCCGCTCGTCGCCGATAGCGCGCCCTCCGTGGATAACGCCAGCGCAAAAACCTCCGCGATGGACGCGGCAGGCGATACGACGACGATGACGGTCGAGCCGGGCAGCGGACACGGCAAGACGCTGCCGCAGGTATCGGTCAAGACCTGCACACCCAGGCCCCAGCCCACGATCGATCAGTTCGAGATGATGCGCGAACGCGTGCGCGTCCTGACGGCGACCTCGGCGCCCGCGATACGCGCGTATTACGCGGACAACCTGCGCGACGACAAGACCTTCGACACGCTCGCGAACCGCTATGGCTATGCACTCGCGCTCATCAGCACGCACATGCCGCAACAGGCCGCCACCGAACTGCGCAAGCTGGTCGCGCAGTACCCCACTTCCTCGATCCTGCGACTCGCCCTTGCCAACGCGCAGGATCAATCCGGCGACAAATCCGGTGCGCTGAAGATCTACGAGCAGCTCAACAGCGATTTCCCCGGCAATCGCGCGATCACGCTCACCTATGCGGACGCGCTGATGGCGCGTACCGATCCGCCGAACGCACGGCGCGCGCTCGACCTGCTGCGCACGCAGGTCGAACGTCACAGCGATGATCCGGATCTGCAAAAAAGCTATGGCCGCGCCAACGAACTGGCCGGCGACAAAGTGCGCGCCGCCGAAGCCTTCGCCGATGCGGCCTATCTGACCGGTCATGCCGAGGACGCGCTGAACCAACTCAAAGCGCTGTCCAAGCAACCCAATCTCACCTACTACCAACGCAGCCGGATCGACGCACGCATCGCCGAACTCACGCCCAAGGTACTGGAACTGCGCAAACGCAATTCGCCGCAACCCAAATCGCTGGCGCTGGCCTGCTGCTCGCCGGGTTGAAAATAGGTCATGCCCAAACGAACGACGCCCACTCAACGGACTGCTCCCATGAATCGCGAAGTTCCACAGAATCTCAAGAATCCCTCGCTGCATCTGAATCGCGAACTGGCGCAGCTCGAATTCAACTTCCGGGTACTTGCGCAGGCCGAGGATACGAGTGTTCCATTGCTGGAGCGTTTACGCTATCTGTGCATTTCCTGCACGAATCTCGATGAGTTCTTCGAAGTCCGCGTCGCCATGCTGCGCCGGCATCTGGCGCTTAACGAGCCGCGTCTTGACCCGGACGCGGTACCGCCGCGCGAAGTGCTCGCACACATCCGCGATCGCGCCACGACACTGGTCAAGGCGCAATACGATTGCTGGAACTGGATCCTCATCCCTGCGCTCGAACGCGAAGGCATCCGCTTCAGCAAGCGCGGCGAGTGGACACCGACACAAAGACACTGGTTGCACGAGTATTTCCGCAATGAAATCCTGCCGGTGCTCTCACCGCTGGGCCTTGATCCCGCGCATCCGTTTCCACGCATCCTCAACAAGAGTCTGACGCTCGCCGTCGTGCTGCAAGGCCGCGATGCGTTCGGTCACGAAGGTCACATGGCGCTGGTGCGCGCACCGCGCTCACTGCCGCGCATCATCCGTATTCCGGCCGAAGTCGCGCAGACTCCGCACGAGTTCGTATTCCTCGCCAGCGTTCTGCACGAGTTCATGGACGAACTGTTCCCAGGCATGCAGGTGCTAGGCTCGTACCAGTTCCGGGTGACGCGCAATAGCGAATTATTCGTGGACGAGGAAGAAGTCGAGAACATCGCGCTCGCGCTGCGCGACGAACTCAAGGGACGCGGCTACGCCAAACCGGTGCGGCTGGAAGTCGCCGATAACTGCCCGCAAGCGATCGCCGACATGCTCATGCAGAACTTCGAACTGAGTGATACGGAGGTGTATCGCTGCGAAGGCCCGGTCAACGTGAACCGCGTGAACGCGGTGTACGATCAGATCCATCGACCGGATCTCAAATTCCCCGCCTTTGCGCCACGCGTGCTGCCGGCGGTACTCGAAGAGCACAGCCTGTTCGAGGCGATCCGCGAACGCGACATCCTGCTGCATCACCCGTTCGAATCCTTCAACGCGGTGATCGAACTCGTGCGCGAGGCCAGCGCCGATCCCGACGTGCTGGCGATCAAGCAGACGCTGTACCGCGTCGGCAACGATTCGCCGCTGATCGATCATCTGATCGATGCCGCGCGGCAAGGCAAGGATGTCACCGTGGTGATCGAACTGCGCGCGCGCTTCGACGAAGAAGCCAACCTGCGTCTGGCCAACCGTCTGCAAGAAGCCGGCGTGCAAGTCGTGTATGGCGTGGTCGGCTACAAAACGCACGCCAAGATGCTGCTGATCGTGCGGCGCGAACAAGGCGTATTGCGCCGCTACACGCATCTTTCGACCGGCAACTACCATCAGGTCACTTCGCGCCTGTATACCGATTTCGGCTTGATGACCGCGAATGCCGACATCGGCGAAGACACGCATCTATTGTTCCTGCAACTCTCCGGACTCGGCCCGATCATCAAGCTCAAGTGTCTGCTGCATTCACCCTTCACGCTGCACAAGGGCTTGATGGAAAAGATCGAGCGCGAAATCGCGCATGCGCAACAAGGCAAGCCGGCGCGCATCATCGCCAAGATGAATGCGCTGAACGAAGGCAGCGTGGTGGAAATGCTGTATCGCGCCTCACAGGCCGGCGTGCAGATCGATCTGATCGTGCGCGGCGCGTGTACCTTGCGCCCCGGATTGCCCGACGTCTCGCAGAACATCCGCGTGCGCTCGATCGTCGGCCGTTTTCTCGAACACAGCCGCGTGTACTGGTTCCAGAACGACGATACGCCGGAAATCTACTGTTCCAGCGCGGATTGGATGGAGCGCAATCTGCTGCGCCGCATCGAGACCTGCTTTCCAATCCTCGATCCGGCCTTGGCGCAGCGCGTATTCGACGAATCGCTGGCGAACTACCTCGCCGACAACACCTCGGCGTGGCGGCTGGAATCCGACGGCAGCTATACGCGCCTGACGCCCGGCGACCATCCACCGCATTCGGCGCAACAGACGTTGCTGGCGAAACTCATGCAGTAACACTCTCTGCGAGAACCTGCCGGTCTTTACTCCCGCAAGCCATGCTGTCACCTCTCCCGCTTGTGGGAGGTCACCGCGCCGCCAGCGGCGCGGCGGGTGAGGGGGAGTTGTGCCCCTCCTTCCATGGAGCTATCGCCGTTCGGCATCCTGCCTCCCCCGCACGCGGCCCGAGGGCCGCATGCGACCTCATCCCGGCCCTTTCCCACACGTGGGAGAGGGAGCGCCGATCAACACCCCGGCGGCATGTCCATCACGCCGACAATCATCATCAGATTGTCGTAGGTGACAGTGTTGCTGCCATCCGCGCTGGTCAGCGCACCGGTCGCTTGGGTGCAACTCGAAAAATCAAGTTTCAACGTACCCCAATGCGACAGACTTGTTATTGGATCGGCAGGCTTCAGGAAGCTCGCGTCATTCATCGTGTTGTTCGCCACGTTCATGTTCATCGTGACGGATGATCCCGCTGTGATCTGCGCGGCGGTGACATCCGATATCAGCCACAAGCGCTTACCCTCGTTATCCCAGCCGTAGTAGAAGAAGATCAATCCTTTGGAAGTTGCGAGCATGTTGAATCCCGAACCGGTATAGGCGGGATCGTACCAATCGCCAGTGACCGATGGCGCATCCACCTCGCTGGCCAGTTTCTGCAAGCTGAAACTGACCGAGCCGTCCTTGCCGACAAGGTTGGCGGTTGTCGAGGTACCGTTCGCCCCAAATATTATGGTCAGCTTGCCCCATGGCGTGAGCGTCTTCGGTAGCGCGGGCACCAGGAAGCTACCGCCGCTCGTCTCGTTCATGTTCAGCGTGACGGCCGTTCCCGGCACGATCTGCTTGGGGCCGATATCCGAGATCAGCCACAGGCGGTTACCCCCGCTATCCCAGCCGTAGTAGAACAGGAGCAACCCTTGGCTGGTCTGGGTGATATTGAAGCCCGAGCCGTCATAGGCGGGGTTGTACCAATCGCCGGTGATCTCTTGCGGAGTCAGCGGCGGTGGTGGTGGTGGTGGTGGTGGCGGCGGCGTGGGCGAGCCGACCTGAATGAACTGCTGCTTTTGTGGCGCCGGCGCATAGGTCGTATCGCCCGCCTGGTTCGCATCGATGACGCAGGTGGCCCCTGCCACATTGAACGTCACCACCGATCCGGTCAGCGTGCATGCACCCGCCGTCGAGGTAGCGTCGATCGAGAACACCACCGGATTGCCCGAGGCGCCACCGATCGCGATCACCGTGTAGGTGTCGCCCACCGCCGGGCCGACCGGCGCCGTCGAGGTGAACGCGATCGTCTGCGGAATCGGGCCGCCGCCACTGACCACGTTGATCGTCTGCTGCACTTGCGTGGCCGCGGCGTAGGTCGCATCACCGCCCTGGTCCGCATCGATGATGCAGCTACCGGTGGGCGCCGTGAAGGTCACCACCGCCAGCGTCGCCGTCGTGTCGATTGTGCAGCCGCTCGTCGAAGCCACATCTATCGCCAGATCCACCGCCAGTCCGGTCGGGGTTCCGCTCGCCGTATCCGTCGAGGTCGCGCTTACTTGATAGGTGTCGCCTACCACCGGGTTGGTCGGCGCCGTCGAGGTGAACGCGACCGTCTGCGAGGTCGTCCCGCCACCGCCGCCATTGACCACGCTGATCGTCTGCTGCACTTGCGTGGCCGCGGCGTAGGTCGTATCGCCCGCCTGGTCCGCATCGATGATGCAGGTGCCTGCCGGCCCCGTGAAGGTCACCACCGCCGGCGTCGCCGTCGTGTCGATCGTGCAGCCGCTCGTCGAGGCCGCGTCTATCGTCAGAGTCACCGGCAGTCCGGTCGGGGTTCCGCTCGCCGTATCCGTCGAGGTCGCGCTTACTTGATAGGTGTCGCCTACCACCGGGTTGGTCGGCGCCGTCGAGGTGAACGTGATCGTCTGTGGGAGCGGCGCGTTCACCACTTGCGCCAACGCCGCCGAGGTCGCCGAGTTGTTGTTCGTATCGCCCTCGTAATACGCCGTGATCTGGTACGTGCCCGCCGTAGCGAACGTTTTCGGAGGACAGGCCAACGGCGGTGTCCCCTCCGCTAGTACCGTACACAACGTCGTGCCGCCGGCACAGCTCGCGTTGGTCGTCGTCGCGTCTTGGCACAGCACGATGTTGCCCGTCGGCGCCGCTCCGCCGCTGATATCCACCGCGAACGTCACGCTATCGCCCGTGACGCTCGGGTTCGCACTGGAGCTCACCGTCAGCGCCGGCGTCGGCAGTCCCCCGAAGGGAACCGTCGCGCCGGGTGCATTGAGATCGTCCCCGGTCAGGGGCAGGGTCGGGAGGTTAAGGAAGTAGCCGGACAACTGAAAATCAATGTTTTCGGTCGTGAACGTGGTGATGATCGACAGAGTTTTGCCATTCGGAGCGGGATCCAAGCCCGTGAGCAAATCGATGGGCGGCGTGCCGAATGGCGCCGCATCGAACGGCGCGGGCAGCGTCGCCTTCACCGTGCCAGTCGAGGATGGATCAGCGGTGAACAAGACCGGATTGCCGATTTCTGCTGGGGTATTATCGAGCAGGTTGCCCTGCACCAACGCGACAAACACATGGCCGCCGACACCACCCCCCAAGCCCCCCTCGCCGATATCCTGCGCTCCGCTGCCGCCATTCGTCGCGGTCACCACGGTGGCTTCGCCGTAGATCAGGATATCGCCGCTCGCAGCGCCGTCGCTACCGCCGATGCCCGCACTCCCTCCGTTGCCGGTGGCCGTCACCACGCCGCCGTTGATGGTGATCGAGCCGCCCGCACCAACGAAGTCGCCGCCGCCGATGCCCGCGCCCCCTCTGTAGCCGGTGGCCGTCACCGTGCCGCCGCTGATGGTGATCGAACCGCCCGCACCACCGGCGCCACCCCAGTCACCGCCGCTACCGCCGATGCCCGCACCACCGTTGGCACCGCCGGTGGCTGTCACCGTGCCGCCGCTGATGGCGATCGAACCGCCCGCACCACCGAGACCGTTGGTGCCACCGGCGCCACCGCCGATGCCCGCACCACCGCCGCCACCGCCGATGGCAGTCACCGGGTCGCCGCTGATGGTGCTCGAACCGCCCGCACCACCCGCACCGCCGGGGCCACCGCCGCCACCGCCGATGCCCGCGCCCCCTCCGTTGCTGGTGGCCGTCACCATGCCGCTGTTGATGATGATCGTGCCGCCCGTACCACCGAGACCACCGCCGATACCCGCGCCCCCTCCGCTGCCGGTGACATCCAGTGTGTGCGTGCCCGTACTGCCGCTCGACTGTATCGTCAGCGTTGCGCCATCCGGGACGTACAATCCGGCGCAGTTGCTACCGCTTGAGAGCGTGTTGGCTCCGCTGAGCGTCAGGTTCACCCCTGTGCCTGGGGTGCTCATATCGAAGGCGCAGGCGGTGTTGGTGCCGCTGGTGTCGCTGCTCCTATCGATGGTCGCGTCTTGCAATGTGATGTTCACGCTCGTGACACCTGGCGCGAGGACTACCTCTACGCGATCGCCGGTCGAATTCGAGCCGGTGATAGTTACGTCCGCTGACCCCGTGACGGTGTATACGCCGCTCGCATAGGTCCAGCCCGTGCCGGAGGCCGTGCCAGAGGCGGACGGTGAGGGATCGCTCATGTCGATCTGCGCACCGGTGCTTTGCGCCTGCGCCATCAACGGCGCCAGCATCAGCCCAGCCAGGAACAGGATCGGCACGAACAGCGGCGCCCCCCAAACGCCACGATAAACAGGGAGGTTTTTGGGTGCACGGCGTTTCATGGTCGCCCATGCACTTTGCACTCTGGGCGAGGACGACACCGCCGTGCGCTGCGCCGCGGGTTGACCGGCGCCTTGGTCAAACGCGACTGTCGTCAAGAATGGAAACGCAAGGGTCAGCCCTTGTACTCTTGGATGGATGGCATTGTGTTTCATTACTTCTACCCCCTCGGATACGTTAATTAAAGTCAAGAAACATCTACGAACTCCTATGCCTCGGAGGTCTCTTGCCTCAATCCTTGGGGGAAGTAATCCTTGACCGACCGCAGTACTCCCTGACCGGTATGCATCATCCAATGGGATGAGAGGATCAATGTGATGCGCAGCACACCATCTTATTCTTCGTGTATTTACGTGATGTGCGGCACGCTATCTTACTCCGGCTCGCGCGTGTTCTCGTGAAAAAACATGAAAAGAACACGAAAGTAAACAGGGGAAAGAATGCTCTTTTGAAAAGTCCGGCATGGCTGCCGGTTTGTGCCGTCATAGCCTGCCCCCGAAACGCTCTTGATCGACGGGAGGACGGCGGAAACAACGCAGCACAGGCTCTCACACGCATCGCCATCTGCGATTCCATAGCGCGCGTGCGGAACATGCGACAATCCGTTTTTTCACTGCGAGCATAGGCCGTGAAGGACGCGATGCCCACCGATATCCGCAATGGCGAACCACTCGCCGCCGTCGATCTGGGCTCCAACAGCTTCCATCTGCTCGTAGCGCGCTACGAACACGGCAGTCTGCGCCTGATCGACCGCATGCGCGATAGCGTGCGCATGGCGCTGGGCCTGCGGCCCGACGGCAGCCTCGAACCCGCGCGGCGCGATCGCGCGCTTGCCGCACTGGCGCGTTTCGGCCAGCGTCTGCGCGCCATTCCGCACGATCGCGTACACGCGGTAGCGACGAATACGGTACGGCTTCTGGCCAATCCGCAGGCTTTCCTGCTGCCCGCCGAAACCGCGCTCGGCCATCCGATCGAAATCATCGGCGGCCGCGAGGAAGCGCGCCTGATCTATCTGGGCGTCGCGCACGATCTGGCTCAATCCAATCACCGCCGCCTCGTCGTGGACATCGGCGGCGGCAGCACCGAGTTCATCATCGGTCAGGGCCTGAAGCCGCTGGAAACCGAAAGCGTGCAGATGGGCTGCGTGGCGAGCACACTGCGTTTCTTCGGCGACGGCAAATACACGTCCAAACGCTGGCGCCAGGCACAGACCGAAATAGCGATGGAATTGCAGCAGTTCGCCGCGAACTATCGCGCGCACGGCTGGAGCGAGGCCGTGGGATCGTCCGGCACGGCCAAGGCGATCGGCAATATCGTGCAGGCGAGCGGCTGGAGCGATCAAGGCATCAGCGCCGCGTCGCTGGTGCGGCTGCGTGATGCGATTCTCACCGCCGGCAGTATCGACAACCTGCGCCTGGCAGGGCTCGCTGAAGACCGTATCCCGATTCTCGCCGGCGGTGTCGCCATCCTGGAAGCGACCTTCACCACCTTCGCGCTCGAACGCATGACCGTGTGCGAAACCGCAATGCGCGAGGGACTGCTTTACGACATGCTCGGCCGCGGCATGCACGGCGATCCGCGCGCGGGCAGCATCGCGGCGCTGGCCGCACGTTACGGCGTGGATCACACGCAGGCCGCACGCGTGCGTCACGCGGCGATGAAGCTTTTCGATCAGGTTGCCGACGCATGGCGGTTGGGCGGGTTCGAACGCGAGGTGCTCGGCTGGAGCGCCGACATCCATGAGATCGGCCTTGCTATCGCGCACAGCCTGCATCACATCCACGGCGCCTACATCATCGCCCATTCCGATCTCGCCGGCTTCAGCCGGCAGGGACAACAGGCGCTCGCCGCGATCATCCGCTCGCATCGCCGCAAACCCGACCGCGATTCGATCAACGCACTGCCCGATCGCCTGCGCCGTCCGATGCGTCGTCTGACCGCGCTGCTGCGGCTGGCCGCCCTGTTCGAACGCGCGCGCACCACCGAAGCCATGCCGCCGCTGCATCTGACCGCCGACGAGCGGACATTGCAGATCGATTTGCCCTCCGAATGGCTGGATCGGCATCCGCTGACGCGCGCCGACCTCGACCAGGAACGCGATTACTTCAAGGCGCTCGACCTCAAGCTGCACGTACGCGCGCTGGACAAGAAGATCGATCGCGTCGCGTGAGGGCAATGCCGCACTCCGCTCTCAGAGCCTGTCTAATAGCCCCTGAGCAAAAGAACCAGGAATGCCCGATGGATGAACTGCAAGCGGGTGTTGAGCCGGCGCTCAGGGTTCTTCCATAGCCGCCGGCACTTCTCCAGCCAAGCAAAGCTGCGCTCAACCACCCAGCGTTTGGGCATGACCTTGAAGGTGTGCAGTTGATTGCGCTTGGCGATCTGCACCGTGACGTACTCGCCCAAACTGTCCTTAACGCCCTGCTCGAAGGGGGCCCCTACATAGCCCCTATCGGCCAGCACGTTGTGTACGCGCCCCCGTCCAGCACGGCATCGTTTCATGGCCCGCAACGCTCCCTTGCCAGCGGTGACATCGGCCGTGGTGATGGCCACCGCATGGGGTAGCTCTTGTGTATCCACGGCAATGTACCGCTTGATGCTTGACACAGGGCTGGCGCGGCGGACAGGGAAACGCATATCATTGTCAGGTTTCCTCTCCGGGCGGTTAGCTCAGCGGTAGAGCATTGCCTTCACACGGCAAGGGTCGCAGGTTCGATCCCTGCACCGCCCACCATGGCAATCCATGAGTCGCACGGCATTGGAGTGATCCAGCTTCGGTGCTGACGCAATCCTCGGCGTAACGAGCATTTTCCGCTCCGTCTCGCGGTGGCGTGCGGCGCAGGAATCCGCGCATGACGATATCTCCACGTTCCAGTCACGACACCGTCCGCGCCGTTCTCTGGCAGGGCGATGGCTTGCGCCTGCTCGATCAGCGCCGATTGCCTGCCGAGGAAACGTATCGGGATTGCCGCAGCGCAGAAGAAGTGGCGGCGGCGATCCGCGATCTCGTCGTGCGCGGCGCGCCGGCGATCGGTATCGCAGCGGCCTGGGGTGTCGTGCTGGCGGCGCGGGGTGGGCCGGTTGCGCTTGATCGTGCGTTGAATACGTTGCGCGCCGCGCGTCCGACCGCGGTGAATCTGATGTGGGCGCTGGACCGCATGAAGGCGGCGATCGTGCGCGGCGCTGG
>JAISPQ010000179.1 GCA_031274955.1 Rhodanobacter sp.
ATCATTCCCGCTTTAGCGTGGAAGAACGGCTTTCCTTTAACACCATCCCCACCCAACCCTCCCCTTGAAGGGGAGGGCTTAAAAGCAGGAGCCTTCCTTGGCAGAGCGTTCGGATGGAGCCGGTGCGAAAAGCCCTCCCCTTCAAGGGGAGGGTTGGGTGGGGATGGTGTTAAAGGAAAGCCGTTCTTCCACGCTAAAGCGGGAATGAGGGGCTTTCGAGGTGCCCATGAGTAGTACCGGCTCGCCGCTCCTGACCGATCTCATCGACGCGTTGCGCTGTCTGCCCGGCGTTGGCGCGAAGACCGCACAGCGCATGGCGTTTCACCTGCTCGAACGCGATCGCACCGGCGGCCGGCGCCTGGCCGAGCGTCTGGCCGTGGCCATCGAGCGGATCGGCAACTGCACGCGCTGCCGCACCTTCAGCGAGGAAACCGTGTGCGCGCTGTGCGCCAGCACAGCGCGCGAACGCAGCCTGCTTTGCGTGGTCGAGACGCCGGTGGACCAACTCGCGATCGAACAGGCCACCGGCTTTCGCGGTCAGTATTTCGTGCTACTCGGCCGGCTGTCGCCGCTGGATGGCCTGGGTCCGAAGGAACTGGGGCTGGATCTGCTTGCACGGCGGCTTGGCGAAGGCGAAGTGCGCGAACTCATCATCGCCACCAATCCCACCGTGGAAGGCGAGGCGACCGCGCACATGTTGGCGCAAATCGCGCGCACCGCCGGCGTCCGCGCCAGCCGGCTCGCGCATGGTGTGCCGCTCGGCGGCGAACTGGAATTCATCGACCGCGGCACGTTGGCGCATGCGTTCGGCGGCCGGCAGGCGTTTGCGTGAAAGAACAGGGAAAAGAATGATTTTTTGAGAAGTCCGGCATGGACGCCGGTCTGTTCTTCGCCGTCATGGAGGACGGTAAAAGTATTTTGAAGGAGTACCACGATGACCGACACGATATTCAGCAAGATCATCCGCCGCGAGCTTCCGGCCGACATCGTTTACGAAGACGACGACATGCTCGCGTTCCGCGACATCAACCCGCAGGCGCCGCTACATGTGCTGTTCATTCCGAAGGCGCCGATCGCCACCTTGAACGATCTCACCGAAGCGGATGCGCTGCGCGTCGGCAAGCTCGTCCTTGCCGCCACGCGCTACGCGAAGGCACAGGGCTATGGCGAGAGCGGCTACCGCTGTGTGGTGAACTGCAATCGCGACGCCGGCCAGACCGTGTACCACCTGCATTTGCATTTGCTCGCGGGGCGAGCGATGCAGTGGCCGCCGGGGTGATGAGCGACAGGCATAAACAGGCACCGTAGCGCCCGTTTTTTTCGTATCGGCCCAGCGCAGGATTCAGCGGCCACCGCCGCCGTGCTGGATGACGACCACGCCGCCGCCACCCCAACCGCCGCCCCAGCCCCAGTACGGGCCCCAATATGGGCCATAGCCCCAGTATGGGCCGGGGCCGTAGAACCATGGATCGTAGTAGTAGGGTTGCACGGGCAACCGCTTGGGCCACAGGTAGATGGTGTCGGCGGCGACACGCGGGTAGGTGTAGTCGAAATCGCCGACCTTGCCTTGTTCGGTGCCGGTGATGCGGCCGACGATAGTCAGTTCGCGGCCGCGCGCGAATTCTTCCGGATCGTAAAAGCCCATATGGCAGGCGATGAAGCGGCCGTCGCTGGGGGTGCGCAGTCGCGGACGCGCGGTGTCGTCCAGTTTGCGGCCGAGGATTTCGAAGCAGGTCGCATCCTTCTTCGGATCGACCTTGATGATTTCGCCGCCCCAACGCACGGGCTGGCCGGTCGCGCCGGCGCTCGCCGTATCGCGCGGCGTGACCGGCGCGAATTGTCCTTGCAACGGAGCGGGTACCGTAGCGCACGAGGTGAGGCCGGCCGCCAAAAGAATGATCGCAAAGGGTTTGCTCATGTTCGAATACCTTGGAGGGAACTCACGCCGAGCCTCATCATAGCGGGCACGTCTGAATACAGGACGGGATCGGGCACGTATTCGTCGCACTCTTTCAACTTTTTACGCAACACCGCGCTTTCAGCCGCAGCACGGTGTGCAAAGGCGGTCATGCGTGCTGTTCGATACGCGGCGTGCGTTCTCTCCGCGCGATGTGCCGCTATGATCGGATGATGATCCAATCCATGACCCCGGATGCCGCGTCGCGCCATCCGGCGCACATCTGATCCACGAGCCGGTATGCCGCCGCGGCCGATCGAACTCGCGGGCGCCGATCTGCGCTACGACGCGCATGCCTGGCCGCGCGCCGAGGCCGATGCGTTCCTGGCCGCCTTGCGCACGGAAATCCGGTGGGAACAGCATCGGCTGAAACTGTTCGGCCGCGAGATCGGCGCGCCGCGCCTGTCCTGCTGGATCGGCGATGCGGGCGCGGTCTATACCTACTCGGGCGCGCGCTTCGAGCCGCGGCCATGGACGCCGACGACCGCGACCCTGCGCGACGAACTTGCCGCGCGTCTGGGCCTGCGTTGTAACAGCGTGCTCGCCAATCTGTACCGCGACGGCCGCGACAGCATGGGCTGGCATAGCGACGACGAACCCGAACTGGGCCGCGAGCCGGTCATCGCCTCGTTGAGCTTCGGCGCGGAGCGCACGTTCCGTCTGCGCTCGCGCACACTGCCACGCGTGGAGCTTGCGCTTGAACTGGCGCATGGCAGCCTGCTCGTGATGGCCGGTGCCACACAAAGGCTGTTCCAGCATGCGCTGCCACGCCGTGTCCGCATTAGCACGGAGCGCATCAATTTAACCTTCCGCCAAATCGAACCTCTGCATTCGCGAAACGAAGGCGGGTGAGAGACTGTACTTTTACGCTAAAAACAAAAGCCCCGCGCATGGCGGGGCCTTCGTGGATTCGCTTGCGGTTGCCGCTCAGCCAGAGACCACACTGACCGTCTTGCGCGCCAACGGACCTCTGGCCCTGAACTCGACCGTGCCATCGACCAGAGCGAACAGCGTGTGATCGCGGCCGAGGCCCACGCCGGCGCCCGGATGGAAGCGCGTGCCGCGCTGGCGGACGATGATGTTGCCAGCTTCGACGGCTTGGCCGCCGTACACCTTCACGCCGAGGTACTTCGGGTTGGAGTCGCGGCCGTTGCGGGTGCTGCCGCCTGCTTTTTTATGTGCCATTGCCGTGCTCCTGGTTACTTGGCGATGCCGAGAATTTCGATTTCGGTGTAATGCTGCCGGTGGCCCATCTCCTTGCGATGGTGCTTGCGGCGACGGAACTTGACGATGCGGATCTTCTCCGCGCGGCCGTGCGATTTCACCTTCGCGGTGACCACGGCGCCGCTGAGCGTCGGCGCGCCGACGGTGACGCCGTCGCCCTCGCCGACCATCAG
>JAISPQ010000206.1 GCA_031274955.1 Rhodanobacter sp.
CGGTACGGCGTATCGGCTTCACCGATGGCGCGTACCTGCCCGGTCTTGTCCACCTCCACCACGTAGGGCGTGACGATGGACTGCGCGGAGCGCCAGACCAGGCCGCCCGCCATCAACACGGCCAGCGAGAGACAGCCAAAGGCCATCAGCCGCCAGTTCTTCGCCTGCACGCGGGATGAACCGATACGCTCATCCCACACCTGCGCGGCGGCCTGATATGGGGTGGCAGGCTGCGGCGTGTCGGCATAGCGCACCTGCGGTCGTTTGAATCGCATGAATCGTTCTCCTCAAGATTCGGAATCGCCCAGGCTCGGACCTTGACCTGAGCCGCCGCCGTCACCGCCGCGCAGCGTGTGTGCGGCGGTGGTCGTGGCGTGGGTGATCTGTTGACGGCGATGCAGCCGCTTGGCCCAGGCCGGTGCGGATGGGTTGTTAGTGTTGGTTGATGCGCTGCCGGCAGTGCCCGAGCCGGCCCCAGCGCCACTGCTACCGCCGGATGCACCAGCACCCGCGCCGCCCGCGCGAAAGGCGGCAGCGGCCTTGCGACCGACCGCTTGCGCGCCGGTCTTGGCGACATTGCCCAAGCCCGCCGCCGCGCCCTTGATGCCACCACCCGCAGCGGCGGAACCGGCCTGAAACGCCGACTTGGCACTGTTGGCAGTCGAGGCGGCCATCTTCGCGGCGGCGGGCGCCATCCGTGCACCCGCTAACGCAGCACCGCCCACGCCGGTTGCGAGCGCACCTGCTGCCGCAACGGCACCCGCCGCGCCGACGGCAGCCCCGGCCATCGCTCCCGCGCCAAGCTGCGGCGCACCCGATACCAGGCCCGTCGCAATGCCCGGCCCGAAGATGCCGAGCATGAGCATGGCGAGCGCAGCCAGCATCACCACCAGCGCGTGATCGACGGAAGGCTCGGCGGGCGTGGTTTGAAACTCGGCAAACAATCCCATGCCGATGCCCACAATGACGGCCAGCACCAACACCTTGATGCCAGCGGACACCACATTGCCCAAGACCTTCTCGGCGAGAAACGAAGTCTTGTTCCACAGCGCGAACGGGATCAACACGAAGCCGGCGAGCGTGGTCAGCTTGAACTCGATCAGCGTGATGAAAAGCTGTATCGCCAGCACAAAGAAGCTGACGATGACAATGAACCACGCGAGAAACATCACCACAATCGGCGCGATGTTGGCGAACACCTCCGGGAAGCCGGCCATGTCACCGATCTGGGTCAGGATCGGCGCTGCCGCGTCGATGCCGGTCTTGGCAAGCCGCCCCGGTTGCAGGAACGTCGCCATGCTCAAGGTCGAACCCGTCGCCGTCAGACCCAGGCCGGCGAAGGATCGAAACACGATGCCGGCCAGCAGGTTGAAGTTGTTGATGATGTACGCGAAGGCGCCGACGTACAGCACCTTGCGCAACAGCTTGGCGATCACGTCATCGCCCTGGCCGGTGGCGTGCGAAAGCGCCCAATACAGGCCGGCCAAGGTCATGTCGATGGCGACCAGCGTGGCGGTCAGAAAGGTGACTTCGCCGTGCAGCAGACCAAAGCCGGAGTCGATGTAGCGCGAAAATACATCGAGGAAATGGTCGATAACCGATACGTCATTCATGGCGCGGGTTCCATCGAATCTGCGAGCACGCCGGCATCACTGGCCGTAGAAGCTCACGGACTGCGGCGTGTAGGCCGTGCCGGTGCCCAGAAACCGCCGCGTCACTTCGCGCCCGCGTTCGGTTGCTGCCGCTTGCCGCGCCAATTCCAGCGCCGCTGCGCGATCCTGCGTGAGCTGAAGTTGTTGCGTCTGGATGGACTGCTTGGCCTGCAAGGCTAGAAGCTGATTGGTCGCCTGCATGGCCTGCAAGGCACCCGTGGCCGACTGGCTCTGACTCACAAGATCAGCCAGCGAGCTTTCATCCTGATTCACGTTCTGCGAAATCTGCGCCTGCATCTGCATGGCGGTCTGCAAGCCTTGCAGCGTGTTCAGCCAACGCTGGTGCGCGTCCTGATACATCTGATTGCCGCTCACGGTCGCGGCGTATTGCTGCGGGTAAAGCTGCGAGAACTGCTGATTCATGCGCTGGATGTCATAGGCAAGGCCCTGCGCCTGCGAGATCAGTTGCCGTGTCGTGTCGAGGTTGGTGCGAAGTTGATTGACGACGTTGAACGGTAGGCTTGCCAGATTGCGTGCCTGATTGATGAGCGACTGCGCCTGATTTTCCAGTTGCCGTATCTGGTTGTTGATCTGCTCCAGCGTGCGTGCCGCAGTCATCGTGTTTTGGATGAGGTTGGTCGGATCGAGCACGATGTCACCGACACCGAATATGGCGTGGGCAGGTTGCACCATGCCAACGGCGAGCGTGCAGGCAACCGCCAGCGCGGCGAGTTTTGGGGTATGACGATTCATGGCTGTTGCTCCTGTGGGTGGTTAGCGAAAGGAAGGGAACCCGGCGCAAGGCCGGGAAACGTGGGCAGCAGGTCAGCCGCCCAATCGAGGCCGCGCTGGCGCAGCCAGGCACCGGCAAACCCCGGTGTTCCGGCTTGCGCCAGTGCGCGGTCAATGTCGCGCTGGTCTTGCGGGGTCGATGCGCCCGCGAAGGCGAGCGCAACCGGCCCCAGGTCGAGGTCAAACAAGCGATTGCCAGCGCGGGACTGGTAGTAGTAATCGCGCTTAGGAATCGCGGTGGCGACGATCTGGATTTGCCGGCTGTTGAGGCCAAAGCCTTCGTAGATCGTGCGTATCTGCGGCTCGGTGGCCTGCGGGTTCGGCAGGAAGATGCGGCTCGCGCAGCTTTCGATGATCGCGGGTGCGATGCTCGAATCCTTGATGTCGGCAAGGCTCTGCGTGGCGAAGATCACTGACACGTTTTTCTTGCGCAGTGTTTTGAGCCATTGCCGGATGCGCGCGGCAAATACCGGGTCATCGAGGAACAACCACGACTCATCGAGGATCAGCAGCGTGGGCGCACCGTCGAACCGCGCATCGAAGCGCGCGAACAGATAACCCAACACCGCCAGCACGGCAGCCTTGCTGTGCATCAGTTCTTCCATCTCGAAGCACTGCACATCGGCCATGCCGAGCCGGTCATGGTCGGCATCGAGCAGCTTGCCGTGCGCACCACCGAGCACGTAGGGCGCTAGTGCTTGGCGTAGCACGTTCGATTGCAGCAGCACGGACAAGCCGGTTAGCGTGCGTTGCTCCACGGGCGCACCCGCGAGGCTACCGAGTGCCGACCAGATCGCCGCCTTCTCGTCGGGACCGACCGCCACGCCTTCATGCAGCAACCGGCCTTCGACCCATTCGGCGGCCCAGGTGCGATAACCCTCCTGGTCGATACGCGCGAGCGGCTGAAATGCGATGGCGCCATCGTTGCCGAGGTCGTAGTGTTCGCCGCCCAGGCCCAGCGCCGTCGCCCGCATCGAGCGCCCCATGTCAAACGCAAAGATGCGCGAACCGGGATAGCGCCGGAACTGCATTGCCAGCGTGGCGAGTAGCACCGATTTGCCCATGCCGGTAGGTCCAGCGATCAGCGTATGGCCCACATCGCCGATGTGCGTGACCAGCCGGAACGGCGTCGCGCCTTCGGTGCGGGTCACGATCAGCGGCGGGCCGTCGAGGTGCGCATTGCGCTCGGGTCCGGCCCACACCGCCGACACCGGCATCAGGTGCGCGAGGTTCAGCGTTGAAATGATGGGCTGGCGTACATTGGCATAGGCGTTGCCCGGAATGGACGATAGCCACGCCTCCACGGCATTCAAGGTTTCGGGGATGGTCACGAACCCTCGGCCCTGAATCGCACGCTCCACCATCCGCAACTTCTCATCAGCGATGTCGGCGTCCGTATCCAACACCGTCACGGTCGCCGTGACATAGCCGAAGGCAACTTGATCGCTGCCTAACTCCTGCATGGCCGCGTCCGCGTCGGCGGCCTTGTTGCTGGCGTCGGTATCGACCAGTGGGCTTTCCTGCTGGAAGATGGTTTCGCGTAAAAGCGCCAACACGTTCTTGCGCTTGGCAAACCACTGGCGGCGCAGCCGGCCCAACTCTTTCTCGGCTTCGGCCTTGTCCATGCACAGAAAGCGCGTGCTCCAGCGGTACGCGAAGCCCAGCCGGTTCAAGTCATCCAGAATCCCCGGCCAGGTCGAGGTCGGAAATCCGCGCACGGTAATGACGCGCAAGTGTTGGTCGCCCAGCATCGGCGCAAGTCCGCCGATGAGCGGCATATCGGTAAGCAGCGAATCAAGATGAAACGGCACCTCCGGCACCGCGAGCGCAAAGCGCCGCGTCGATACGGTCGCGTGCAGATAGGTCAACGTCTGCGCGTCATCGAGCCAGTCAATCTCCGGCATCACGCCATCGAGCAGATCGAAGATGCGCCCGGTTTCCGCGACGAAAGCCGCGAACCGTTCGCGCCAGTCCACGCCATTCGTCGGCGTGTTCTCATAGAGCAGCTTGGCGGCACGGGCGCGTGATTCTTCCGGCGGCAGGTAGTGCAGTGTCAGGTGATAGCCGCTCTCGAAGTG
>JAISPQ010000217.1 GCA_031274955.1 Rhodanobacter sp.
CACGACCGTGAGCGTGTGCGGCGATGCCGTGAAGGTCGCCGTACAACTGTGGTCTGCGCTCATCGTCACCGTCGCCGTGGTACTGGTGCCGGTGCAGTCGCCACTCCAGCCGGTGAAGCTGTAACCCGCGGACGCCGTGGCGGTCAGGATCACGGAGGTGCCGGCGGTATAGCTACCGTTGCAAGCACCGCCGCTGCTCGTGCATGCGCTGATCTTCGATTGGTTGTCGCTGACGCTACCGCCGGCGCTCGCCACGACCGTGAGCGCGTGCGTTGTCGGCGGCAATGCCGTGAAGGTCGCCGTACAACTGTGGTCTGCGCTCATCGTTACCGTCGCCGTGGTACCGGAGCCGGAGCAATCACCACTCCAACTGGTGAAGCTGTAACCCGTGTCCGCCGTGGCGGTCAGGGTCACCGATGTACCGGAGTTGTAAGCACTCTTGCAGGTGCCGCCGCTGCTCGTGCATGCGCTGATCTGCTTCGGCGTTTGATTGTCGCTGACGCTGCCGCCAGCGCTCGCCGTGACCGTAAGCGCGTACGTTGTCGGCGGCAATGCCGTGAAGGTCGCCGTACAACTGTGATCTGCGCTCATTGTCACCGTCGCCGTGGTGCCGGTGCCGGTGCAATCGCCACTCCAACTGGTGAAGCCGTAACCCGTGTCCGCCGTGGCGGTTAGGGTCACCGATGTGCCGGAGTTGTAAGTACCCTTGCAAGTGCCGCCGCTGGCCGTGCAAGCGTTGATCTGCTTCTGATTGTCGCTGACGCTGCCGCCAGCGCTCGCCGTGACCGTGAAGGTGTGCGTTGTCGGTACCGAGGCGGTACCGTACAGTTCGGCGCTTTTGAGGTAACCCGTGGTATTCGTACCGCCCGCCACCAGCACCTGACCATTGTTCAACAGGACAGCGACGTGGGTCATGCGCGCGTCCTTCATCGCACCGGTAGCCGTCCAGGATTTGCCGGATGGATCGTATAGCTCGGCACTGGCGAGGATTGCGGTAGCGTCTGTCCCCCCCGCTACCAACACTTGGCCATTCGGCAGCACGGCTGAGGTGTGGGAGAGATGCGCAGTATTCATCGCAGGGATAGCCGCCCATTTGTTGGCTACCGGATCGTACAGTTCGGCATTGGCTATGGCGGTGATTGAGATATCAGTGCTACTGGTGGCACCTCCCGCCGCCAGCACCTGGCCATTCGGCAGCAGACTTGCGGTATGCAGATACTGCGCGGTCACCAACGTACCGGCGGCCGACCATTTATTGGTCCCAGGATCGTACAGTTCAGCGGTGCTGGACGCTGTGAGGCCAAGAAGAAGGGCAAAGCTCTTGAGACCTCCCACCACCAGTACCTTGCCATTGGACAGCAGGGTCGCGGTGTGGGCAAAGCGTGCGTCGGTCATCGCCGCGGTGAGCGTCCAGGTTTTGGCCACTGGATCGTACAGTTCCGCCGTGTTGAGGGGGGCGATGCTCGTGTACGCGCCACTGGTTCCTCCTGTCACCAGTACCTTGCCATTGGGCAGCAGGGTTGCGGTGTGGCCGAAACGTACGGCCTTCATCGCACCGGTGGCTGTCCAGGTTTTGGCCACCGGATCGTACACCTCAGCCGCGCTGATGATGCCGGTGTTACTCACACCCCCTGCCACCAGCACTGTGCCATCGGACAGCAGGGTTGCGGTGTGACCGAAGCGTGCGCTCTTCATCGTAGCAATGGACGTCCACGTACCCGTCGCTGGATCGTACAGTTCGGCAGTATTGGTAGCTTGTTTAGTGTTGCCGAGGAGACAGTTACCGGAGCTGGTGGTGTCGGTACAGTTCCCCACCACCAGCACCCTGCCATCGGACAGCACGGTCGCGGTGTGGCCGTAGCGCGCCTCGGTCATTGAGCCAGTAGACGACCACGTAGCGGTCTGTGCATGCAAGCCCATCGAAACCAGAACCAGCAGCACTGCGCAGAGAACTCTCGAGCCACGAATCATTGGTACTCTCCTTACAAAATCTAACTAAATTATTTTGAAGAATTTGACAGAGTATTTGGATTATACAAAATACCCGATCGCACACACGCCGCGATTACCGTTAACCATACGACAAATATTCACGGCAGTGTGTGCCAGCCAATTGGAACCTATGGGTATCCAGCGTGCGAGGGACTACCGGACCGCTGCCCTGCCACCACGTCAGCAGCGTGTTACGCTCAGGAGCACCGACCCCGCCAAGGGTTACGCGCGGATACCTGTCTGACCATTGGTCTGCGGCGCTCCCACTACATGTACATGGCCGCCCGATGGCGACGGCAGCGCACACAGACACCAACCGCACCCTCCCCTTGGCGGCAGTTAAGTATCCGAGGGGGGGGGATCTATATCTTATTGATTTCATTATTTATTATTGCTCGTTATCTCTACAGAAAAAAACCCGAAACGTTGCCGACGGAAGGTTGATATAACAAAAATTACACATAAACGCTGAAACCTTATGGCCTGTGCACGAGGCTACGGTACAGACAACAGTGAACGGTGTCAACAATGCCCGCTGAAAGTTGCTACCCCCTGAGCTTTCATGCACAAATCATGCCATTTAACTTTCTTTTCACGTGCGGGCTCGATCCACTTCTGTTACCTTGTCAATCAGAACACGTGTCCACCCCTCTCAAGGTTTTTGCCCAGAACACCAAGCATCCTTGAATTTTGGTTTTGAGCGGAGGTGCGCGATGGTCTGGAAGGTGGTCGCAGAATGATTCGAACAACGAGCGCCCGCCAGTATGCCAGTATGATGGTATACGGCGATCCCGCCACCTGCCTCGTCATTCCCGCGAAAGCGGGAACGACGAAGTAGGGGGTTCCTTCACAAGAAGGACGGTGTAGGCTGCACTTTCACACCAAACTTCTGAAAAAGATGTGAAAGAGAGACAAGATCGGGGCGGAGGCAGCGCCGCCGATCAGATCGGAGGTAGGCTCTGCCCCCAAAGTGCCCATGGTCGGGGACTCTGCCTCATCCACAGGCACAGGCGGTGTAAGCGCCGCCTGTGGCCTCTTCCACAAAAAGCCCCTCCCCCACGAGTGGTTGGGGAAAGGGCATCTCGAATAGCTTCTCAACTGCTTCTTTCATGTCTTGCGCACTCCTTTCCCCACCCCTGCCGACCTCGATCAAGCAGCGCCGCTACTGGTTGGCGCCGCATGGCGCCGCGCTGGCGCTCGCCGTTGCACAGAGCGGCCGCGAGCATGCCGGACTCGTCGTCGTCGTCACCCACGATACCCACGCCGCGCATGCGCTGGAAAACGAACTGGCCGTGTTCGCCGGCGACGACCTGGAAGTACTGCAATTTCCCGATTGGGAAACCCTGCCCTACGATCTGTTCTCGCCGCATCCGGACATCGTTTCGCAACGTATCGCCGCGCTGTACCGGTTGCCGTCGCTCAGGCGCGGCGTGCTGGTCGTGCCGGTGGCCACGCTGATGCAGCGCCTCGCGCCGCGCAGCCATGTCGCCGCCGGTCTGGTGCTGGAACTTAAACAAAAGCTCGATCTCGCCGGCGAGCGGCGGCGACTGGAAGCCTCGGGTTATCGCCATGTGCCGCAGGTCGGTGAGCCCGGCGATTTTGCCGTGCGCGGTGCGCTGCTCGACATTTTCCCGATGGGCAACGCACAGCCGTATCGTATCGAACTGTTCGACGACGAGATCGATTCGATCCGCACCTTCGATCCGGACACGCAACGCTCGGATCACAAGGTTGATGCGGTGCGTCTGTTGCCCGCGCGCGAATTTCCGCTGACCGAGGAGTCCGCCAAGGCATTCCGCAACACGCTGCGCGAGCGTTTCCCGATCGATCCGCGCCACTGCCCGCTGTATCAGGACATCAAGGAAGGCACGACACCGGCCGGTATCGAATACTACCTGCCGCTGTTTTTCGAACGCACGCAAACCCTGTTCGACTATCTGGCGAAGGGCACGCTGTTCGTGCTCGCGACGGACGCGCTGGAAGCGGCGCAGACGTTCTGGTCGCATACGCAGGAACGTTACGAGCAGCGCGCGCACGATGTCGAACGGCCGATCCTGCCGCCAGCGGAACTGTATCTGACGCCGCAGCAGTTGCGCGAAAGACTCAATGTCGAGCTGCGTGTGGATATTGTTGAAGCAGAGCCTGCCCCCGAGACGCTTCTGATCGGGGGGAGCAGGGAGCAGGGAGCGGAGAGCGGGGGGAACAGCACGCCTTTCTCCCCTCTCCCCTTGCGGGAGAGGGGCGGGGGAGAGGGGACCGCACCTCTTTCATCCAATCGCCATCTGGAACACGCCATTGATCTGGGCACGCAACCGGCGCCGAGTCTGCCGCTCAATCGCAAGCACGAGGATTTCGCGCAGGAGTTGCAACAGTTCATCAGCGCTTATCCGGGCCGTGTGCTGATCGCCGCCGATTCGGCCGGCCGCCGCGAGGCTTTGATCGAGCAGCTTACCGCCGCTCATCTGCATCCCGTCACGGTGACTTCATGGCAAGGCTTCGTCCGCGAGGATGCGCCGCGCTTGGCGATCACCGTGGCGGGCCTGGAACAGGGTTTCACCCTCACCTCGCCCGCGTTCACGGTGCTCACCGAGCGCGAACTTTTCGGCGAGCGCGCGCAGCAAACCCGCCGCCGCAAGCGTGCCACGCGCGATCCGGAAACGATTCTGCGCGATCTGTCGGAACTGGCCATTGGCTCGCCGATCGTGCATATCGACCACGGCGTCGGCCGCTATCAGGGCTTGCTCAAACTCGACATCGGCGGCGGCAACGCGGAGTTCCTGTCGATCGAATACGCCAAAGGCGACAAGCTGTACGTGCCGGTCGCGCAACTGCATCTGGTCTCGCGCTATTCCGGCACCGCGCCGGAACTCGCACCGCTGCATGCGCTGGGCGGCGATGCCTGGGAGCGCGCGAAGAAAAAAGCCGCCGAAAAAGTGCGCGACGTGGCCGCGGAACTGTTGGCGATCTACGCGCAACGCGCGGCGCGCCAGGGCACGTCGATTGCAGTCGATCGCGAGATGGCCGAGCAATTCGCCGCGACGTTCCCGTTCGAGGAGACGCCGGATCAGACGGCCGCCATCCAAGCCGTGCTCGAGGATCTCACCGCCAAACGGCCGATGGATCGCGTCGTCTGCGGCGATGTCGGTTTCGGCAAGACCGAAGTCGCGCTGCGTGCCGCGTTCGCGGCCGCGACGGCCGGCAAACAGGTGGCCGTGCTCGCGCCAACCACATTGCTCGTGCAGCAGCACTACCAGAACTTCCGCGACCGCTACGCGGACTGGCCGATCCGTGTCGACATGCTGTCGCGCTTCAAATCAAAGAAGGAGATCGCCCAAGCGTTGGATCGCATCGCGGATGGCCGCATCGACGTGATGATCGGTACGCATAAGCTGTTGCAGAACGACATACGCTTCAAGGATCTGGGCCTGGTCATCGTCGACGAAGAACAACGTTTCGGCGTGCGCCAAAAGGAAACATTGAAGAAACTGCGCGCGGAGGTCGATCTGCTCACGCTGACCGCGACGCCGATCCCGCGCACATTGAACATGGCAATGGCCGGATTGCGCGATCTTTCGATCATCGCCACGCCGCCGGCGCACCGCCTCGCGGTGAAGACCTTCATCGGCCAGTACGATCCGGCACTGGTCCGCGAAGCGATGCAACGTGAACTCGCGCGCGGCGGTCAGGTGTATTTTCTGCACAACGATGTGCGCAGCATCGAAAAGACCGCGCGCGAACTCGCCGTGCTGATGCCCGAGGCGCGCATCCGCTACGCGCACGGGCAGATGCCCGATCGCGAACTCGAACACATCATGCTCGATTTCTACCAGCAGCGTTTCAATGTGCTGGTGGCGACCACGATCATCGAATCGGGCATCGACGTGCCGAGCGCGAACACGATCATCATCGACCGCGCGGATCGCTTCGGTCTTGCGCAACTGCATCAATTGCGCGGGCGCGTCGGCCGCTCGCACCATCGCGCCTATGCGTATCTGATCGTGCCCGACGCGCGTTCCATCACTGCGGATGCGGAGAAACGCCTGGAGGCGCTCGCCTCGCTGGAAGAACTCGGCGCAGGTTTTGCCCTGGCCACGCACGATCTGGAAATCCGTGGCGCCGGCGAACTACTCGGCGAGGAGCAGAGCGGCCAGATCGAGGCGGTCGGTTTTGCGCTGTACACGGAAATGCTCGATCGCGCAGTGCGCGCACTCAAGAGCGGCAAGGTGCCCGACTTCGATTTGACACAGGAGCACGAGGCCGATGTCGAACTGCATCTGCCCGCGCTGATCCCGGACGACTATCTGCCCGACGTCAACACACGCCTGACGCTGTACAAGCGCATCGCCAGCGCGCGCAACGAGGACGAACTGCGTGATTTGCAGGTGGAAATGATCGACCGTTTCGGCCTTCTGCCCGATCCGCTCAAACATCTGTTCGCGGTGACTTCGCTCAAACTCGCTGCGACGCCGCTGGGTATCCGTAAGCTCGATGTCGGCGCTGACGGCGGCCGCGTGATCTTCCGGCCTCAACCCGCGATCGAACCGCTGACGGTGATCCGCCTGATCCAGTCGCAACCTCGTGTGTACGCATTGGACGGTCAGGACAAGCTCAAGTTCAAAATGCCGCTGGCCGGCACAACCGAGCGCCTGCGCGCGGCAAACGATCTGCTCGTCGCACTCGGCGCGGTTTGAGTTCACGAATTTGGAAATTCGGACTGCGCAAGCAACGCCTCTCTATCGCGAACCCGAGGCGGCGGCCTTATAGATGCCGGGGCCGCTGCGCCCTATCCGATTGCATTCCGGATTCGCAGCTCCCATACATGGGCCTCCGTAGCTGGCCCCGCCCGCTCAGCACTATCTGCGCATCCGCCATGACGACTTCGAACGATTTTCTGCACCGCTTCCAACTCGAACGCGCCGGCGCGCGCGGCGCGCTCGTCCGGCTCGACGAGACTTGGCAGCGCGTCCATGCCAACGACGAACATTCCACACCGCTTGCCGATCTGCTCGGCAAAACGCTGGCGGCGAGCGCGCTGCTCATGAGCCCGATCAAGTTCGCGGGACGTCTGTCGATCCATCTGCGCGACAGCGGCCCGCTACGTCTGCTGTTTGCCGACTGTACGCACGATGGCGAACTGCGCGGCATCGTGCGCTGGGAGGGCGCGCAGCCCAAGGAGCCGATTCAACTCGCCCCCAGTGCACGGCTGGCGATCACCATCGAGAACGCGGTCACCGACACACGTTATCAGGGTTTGGTGCCGGTCGAGGGCGCCGATCTCGCCCAGGCGTTCGAAGGTTATTTCGAGCGCTCCGAGCAGTTGTCGACGCGTATCGTCCTGGCCCGAAACGGCGACCGCTGCGGCGGCCTGATGGTGCAGCAGATCGCCGGCGACGGCGGGGCCGCGATAGGCGATGTCGATGGCTGGAACCGTGTGTGCCATCTGCTGGCAACGCTGATGCCCACGGAATTGCTCGAACTTCCTCCACAACAGATTCTGCTGCGTCTCTTCCATGAAGAAGGCATACGGCTGCAAGCAGCGCAACCACTCGCATTCGGCTGCACGTGCTCACGCGAGCGTGTGGAGGACATGCTGCGCGCACTGGGTCGCGGCGAGAACGATGCGCTGCTGTCCGAGCAAGGCTCGATCCAAGTGAACTGCGAGTTCTGCAACCGCCGTTACGTGTTCGACGCCCACGATATCGCCGCCGTATTCGCCGTGCGGCCGAACGACAAGCCGACTATCGTGACGCTGCATTAACAAGTTATCGGACGAAGCTTCCCCTTGTGCAAAAGCCGGTGCGACCAAGCAAAGCACAAGCAATGCGGCAAGGGCCGGGGTTTTTATCCAATGCATCGTAGGGCTTGGAACCCTGCAATCAAGGACAGGCAGGCATGTCTTTCTCATCTCTACCGGCCTTGCGCAACCACATCCTGGCTTGAGCGCAGTCTTTGATAACGCCCCGGCCTTGTGCGTACATCATGCCGAGGTTGTACTGGGCGGTGGCTTCCCCCTGTTCGGCAGCCTTGCGAAACCAGGCTACGGCCTGCGCATCATCCTTGGTAACGCCTTGACCGCTCTTGTACATCACACCGAGGTTGTTTTGGGCGCCGGAGTCCCCCTGCCGGACAGCCTTTCGGTACCAGAACAGGGCTAGTGCATCATCCTGGACAACGCCCCGTCCCTCGTCGTACATCAAACCGAGGTTGTTTTGGGCAGTCGCGTTCTTCTGTTCGGTGGCCTTGCGAAACCAAGCTACAGCTTGGGTATCATCCTTGGTAATGCCTTGACCGCCCTTGTACATCAAGCCGAGGTTATTTTGCGCGTCGGCGTCTCCCTGTTCGGCCGCTTTGCGATACCACGCTACGGCTTGAGCATCATCCTTGGTCACGCCTCGACCGTTCTTGTACATCAGGCCGAGGTTGTATTGAGCAGCCGCCCTCCCCTGTTCGGCCGCCTTGCGAAACCAAGCTACAGCTTGGATATCATCCTTGGTAATGCCTTGACCGCTCTTGTACATCGTGCCGAGGTTATTTTGCGCAGCGGCATCCCCCTGTTCGGCCGCTTTGCGATACCAAACTACGGCTTGAGCTTCGTCCTTGGCGACGCCTTGGCCCCGGTCATACATCAAGCCAAGGTTGTATTGAGCAACCGCGTCCCCCTGTTCGGCGGCCTTGCGATACCACGCTACGGCTTGGGCTTCGTCTTTAGTAACGCCTCGACCATTCCGGTACATCAGGCCGAGGTTATTTTGCGCGTCGGCATCCCCCTGTTCTGCAGACTTGCGGTACCAGGCTACGGCTTGGGCTTCGTCCTTGGTCACGCCCTGACCCTGCGCATACATCAGACCGAGGTTGTATTGAGCATCGGCGTCTCCCTGTTCGGCCGCTTTGCGATACCACGCTACGGCTTGGGCTTCGTCCTTGGTCACGCCTTGACCCTGCGCATACATCAGACCGAGGTTGTATTGGGCAGCCGCGTCCCCCTGTTCGGCAGACTTGCGGTACCAGGCTACAGCTTGGGCTTCGTCCTTGGTCACGCCCTGACCATGCGCATACATCAAACCGAGGTTGAATTGAGCGTCGGCATTGCCCCGCTCCGCGGCGGCGCGGACCTTGCGCAATTGGGCTGCGGTGGATGCGTCACCGGCCGAGACGGGCGAGGCCGTACTCTGCGCCAAAGCCGGTGCGGCCAGGCAAAGCACCAGCAGCGCGGCAAGGGTTGGGTTCTTTATCCAATACATCATAGAGTAAGGACGTTAACGAGGTCAGCCTCCCAGCAGGCTGAGGGTATGGCGCGCGATCATCAGGTTTTCGTCGGTCGGGATGACACGCACGGTGACGGCGGACTGACGGCTCGAAATCACCGCCTCATCCGCGGCGTTGGCGGCCTCATCCAGCGCGATGCCGAGCCACGCCGCGCGCCGGCAGATGGCCGCGCGCACGTTCGGCGCGTGCTCGCCGATGCCCGCCGTGAACACCAGCGTATCCAGTCCGCCGAGCACGCCCGCAAGCGCGGCCAGTTCGCGCGCCGCGCGGTAGGCGAACAGGTCGATCGCGTGCGCGGCTTGCGGCGCGGCGCTTTGCGTGAGTGTGCGCATATCGCTCGAAATACCCGATACGCCGAGCAGACCCGACTCGCTATAGAGCAGGTGTTCGAGTTCATCAACCGTGCGAGCGCCCTGGCGTAGCAGGTACAGCAGTACGCCCGGATCGAGCGTGCCGGTGCGCGTGCCCATCGGTAAGCCATCGACAGCGGTGAAGCCCATCGTGGTGGCGACGCTCTGGCCGTTCGCCAGCGCGCACAGGCTGGCACCGTTGCCCAAATGCGCGATCACCGTGCGCTGTTGTTTCCACTGCGGGTCCAGCGCGGCCAACGCGGTGGCGATGTATTCGTAGGATAGACCATGGAAACCGTAGCGCACGATGCCCTGCGCGGTCAGCGCGCGCGGCAGCGCGAATTCGCGTTCGATCATCGGGATCGTGCGATGGAAAGCCGTATCGAAGCACGCCACTTGCGCCACGGCGGGCGCGACCGCACTCACCGCACGGATCGCCTCGATATGGTGCGGCTGATGCAGCGGAGCCAACGGCGTGAGCGCCTGGATTTCCGCCAGTACCTCGGCATCGATCCGCACCGGTGCGACGAGGCGCGGGCCGCCATGCACCACGCGATGGCCTACGCCATCCAATCTCTTTTCATCGCCGACGTGCGCCATATACCATGCACGGATCGCGGTAATCGCGCCGTGATGCCCTTTCCCCTGGATGCCGTGATCCACGAGCGTTTCGCCTTGCGGGTTCTTCACGGTCAGATGGGGCGCATCGTTCAAACGATCCACTTTGCCGTGCGCATCGGCAACCAGTGCGCCATCCGCACGCGTTTCGTAGAGCGAAAATTTCAGGCTCGACGAACCGGCATTAAGCACCAGGATCGGATGTTCCACGACATCTACTCGCTTGGCGGCTTGGGCGCCGCATGGGCATTGTGAGTCGCGTGTGCGTACAGGGCGGCGACGGCGCAACTGGCCATACGCACGCGTTCGCTGTCGGCACGACTGGTCAGGATGATCGGCACGCGCGCACCCAGCACGATGCCCGCCGCGTCGGCATTGGCCAGAAAGGTCAGTTCCTTGGCGAGCATGTTGCCCGCTTCAAGATCGGGTGTGAGCAGAATGTCGGCATCGCCTGCAACAGACGAATGGATGCCTTTGATGCGCGCGGCTTCAACGCTGATCGCATTGTCGAACCCGAGCGGTCCGTCGAGCAGTCCGCCGGTGATCTGTCCGCGCTCGGCCATCTTG
>JAISPQ010000223.1 GCA_031274955.1 Rhodanobacter sp.
GGCCAACGTGATGATCGCTTTCATGAAATCTCCTGTGCGGGTGAAACACGCGAACGGTGCTTGAACCTGGATCCCCCTTGCGGGGTTCGGCGTGCATTGTGAAAAGCCGATGTGACAGGCGGATGACACCGGCGGTGCGCCCAAAGCGCTGATCGGCTTCGCCGTTCGCTCCTGCATTCCTCGATCAGGTCGGAGACAGAGCCTGCCCCCGAAGTGCTCTTGATCGGTGGCTCTGCCTGCGCAGTCCGAGTACCGCCGGCGCGCAGATCATCCAGCGCGGCAGGTTTTTCGAGGCGCCCTCTATGCGATCTGCGGCGGCAGTGGACAATGCAGCGCCGCGCAGACCGTGCGCAGCAATTCGGCTTCGCTGACGGTGACCACGCCATCGGCGGCGATCGCGCGGGTCAGACCACACACGAGCAATTCCTTGCCGGCGGGCATCAGCCGGTCGAGCTTGGGCAGGGCACGGTCGAGCGCGCGCACGAAATCCTCCGGTGGCGCGTAGTTCGCCTTCGCATTCGGCAGCACCTCGTTCATACCGAGCTGGAACGCGCGCGTCGCCTCGGATACATCGTCGCTGCCGTAGCGCGCGACGATAGCGATCACGTCGGCCACCTCCGCCGCGCAGTCGGGCAATTTGCCGTTGCCGGCCGCATTCGTTTTAGCCGGTTCAAATGCTTCGATCATCTGCAAGCGGACGAGGGTCGCCAGACAATACTTTTCGAGTTGGATGCGGCCATCGGTCTGCACGAGTTGGCGCAGCACGGTCGCGAAGGTCTGCCATTCCTCACGCGTGCGCCGGCGCAACGCGGGGAAAGCCAGTTGCGCAAGCGGCAGGCGCTGCAGCGGATGCAAGCGCGCAATGTCGGCGGCGATCTCCTGCATGCTGGCGCGTGTGGCAGCGCCGAAATACTGCTCGATGAGACGAAGCTGCCCGGCGCGCACCTCGCTGTCCGCATCCAGCGCCAGTGCGAGCACGACGTGCGGCGCGCGCTCCGCCGAATAGGCGCACGCGCGCAGGGCATCGTCGATCGTTGCGTGGATCGCGTTGGCGGCACGGTAGTCGTCGGAGTCGGGATGCGCCACCTGAATGGCCATGTTCTTCGGCGTGAGTGCAATCGACGCATCGGCTCGCGGCAACGGATTCGACGGTGCCGGCGCATGCGAACGCGCCGTCGTCGTGGCCGGCGCGAAACCGCTGATCGAAACTTCCGCCCCTTCGGCATCCATCGCCGGCACGGGCGCACTCCACGCCTTGGCGATGTCCTGAAGTTCGCGCGGATTGAAACGCGGATCGATGGCGAGAATGCGCTTGTGCAGCGGCGGGTGGGTGGCGAACAGCGCGGAATAGCCGATGCCGTCGCCGAAGAACATGTGCGAGGCTTCCTCGCGATTGGGCGTTTGCAGTTGCGAGCCTTCGGCGAGGCCGGCAATCTTCTTCAACGCGCCGGCGATACCCTGCGATTGACGCGTGAACTGCACGGCCGATGCATCGGCAAGATATTCGCGTTGCCGCGACACACCGGCCTTGATCAGCCGCCCGAAGAACAGGCCAATCCAGCCGACCGCTACCAAGGCGATGCCAATGAGTACCTGCCCGTTCGAGTCGCGGTTGTTGCGATCTCTGCCGCTCCATTGCAGCATATTGCCGCCGATGACGGCGATGGCGAGGATGCCGAACAACACGCCCATCAGGCGGATGTTCAGACGCATATCACCGTTGAGTACATGGCTGAACTCATGCGCGATCACGCCTTGCAGCTCATCGCGCGTGAGCTTGTCCAGGCAGCCTTGGGTGACGGTGATCGCGGCATCCGATGGGGTATAGCCCGAAGCAAACGCGTTGATCGCGGATTCGTTTTCGAGCACATAGATTTCCGGTACCGGCACGCCCGAGGCAATCGCGATTTCCTCGATGACGGTGCGCAGACGCTTATAGGCGAAATGGGTGGCCACGGCCGGATCGTGCGGATCGATCAAGGTTGCGCCCAACTGGCGCGCGACCACGCCGCCGCCGCCGCGCAGCGTGGAAATCTTGTACAGCATGGAAAAGCCGATCACGCCCAGCACGATGAGCGAGGTGACGATCAGCACGCTGGTCTGCGACAAACTCGCCGCGTGGTAGACATCTTGACGATTGCGGCCCATCACACCCATGGCAAATGCGACGACGAGATCGACCGCGGCGACGATGCATATCACCGCAAGTACGAACAGAACGAGCATGCGCCTGGTCTGCGACCGCGCGCGTTCTTGCTGGGCGAAAAAATTCATGGTGAAAAGCCGGGATTGGGGATTCGAGATTGGGGATTCGGAAAAGAATGTTCTTTTGAAAAGTCCGGCACAGATGCCCGTTCGTTCTTTGCCGTCATGGGGGGACGACAAGCCTCATCAAGCCAGGAGTGGGGGAAAGAAGCTGTCCCCTCTCTCGCAAGCGGGAGGGGGGGGAGCACGCTCTTTACGAATCTCGAATCCCCGATCCCGGCTCTTACGAAAACGATACCTTCACCGCCTTCCTCGCCTCGGGCGATTCGATTTCCAGCGGCGTCGCCGGAGCGAAGCCGAACGAATTGGCGATGATCGAATTGGGGAACACTTCGCGCCTGTTGTTATAGAACAGCACGCCATCGTTGTAGGCCTGACGCGCGAAGGCGACCTTATTTTCCGTCGAAGTCAGCTCCTCGGAAAGCTGCATCATGTTCTGGTTGGCCTTAAGGTCGGGATACGCTTCGGCGACCGCGTTGAACTTCAAGAGCGCCTGACTCAACTGGGTTTCGGCACCCGACAGGGCCTGCATGGCCGCCGGATCACCAGGATTGGCCTTGGCCGCGGCGAGCCCGTTCATGGCCGCGCCGCGCGCGGCGATCACGGCTTCGAGCGTTTCGCGCTCGTGCTTGATGTAGCCCTTCGCGGTCTCCACGAGATTGGGGATGAGGTCGTAGCGCCGTTGCAACTGCACGTCGATCTGCGCAAACGCGTTTTTGTATCCGTTGCGCGCCGTGACCAAGCCGTTATAGATACCCACGAGCCACAAGCCGATGACGACGACGACGACGACCAGTACGATCAGTGCGGACATGATGTTTCCTCTAGCGTTCGATGCTGAAAGAGGATAACACGGGGTTTTTGCCCGGATCGGATGCGCGCGACATTCCCATCGGTTCCAGGGTGCAAGCCGGCAACGCCGCCATGTAGGGAGCAAGTAATCTGTCCGGACTTGTAGCAAATGATCTGTCCGGTTTCATTGGGTACCCGAGGAGGTGCCGGATGAGACCGACAGAAGTGCTACAGGAGATACGGAAGATGCGGTTTGAAGAAGCGTATGGTGGGTGGGACACGGGTCGTTTGACGCAAGCCGAAGCGGCGAGTCTGTTGGGTGTTTGTGAGCGGAC
>JAISPQ010000098.1 GCA_031274955.1 Rhodanobacter sp.
CGGCGATTGCATGCTGTATCTGGTACCGCGCCAAGGCGATCCCTACGCCGCCGATTACGTGGCGATTGAAGGCGTGGAGCGCAATCCGCATGGTTTTGGTCTCACCTTCATCGACCACCTCACGCACAATCTGTACTTCGGCAATATGCAGAAGTGGTCGGACTACTACGAGAAGCTGTTCAACGTCCGCGAGATTCGCTACTTCGACATCAAGGGCGCAAAAACCGGCCTTATCTCCAAGGCGATGACAGCGCCCGATGGCATCGTGCGCATTCCGCTCAACGAGTCGGACAATCCCAAATCGCAGATCAACGAATATCTGGATGCGTATCACGGCGAGGGCATCCAGCACATCGCCTGCTGCACCGACGACATCCACGCGACGGTGGAAAGTATGCGCGCGGCTGGCGTCGAGTTTCTGGATACGCCCGATACCTATTACGAAATGATCGACGCGCGCGTGCCCGAGCATGGCGAGGACGTGCCGCGTCTGGCGAAGAACCGCATCCTGATCGACGCCGATCCGCAGACCAAACGACGCAAGCTGTTGCAGATTTTTACGTGCAATGCCATCGGCCCGATCTTCTTCGAGATCATCCAGCGCAAGGGCAACGAGGGTTTTGGCGAGGGTAATTTCCAGGCGTTGTTTGAGAGCATCGAGCGCGATCAGATGCGGCGTGGGGTGCTGTAAGGCCCCGCTTCTTTCAGAGTCGATACCCCATGAGCACAAACCCACTGCATTACCAATCCGGCTTCGGCAACGAATTTGCCACCGAGGCCATCCCAGGCACGTTGCCGATCGCGCAGAACTCGCCGCAGCGCGCGGCGCATGGCCTGTATGCGGAACAGATTTCCGGCACGGCCTTTACCGCGCCGCGCTGCGCAAACCGCCGCAGTTGGATGTATCGCATCCGTCCGGCGGTCGTGCATCAGCCGTTTGCGGTGCAGCCCGAGGGGCGCTTCCACAACCGCTTTGGCGAGGCGCCGGCCACGCCAAACCAGTTGCGCTGGAGTCCGCAGGCGATGCCCACGCAGCCGGTAGATTTGATCGAAGGGCTGACAACGCTGGCCGGTAATGCGTATATCGGTATTAACGTTTATACGGCCAATCGCAGTATGCAGGGTCGCTATTTTTTCAATTCGGATGCCGAAATGCTGATTGTCCCGCAGGAAGGCCGCCTGCGTCTGGCGACGGAATTGGGCGTGCTGGAAGTCGAACCGCAGGAAATCGCCGTCATCCCGCGCGGTATCCGTTTTCGCGCGGAACTACCCGATGGCCGTGCGCGCGGATACCTGTGCGAAAACTTCGGCGCACTCCTGCGGCTGCCGGATTTGGGGCCGATCGGCAGCAATGGGCTGGCCAATCCGCGCGATTTCCTCACGCCGTGCGCGGCGTATGAGGACATCGAAGGCGATTTCGAGCTTGTCACCAAGTTTCAGGGCCGCCTGTGGCGCGCGCGCATCGGCCACTCGCCGCTGGATGTCGTCGGCTGGCACGGCAATTACGCGCCGTACAAATACGATCTGCGCCGCTTCAACACGATAGGCTCGATCAGCTACGACCATCCCGACCCGAGCATCTTCCTCGTGCTGCATTCGCCAACCGATACGGCGGGCGCCAGCGGACTGGATTTCGTCATCTTCCCGCCGCGCTGGCTGGTTGCGCAAAACACCTTCCGCCCGCCGTGGTTCCATCGCAATATCGCCAGCGAGTTCATGGGGCTGATTACCGGCATGTACGACGCGAAGGTCGATGGTTTCATACCCGGCGGCGCTTCGCTGCACAATAGTATGAGCGGCCACGGGCCGGACGCGGCGACGTTTGCGAAGGCGAGCCATGCGGACCTTTCCAAACCCGATGTGCTCACCGATACGATGGCTTTCATGTTCGAGTCACGCGCGATGCTCTGCCCCACCACACAGGCGCTGGACGCGGTGAATCTGCAACGCGATTACACCGCGTGCTGGGCGGGGTTACGCAAGGAGTTCTGCGCGCCTGCTGCGCAATGAACACACATAAGACGCTGCACGCAACGGGTGGCCGGCTTGTATCCAAAGATCGGCCAAGGCCGTGGTATCTGCGTCGCATTGACGGCCCCGATCTGCTGCGCGGCTGCAAGACCGGCGAGGTGATAGAGCCGACACCATTGTCGCTCACGCGGAAAATAATTTACGTAACGCTGGCGCTTGCGGCGACGGTTATCATCTTTCCAACAAACGAATGGTTCAAAGAGGTGTGGCTTCCGCACTTTTTGGCTGAAGTGGATGCGCTGGCAAAAACCGATCCGGCGCTGGCCGACCTCAAAGGGCTTGAGTTCGGTTCTCTGGTGATGCTTGTGCCTATGCTTACCGGTATTGTCATGTGCATGGCCGGCGTTATTGGGGCGTTTCGCGTCATGCGCGCCGGTCGCTGGCCGTTGCCAGGCGCGAAGGTGCAAAGAAGAATGGAAGTGGTCGCTGGCTGGTGGTGTGTGCGTCTGCCAGCCAGTATTTTCTTCTGCTTTTTTCTAGCCGGAACATTCTTTCTCGGATGGAGTTACACCCAAGTTCTCGACATGGCTTGGAATCGCTATCTCGACCGCCGTATCGAAGCCGCCTTCAAGCCCCATCATCAACGGCCACCGCCGCACGCCGCCGCTGTTCCTGCCACTGAAAATGGAGTTACTCCATGAAACTCACTGACATGCTGGGGTGAGCGTAAGCGAACCCCAACGTGACACTCTTTCCTCACGCTTGAACGTTGGGGTTCGCTTACGCTCACCCCAACCTATGTATGGACTCGCCCCCGTTGTCAACGTTTGCTTTTGAACAAAGAACCCGGTTGCATCTATGTATCAGGCCTCATCGAGCAAGCATCGAAGTGCTTGGGGCCAACATTGTTTGAGCTCGCGGTATGCCAATTACAAGAAGGCCTCGAGGGCCAGTAGGTTGGCAGGCATCAATCCGCGACGGTCTGACCTGTTGTCGATGTTCTTTAGCAGCGGTTGGAGCGCTCCGCGCCCCGGTGGCAAAAACTCGTGATCGTTCAATCCTCTGTGTGGTGTGCGTTAATGCGCTGTCGTGCGGTTCAGTGGTGCATGGCCCTCTCCTCGCTTGCGTTGGCCTGCTGCGGGTTTGGCTGACGGCGGTAGACCTGATCGTTCTGTAGCAGTACCCAGGCAATGCGCAGGTTGCGATTGGCCAGCCGGATGGCCGCACCTTTGCGTCCGTGTCGCTGCATCCAGCGCAGCAAACGACGGTCATCGGGTTGTTGTGAATCGGGCGCTACGTGCCGCAACACCGCATGTGCGCCTTCGATCACCATGCTGCGCAGGTAACCATCGCCGCGTTTGCTCATCTTGCCCAGTCGCGTCTTCTCTCCGCTGCTTTTCTGATCGGGCACCGTGCCAAAGTAGGCGGCAAACTGACGCGCGTTTGGGAAACGCTCCGGCTCGCTCTGCTTGGCCACCAGTGCGGTGGCGATGACCGCGCCATAACCACGCACCGTCATCAGCCGGCGCGCCGTGGGGTCTTGGCGGGCTTGGCTGTGCAGCGTGCCGTTCAACCTCTCGATACGCTCGCCCAGATGCTCCCATTCGGCCAGGAGTTCGGCGATCAATTCGTGCAACAGGTCGGGTATACGGGTATGGGTGTCCTCCAATACGCGCGGCACGCCGTGCGATAGGGCCGCATCGCCTTGCGCCAAGGCAATGCCGTGTTCGAGCAACACACCGCGCATCTGATTGCCCACCGCTGT
>JAISPQ010000116.1 GCA_031274955.1 Rhodanobacter sp.
GTTATTCAGTCGGTCAACCAGCGTCTGGGTGTCGATCGGGGAAGTTTCCATGGCAGGCACCTCTGAGGAATGGGAACGAACGAGGCGACTTTACCGTGCATCAGTTTGAATCGCACCCGTACTGGCGCGCATACCCGCGGACGTCAGATCGATGCGGTAAGGGTCGTAGCGGATGCTGTCGCGTACCGCCAGCGTGAGCGCTACGGCGCGCTCACGCTGGCTGCCGCTACGGGCATGTTCGCGTACAAAAGCCTGCACGGCCAGGTGGCTGGCATCGATCAGATCGGTCGATGCCAACGTGGCGGGGGATGGGGATGGGTTCATGTTTCGAAGGTTCTCAGACGATGCACTGTGCGCCTCCCATATACACGCGTAGCGGTTCGGGTACGGCGATCGAACCGTCGGCGTTCTGGTAGTTCTCCATCACCGCGATCAGCGCACGGCCGACCGCGACACCGGAGCCGTTGAGCGTGTGCACGAGTTCGGGTTTGCCGTTTTCCGGGTTGCGCCAACGCGCGCGCATGCGCCGTGCCTGGAAGTCGGTGCAGTTCGAGCACGAGGAAATCTCGCGATATGTGTTCTGCGACGGCAACCAGACTTCCAGATCGAAGGTCTTGGTCGCCGAGAATCCCATATCGCCCGTACACAACAGCATGCGTCGGTAGGGAAGGCCCAGACGCTCCAGCACGATTTCCGCGCAGCGTGTCATGTGTTCGTGTTCGGCGAAGCTGTCCACCGCTTGGGTAATGCTGACCAGTTCGACTTTCTCGAATTGATGCTGGCGGATCATGCCGCGCGTGTCGCGGCCGTACGAACCGGCCTCGGCACGGAAACACAGCGAATGCGCGGTCATGCGCAGCGGCAGCGCAGTGGCTTCGAGGATGTCCTCGCGCACGAGGTTGGTCAACGAAACGTCCGCGGTCGGGATCAGATAGCGCCGGGTGTCACCGACCTGCGTCGCGAACAGGTCTTCCTCGAACTTCGGCAACTGGCCGGTGCCCTGCATCGTATCGGCGTTGACGATCAGCGGGATGTTGCATTCCAGATAGCCGTGTTCGCCGGTATGCAGATCCAGCATGAACTGCGCGAGCGCACGGTGCAGGCGCGCAAGTTCGCCACGCAATACGGTGAAACGCGCACCGGAAAGCTTCACGCCGGCATCGCCATCGAGCCAGCCCTTGCGCGCGCCAAGCTCGACATGATCGCGCACCGCGAAATCGAACACGCGCGGTGTGCCCCAACGATGTTGCTCCACATTGGCCGTCTCGTCGCTGCCGACCGGCACCGATTCGTGCGGCAGATTGGGAATGCCCTGCGCGAGCGCGGCGAGCCTGTCCTGAATCTGCGCGAGCTGGGATTCGTTCTCTTTCAATCGATCGCCGATGCCGGCGACTTCGGCCATCAGCGCGGCGGTGTCCTCGCCTTTCGCCTTGGACGCGCCGATGGCTTTGGAGCGCGTATTGCGCAGGTTCTGCCATTCCTGCGTCTGCGTCTGCACCTGCTTGCGCTGAGTTTCGATGGCCTGGAACGCGGCTGTGTCCAGAATATAGCCGCGTGTGGCGAGACGCTGCGCGGTTTCGGCGAGTTGTCCGCGCAGCAGGGCTGGATCGAGCATGATGGCTCCCAGTGATGGCAAACGCCGGATTATAGGGGACTCATGAAACCGTTCATGATCTTCCTCGCCTTCTTCGATGTACTTTGTGTATATGCTTTACGCACATGCCGCTGATTTCCACACGAAAGACGCAATCGCATGAAGAAAAAGCGTGGAACCTGCGTTACCACAAACACCGACAAGACCGAGTGGGCGCGTGTGTGCGCGATGAAAGATACAGATATCGCATCCACCCAGGATGTGCCGAGCACAACCCCACAAGACTGAGCCGGCGCTGTGGCGCATCGGGGCCTGCCGTTGCCCGCCTGTACACGATGGATCGGCTCTCAAACATCGTCTTCCGCAAACCGCACACGCCGGGTAACGCCACAGGTTAAATCGTAGCCGATGGTTCCCGCCTGCTCGGCGATCTCCTCGACCGGCAGTCCGCCCCCCCACAGCACGACGGGATCGCCGATGCGCGCCTGCGGATGCGCACACAGATCGATGGTGATGAGGTCCATCGACACGCGGCCGACGATAGCCGCACGTGTGCCGTTCACCAATACAGGCGTACCGCTCGCGGCATGGCGCGGATAACCGTCGCCGTAGCCGATGGCGGCCACGCCGATATGCATATCCTCGGGTGCTTCCCAGGTCGCCGCGTAGCCGACGCGCTCGCCGCGCCGAACAGGATTGATCGCGACCAGCCGTGTCGCCAGCGTCATCGCCGGACGCAAGCCGAAGTCGGCGCCACTCTTGCCTGCGACCACGCAAATGCCATACAGCGCGCCACCCGCACGAACCCACTGGCCCTGCGCCTGCGGCCAACCGAAAATCCCAGCGGAATTCGCCAGCGAGCGCTCGCCGTCGAGCCCGGCCACGCTGCGCTGGAAGCATTCGATCTGCATGGCCGTCAGCGCATCATCCAATACATCCGAGTTGGCGAAATGCGTCATCAGCACGATGTCCTTATCGACCGCGGGCAATGCACGCAACCGCGCATACACCTCACGCGCGCGCTCCGGTGCAAAGCCGAGCCGGTGCATGCCGGTATCCAGCTTGAGCCACACGCGCAACGGACGCGGATCGCGATCGGCCGCAAGTGCGTCGATCTGCGCATCGGTATGCACGACGCCCTCCAGACGCAGACGGCGCATCTGCGCGAGATCGCCCGGCTCATCCAGCCCCGACAGCACCACGATGCGCTGCGAAATACCAGCCGCGCGCAGGCGCTGTCCATCGGCGATGCCGGCGACGCCGAACGCATCCGCGCCTTCCAGCGCACGCGCGACGCGCTCCAGCCCGTGTCCGTAGCCGTCGGCTTTCACCACCGCCATCACGCGCGCAGCGGGCGCGCGTTCGCGCACGCGGCGCAGATTCTCGCGCAATGCACTGAGATGGATCGTCGCACAGGTCGCGCGCATTGCCGGCGCCCTTACCCTCTACAACCGCTTTTCCCCCTCTCCCGCTTGCGGGAGAGGGTTGGGGTGAGGGTAACCCGATCGCGTATCACTGAAATTCACCGACATAGTTGCCCTGCGCAAGATTCTCGAATTTCGTGTACTGGCCGAGAAAGGCCAGCTTCACGGCGCCGGTCGGGCCATTGCGCTGCTTGCCGATGATGATTTCGGCAACGCCTTTTTCGGTGGAATCCGGGTTGTAGTATTCGTCGCGGTAGATGAACATGATGACATCGGCATCCTGCTCGATCGCGCCGGATTCGCGCAGATCGGCCATCACCGGATGCTTGTCGGTGCGCTGTTCCAACGAACGGTTGAGCTGCGACAACGCGATCACCGGAATATCCAGTTCCTTCGCCAATGCCTTCAGACTGCGCGAAATCTCCGAGATTTCCGTTGCGCGATTTTCCTGGGTGCCCGGCACCTGCATCAGTTGCAGATAGTCGATCACGATCAGGCCCAGATCGTGCTCGCGCTTCAGACGGCGCGCACGCGCGCGCAATTCACCCGGCGACAGCGCGGGCGTGTCGTCGATGAAGATCTTCGCCTCGCGCAGCAAGGTGATCGCGCTGGTGACGCGCGGCCATTCCTCCTCGGCCAGATCGCCGGTGCGCAGATGCTGCTG
>JAISPQ010000128.1 GCA_031274955.1 Rhodanobacter sp.
GGGGTTTGTCCCAGGCCGCGCTTTGATACTCCAAGCTGCATAACTGGATGCCTTCATCAAGTTGCCACCACTGCTGCGCCGACACCAGCGCGCGCTGCATGGGCTGTCTGAGCTTGAGCACCTCAATGTAGGACAGGTGAGCGCGGTGACCCCTTTTTCTCTTTACTAGCGAGTCGTGTACGGATAGTGTGGATAGGACACTCCCGTAAATGTCAAACTGGTCCATCCTCCCCGGCAATGCCGGGGGCTTCTTGTTTCACAATGACGGATAATAAGTATTCATCGAAATCGCCCAATGTGTTTACTATTTTTTCTATGGCATTAATGTCAAATCCGCGCACAGGAAGGTTAATTTTTTCTTTTTTAATTAAATTTAAAATTCTACCAATGGCGTAAGCCATATAAAAAGCATATTTTTTCCAAATATCGATAAAACATCTCTTTTTTCAATTATGCACGTATCTAGAATTTTGGCTTTATTTTCACCTATCAGATGCCATAGCTTTTTCATCACAATCGTAAATGAATTTCAATTATAACAAATACTCACGCGTTCGCAATTATCATCTTCCTGCAGATGTGTTATATCAAACAAATTATTGTCAATGCGATTATTTTTCATGGGCGATTGATAAATTATAAGATAAGGGGTTAGTATCGGATTATTTTTAATCGCATCCTGAAAATAAAACTGATATCGTTTCTTTTTGCTTTTTTGGGCACCGACTCTTTTTTCATAAAATTAATTCTAAGCTGGCCCCTTTTAGTCGTTAAATTTTTTGGCTATCCATGCAAACGAATTGTGTACGGACAGTGCGGATAGCACAGCACAACACACAATAGGACAGCTAGTGCCCATGGTATTTCTTTACCATTGGATAGAATTGCGCTTCAAAAGGAATCACTTTACCATCCCCCAGAGTAACCTTACCAAAATATACCTTAAATATGCTGTCCACGGAAACTGGCTCTGGATATTCAAACACCAAACACGTATAAGGCGTTACTAGTTTTCCGCTGCGCTCCTCATTAGTGGCATTTCTTGCCTCAGAGTAATCAAAATAAATATTCTTTTCATCTATATAATATCTACCGGATCTTGAGGGCCCAAAACCACAAGGAATCCCTTCCAAATATACCTTAGTGGCCGCCATTGATTTTCCAGAAGCAAGCGTTAGCTTTCCTAGTACATTACTTAAAATAAATTTACCATCTTTATTGCTCACATAAATATCTGTTTTTATTACCAGCGGACCATTTATCCGTAATCGTGAATCAGATGGCATTAATTGGCCATCTTGCATATATATTGAATTTGACATATGTACCCATGTGCCTACGCCAAAATTATCTATATCTCTTACCCAGCTTCTTGCCCAGTCCGGAAGTCCGTTAACATAGCGCGGAAGTTGATCAGGAATAGCCCCATAATCAGGATAGCCCTGACTAACCGGATAGCTGTATTTATCAATTATTGTAGAATAACAGCCTGCTAAAAAACATAAAACGGCACTTGTTGTACATATCCTAAAATATAACGACATGACTAGGGTTCCTTTTTCTTTATCAACTGCGCTTCATGCCAGTACAACTGAAAATTAAATTCGTAATACTGTGTGGCGGCTACCGACGCTATTGTCAGGGGATTGAAAATATCGACCGGCCACTTAGCTCCAGCGGAATATCCTAAAAACCGCTGCAAGTCTCCCATAGCAAAATCATGCGTGACAGAAAATGCATTCCCACCGGTGATGTGGAATGGTTTCAGGCAATCTCCAGCGTGGCGATGTAATCATCAGCGCGCACAAGTTTCTCGGTGACTACCGCCCGATGCCGGGCGTAGAGGGCGGTATTCAAGGTCATCTTCTGTGCGGCGGACCAGAACTGGATGTCTTGATTGCCCCAGCGCACGAACAGCGCACGCTCACGGTGGTCGTTGCTGTGGAAATAAAACGCACCGAGCGCCATCGACAGTACGCCGTTATCGGCCCGCTGCACGGAGCCCAGTTGACAGTTGCCGCTCAGTTTAGTCATGGCTTGCAGATCAAATATCTTGATCGCCCCCTCCCCATCTGCCAACCCTTTCAGGGTCGTCAGCGCCTTGACCAGGATCGCCAACTGGTTGCCGGTGGCGATCGTCATCAGAACGTCAAGTGCTGATTTGTCCAGGGTATAGGTACCGGAGAGGTTCTGGTGTTTGGTGAAGGCTAAGGCCTCGGTTACCCATCCGAGACTGGTCAGAACTTCGGTGTAGAAGCCATACCAGTCTTCCATCGCGGTGAACTTGTCATACTTTTTATCGGCGGCGCGCTGGGCAAACTGGGTCGAGTACAGCACATCGCTGGCCTCGTCCTGATTGACTCCGGCGACGAAAGAGATGATGGAATTGCCATTGACCGCCGCTCGTATCGGCTGGTCCGCCACTACCGGCGCCATGGTCTGCGGTCCCTTCCGGATCATCCCGCTGTCAATACCCCGGCTCGCTGTCGGCCGCAGCATATGCAGGCGTTCGTCATTCGCAAGCTCAAGAGTTTCGATAAAACTCAAGTTGGACATGTGGTTAACTCCAAGCCGGAAGCGAAATATTACATCGAACCAATTTCACGGCGTAACGTTGCAACCTGCTCAACTCCGGCGGCGTTACCAAGGATATGAAAGTCGCGTTCGGCTTTGTCCAGGATGCTCCGTGTCTCGGCTCCACGGCCCGTGAGGGCAAGGAACGATGCGAGCCCAGACCGACTTGGGCAGCATCGTCTGACAACGGCAACAGGCAGCTTGGCAACGGCGATGCACACCGCAACCCGGATAGTTCCGATAGTGTTCAAACGTGGATATTTCGGATGTCAGACAGGCTTGTACGCCAGGATGACTTCGGAGGGGAACAGCATCTGCTGGTGGTATTCCCTCGTCTGGACGCTGAATTGGTGTTGTTTCAGCTTGGCTTCCAGTTTCACCCCGCGGCATCCGCCCATCGTCTTGGGCGACAGGCGGTAGATCCAGTCGTACAGCTGGCTGGGCAGCGTTTCGCCTTGCGTCATATTGACCAGAACCAGCTTGCCGCCCTTCTTGAGGACGCGCTTGAACTCGGCGAGAACGCGGTCCATGTCCGCATAACGGATCAGATCGAACATGTAGTTGTTGACCAGCAGATCGACGGATTCGGTTTGCGCCGGAAGATCAAATGCGCTGCCCACATGGAGAGAGTAATTCAGCGAATCATTTGCCTTGGCGAGTTTTTGCAGGCGTTTGCGGGCTTTCTCCAGCATGCCCTTGGACAGATCGATGCCAGCGTTGCGTCCATGAGGATTTCTTTTCACGATTTCCTCGAAGGCCAGTCCCGTGCCGACCGCCACTTCCAGGATGCTTTGGCCGTCTTCGACGGCTGCTAATTCGATGGCGCGATGTCGGGCGCGGGATTCGGTCAGCGCGCCCCAAATGTCGTAGATCTTGGCCAGTTTGTCGTAGACGAGGCCGATTTCGGCCTGGGACACCCTGGCATCGCGCGGGGGCGCGTCATCGCAGCAGGACATGCCGCAGCAGGAAAAAGACAGCTTCATCGTCGTGTTCCTTAAGCGCAGCCGCAAGCGGCGGGCTTGGTCGCTCGCACGAAAGCGCTCATGAACTTACCTTCGATCTGTTCGGCGATCGAGGCCAGACCCGCGTGTTTCACGTCCAGGAAATCGCGTGCATCTTCGGCGGTGTAAATGCGGGTCGGCTCGATGCCGATCTGCTGGAATCCGGCAGCGGCGAGCTTGGCCGCGTAGTCGGTGTCTTGCAGTGCGCCGGCGATACAGCCGGCCCACAACTGCATGTCGCCGCGCAGTTGCTCCGGCATCTCACCGCGCGTGACGACGTCCGAGACGGCGAAGCGGCCGCCCGGTTTGAGGACCCGGAAGACTTCGCGCAACACCTGATCCTTATCGGCCGAAAGGTTGATGACGCAGTTGGAGATGACGACATCGACCGAGTTGTCCGGCAGCGGAACATGCTCGATCTCGCCTTTGAGAAACTCGACGTTGGCAACGCCGGCCTTGCGCTGGTTTTCGCGCGCCAGCGCCAGCATCTCGTCGGTCATATCCAGCCCGTAAGCCTTGCCGCTCGGGCCGACACGCCGCGCCGACAGCAGCACATCAATGCCGCCGCCCGAACCCAGATCGAGCACGGTCTCACCCGGCGCCAACTCGGCCAGCGCCGTCGGATTGCCGCAACCCAGCGATGCCAGCATGGCCTCGACCGGCAGGCCACTGGTCTGCGCGGCCTCGTACAGGTTCGAGGTGATCGGGTTTTGTCCGGCCAGTACGTCGGAACTTCCGCAGCAACTCGACCCGCCGCAGCAGGAGCCTGCTCCAGCCGCCGCGCGGCGGGCCGCCTCGCCGTAGGTTTGGCGACCGGTTTCTTTCACATTGATCGCTGTCATTTCATGCTCCTGGTGGTGTCAAACGATGGCCGCTGCGTTCAAGGGTCGATACGGTTACGCGCTCGCCATCTTCCTTGATGAACTCGCCGCGCTGTGGCGCAAGCAGATCGAGTACTTCCTCAGAGGGGCGGCAGAGCTTCACCCCTTTCGGGCTGACAACGATGGGCCGGTTGATCAGAATCGGGTGTGCCAGCATGGCGTCGAAAAGCTGGTCATCGGTCAGGTTTGAATCACCGAGCCCCAACTCGACATAAGGCGTGCCTTTCTCGCGTAATAGCGCACGGACGGTGATACCCATGCGCGCAACAAGTTGTTCAAGCATCGCCCGGCTGGGGGGTGTTTTCAGATACTCGATAACATGCGGCTCGACGCCTGAGTTGCGGATCATCGCCAACGTATTGCGCGACGTGCCGCAGTTCGGGTTGTGATAAATGATGACATCCACGATCGGACTCACGTTGCACTGGCTCGTAGGTTGCTTTGTCTTAAGACACGAACCGCGCCCTGCGCAGGCTTGCAACAGGAAGACAGCGCGGCGACTGCCGGATTGCACACATCAGGATGCCCCTGACAACAATCGCGCATGAGGAATTCGACGAGCCCCGAGAGCGCCGGAAAGGCGGCGCTGTAGATGATCGAGCGGCCCTCGCGGCGAGATTTGACCAGCCCCGCGTGTTCGAGATGGCTCAAATGAAAGGACATGCGCGAGGAAGACGCGTCATCCATCGCCTTGCCAATTGCGCCAGCCGATAGCCCATCCGGCCCGGCGATCACCAGCCGCCGAACGATGCGCAGCCGTGTCTCCTGGGAGAGTGAGGCGAAAGCGTTGAGGGCTTGAACTTCGTCCATATCGGTCGTTTTTCAATCAATATTTCAATATCTATTGATATGTTAATATGGAGTTCCTCCGCAGGCAAGCTTTTCAAATAGGCAGGTTGATTATGGCTTTGACGTGGAGCCATTCCGCAGGCATTGTTTGGTGAACGGCTTCGACGACATCAGTTTCACTCGCGTGTTCGAGGAACACCATCATCGTGAACAGCCCTGCACAACGGATGAGGATAACCCGATGAAGATCGCGATTCTGTTTTGCCTGTAGTTTGTCGTCCCAATGGCATCCACCGGCCCCAGCGGTACATTCCTCGAAACCATCCCGGACATCGACACGTTGGCCGCCGCGCTGCAAGCGCACGGCTATTTCGCGGACCGGCGTCTGGTCACAGCCGCGTTTCTGGCACTGCGGCTTGACCGTCCGCTGTTGCTGGAGGGTGAGCCCGGTGTCGGCAAGACCGAACTGGCCAAGACGCTGGCGCAGGTACTTGGGCGCAAGTTGCTGCGCTTGCAGTGCTACGACGGACTGGAGCAGCGCGAGGCGCTGTACGAGTGGAACTACGCCGCGCAACTACTGCATCTGCGCGCAGCGGAACTGGGCAACCCCGAGAGCACGCGCGACATCGAACACGAGCTTTACCAGCCGCGCTACCTGATCCGCCGTCCGCTGCTGGAGGCGCTGCAAGCGCCGCTGCCCGGAGCGGTGCTGCTGATCGACGAAGTAGACCGCGCCGACGAGCCTTTCGAAGCGTTTTTGCTCGAATACCTGGGCGAATACCAGGTGAGTATCCCGGAGCTGGGCACAGTACGCGCCGAGGCAGCGCCGGTCACCGTTGTGACCAGCAACCGCACGCGGGAACTGAGCGACGCCGTTAAGCGCCGCTGCCTTTACCACTGGGTGGACTACCCGGATCGGGATCGCGAACTGGCCATTGTGCGTGCGCGCGTTCCTGAAGCGCCGGCCGCACTGGCGCGGCAGGTGGCCGATTTCGTCGCGCGTTTGCGTAGCGCACCGCATGTGGCGCAATTCCAGCGCGCACCCGGCATTGCCGAAAGTGTGGAATGGGCACGTGCTCTGGTGGCGCTGGATACGCTCCAGCTCGATCCCGAGGTGGTGCAGGACACCGCCGGCGTGCTGTTCAAGCAGCGCGAGGACGTGGCCGCTCTCAGCATCGAACGGATCGCCCAGGCGTTGGTCCCGCAGATGCCATGACACAGGAGCCCGCACTGCCCGAATCCAGCGTACTGCTGGGCGATGCGCGCCGCGGCAAACTGGCCGGCAATGTGCTTGCGTTCGGCCGCATGTTGCGCCGTGCCGGCGTACCGGTGGACGCCGCGCGCATCGCGCTGGCGTTGCAAGCGTTGCAATGGGTGGGTGTGACGTGCAAAGCGGACGCGGGCGCGGCGCTGGAGGCCGTGCTGGTCAGCCGCGAGCAGGATCGGGCGGTGTTCGGCGAATTGTTCGATGCCTTCTTCCGCGACCCGGAAATCGCCCACAAGCTGCTGGCGCAGATGCTGCCCAGCGCGGCAGGTCAGGCCACACCCCACCAGCGCCCGCGTGTGCGCGAGGCGCTGGCGCCGCACCGGACGCTGCTGCAACCCAAGTCCGCTGCGCCCGACGAGTCCATCGAGCTGGACGCCGCGATGACAGCCAGCGCGCTGCAACGGTTGAAGAACGCCGATTTCAATCAGCTTTCAGCTAGCGAATACCGGTTGGTTGAGCATCTGGTGCGTGACATCCGTCTGCCCGTGCCCGAAGTACCTGCACGCCGCGTGCGCGCCGGTTCGCGCGGCGCGCGTATGCACTGGCCGCGCACGCTGCAAAGTGCGGCTCGCACGGGTGGGGAGATCATGGCGTTGCACCGTTTGCAGCGCCGGCGTCAGCCGTTGCCGCTGTTGGTGCTGGTGGATGTGTCCGGCTCGATGGAACGCTACACACGCCTGTTGCTCGCTTTCGTACACGCGGCCACACGCGAAAGACAGCACCAACGCGTGCGGCGCGATGTGTTCGCTTTCGGCACCGGGCTGACCGATCTGACGCCGGCCTTCCGCCTGGGCGATACCGACGCCATGCTGCTGGCGGCCAATAGCGCGATCGGCGATTACGGCGGCGGCACGCGGCTGGGTCCGGCGTTGGCCGAGTTGCGCCAGCGCCATGCGCGACGCCTGGTCGGGCGGCGTACGCTGGTGCTGCTCGTCAGCGACGGTTTGGACACCGGTGAACCAGCCGAGTTGGCACGCGAACTACAATGGCTCAAGCGCCACAGCCGGCGCATGCTATGGCTCAACCCGCTGCTACGCTTTGACGGCTATACACCCAGCGCACGCGGCGCAGCCGAACTCTTCAAGGCAGCCGATGCGATGCTGGCCGTGCACAACGTGCAGCGCCTGCACGAGTTGGCCGGTGGTATCGCGGCGCTCATGAAACGGTAGCACCCCATGGAGGCGACACATGGACATGCAAGGCAATCGACCCCTGTCGGTCACGCAACAGCAAGCTTGGGAAGCACTCAACGATATCGCGGTGCTCAAGGTCTGCATTCCCGGCTGCGACAGCATTGAGGCTGTCGGCGAAAACGTCTACGAACTCACCAACGGCCTCAAGGTCGGCCCCGTGTCGGCCAAGTTCAAAGGCAAGCTACACCTGGCCGACATCGACGCGCCATCCAGCTACACCATCCACTTCGAGGGCAACGGCGGTGTGGCCGGCTTCGGCAAGGGCAGCGCCAAGGTCACGCTTGTACCCAGTGATGCCGGTTGCGAATTGGGCTACGCGGTGCACGCCTCGGTGGGCGGCAAGATCGCCCAGGTCGGTCAGCGCCTGATCGACGGCGTGGCCAAATCGATGGCCGAGAGTTTTTTCAAACGCTTCGACGAAGAGATGCAGCGCCACTATCTTCCGAGCGAGGATGCCGCTCCGGCGACCGAAGCATCCGGCACGCTGAAAAAAATCTGGTCCCTACTGAAAAAAATGTGGTCCACACTCACCGCCGGCAAAGCCAACGCGCAGCCATGATCATCGCCGGCAATTCTTCGACATGCACGGTGCCGCCCGGCCAGGAGCTTGCCGGTGTTCCCGCTGAAGAGCGATTGCTGAGGTGCGACCTATGACGAAACGCTCCAGCAAACAAGCGCAGAGACAATCCAGCACGCTCGCTCCGACGCGCTACTTCGCCGCGCTCGTCGATCGCGTGGTGACGATCATCGAGGAAGCGCGCTCGCGTGTCCTGCGCACCGTCAACAGCGAAATGGTGATCTCCAACTGGCACATCGGGCGCGAGATCGTCGAATACGTACAGCGTGGCGACCCACGCGCCGAGTACGGCGAGGAGGTCATTGAGGACTTGTCCAAGCAACTCCAGTCACGCGTCGGGCGAGGCTATTCATCCACCAACCTGCGGTACTTCAGGACTTTTTACATCGCGTACCGATCTCGCCGTCCTGAAATTCGCCACATCGGAAGTGGCGAATCCGGAAGTGCGGAGGACGCGGGTGCCTCCGGCAAGATTCGCCACAAGCGAGGTGGCGTTTCTCTCGCTTCATTGGACCCGCCGCTTCTCGAAGGATTCTCGTCCGCGCTCGGCTGGACCCACTATCGTGCTCTAATGAAGGTCGAGCCGGCGATGGTTCGCACCTTTTACGAAATCGAGGCAGAGCGAGAGCACTGGCCGGTTACCCACCTCGAACGCCAGATTCACACACAGCTTCATCTGCGGCTGCTCAAGAGCCGCGACAAGGATGGCGTGATGGAGTTGGCCCGCAAAGGCCAGACCGTCGAGAAGCCCGCCGACCTGATGAGGTCGCCGGTCGTGCTCGACTTTCTCGGGCTGCAAGGCGGTCCCGCGCTGCGCGAGAGCGACATCGAAAGCGCCATCATCAGCAAGCTGTCGCAATTTCTCCTCGAACTGGGCAAGGGATTCGCCTTCGTTGCGCGGCAGAAGCGAATCACGTTCGAGGATGACGACTTCTTCGTCGATCTTGTCTTCTACAACATCATTCTGAAGTGTTACCTGCTGGTTGATCTCAAACTCGGCAAGCTCACGCATCAGGATGTCGGGCAGATGGATAGCTACGTCCGCCTCTTCGACGCGCAGGGGCGCACGAAAGGTGATGGTCCCACGATCGGTCTGATCCTCTGTGCGGAGAAGAACGAGGCCATCGCGCGTTACTCCATCCTCAGCGAGCACAAGCAACTCTTCGCCGCCAAGTACGTGACATATCTGCCCAGCGAGGAGGAGCTACGGCAGGAACTCGAACGCGACCGCCGCATCGCGGAAGCGGTCGTGAAGGCCGCGCGCGAGGAAAACACCACGAAGCCGAAGCGTACTGCGAAGAGGCGTAAGCAATGAGCAGGACTGCGCGGGCTACCTGCCGTGGCACCACGAGCGTGTGTTCCAGAAGGCAGGCGCGTAGTGGCCGCGCCATTTACACCCTCTGCGCCGTCGTGTGCAGGCATTTGGCGATCACCGTTTCAGGCTGACCCTGTACACATCTCAGCACAATACGAATGCGCAGTTTCTCATCCTCAGGCACCTTGCGCACCGTGAGGTGTGCCTTCAGTTCTACGCGTTCGATATCCGTCAGCAGCAGCTTTCCAGCCTTTTCGCATTGCCGTCCGAGCGGGAATCTATCAGCTTGCTTTGTTCAACCGCCTGTACAGCGTACTGCGACTGACGCCAAGACTGCGCGCCGCCGCGGATACATTACCGGCATGCTCTTCCAGAGCCTGGCGCATCGCGCGCTCGGTGATGTCGGACAGCGCGGCCGCGGCGTGCGTTGTGAGAGGCCATCCGGAATTCGGCGGCGAACCTTGCGCATGCAGCATCGCCGGCAACTCTTCGACATGCACGGTGCCGTCCGGTCCGGCGAGCGCGATCAGCGTGCGCAGCGTACCGGTGAGCTGGCGCAGATTACCGGGCCAGTCGTAGCGCACCAGGACATCGAACGCATCGCCGCCGAGCCGCGTCGTCGTGTCCGCGGCCAGACGGTTCCAAAAGGTTTCGATCAAGGCGCGGCGGTCCGGATATTCACGCAGCGGCGGCAGATGGATCGTGTAATGCGCGATGCGGAAAAACAGGTCCGAGCGGAATTGTTCCAACCCGCCCACTTTCAAATCGCGGTGCGTCGCGGCGATCACGGCGAAATCGACTTTCATCGGCTTGCCGCCGCCCAGCGGCACGACTTCGCGTTCCTGCAGCACGCGCAGGAGGCGCGTTTGCGCGGCGGGCGGCATGTCGCCGATCTCATCGAGGAACAGTACGCCGCCATCGGCCTCGCGCAATAGACCTTTGTTGCCATGGCGCTTGGCGCCGGTGAACGCGCCTTCTTCGTAACCGAACAGTTCCGACTCGATCAAGCTTTCCGGCAAGCCTGCGCAGTTGACCGCGACGAACGGCATGCGATCGCCACCGATGCGCCGGTGCAATTCGCGGGCGAAAACTTCTTTGCCGGTACCGGTTTCGCCGAGCAGCAGCACCGACATGCCGGCGCCCAGCACACGCTCGGCACGGCCGAGTGCGGCTTTCAGGTCCGTGCTGAAAACCGGCTCCGTGGCCGCGCGCCGGTCGGGGTACCGATCGGGCACCGCTGCAACAGTGTGCGACACGGCGACCGTGCCGCGTTTGGAAGATTCTTCTTCCGCGCGCACGAAGATCGGTTTGTGCAAATGATCGCGCACGCTCATGGGGCCGCGCAGCGATTCAAACCTCGCGTCGAACAACTCGCCGAACCGCTTGCGGCCGATGTCGTCGCGGCCGAGTTTGAGCATGCTCAAGCCGTGCCGGTTCGCGGCGACGAGGCGCTCGCCCTCGAAGACGAGAACGCCTTCCAGCGGCGTGCCGAACAGCCCGGCGTCGCGTTGGATGCGCAGCATACGGCAACCCGAGAAATCGCGTTCGAACAGACGCCGTTCGATCTGGTCGACGGCGACGCGCACCATGCCCAGCGCATGCGTGTGATGCACCGAGGATTCGCCGGACAGGTCGAACACGCCGGCGATCTTGCCGAACGGATCGATGATCGGCACCGCCGAACAACTGAGCACGCGATGCGCGGCGAAGAAATGCTCCGGTCCACGCACTTCGACCGCACGGCCTTCGGTGATCGCCGTGCCGATCGCGTTCGTGCCGGTATGGTTCTCGCTCCACGGCACGCCGGAGCGCAGCGCGACGCGCGCGGCCTTGCCGAGGAAATCCGCGCTGCCCAGCGATTCGAGAATCATGCCGTCCGGCGCGGCCAGGATCACGATGCTGCCGGTCGCATGCGCGTCGGTGTACAGCGCGCGCACGCCGGGCAGACAGATGCGGCGCAGTTCCTCGTGTTGCTGGCAGACCTCGCGCAACGCCTGCGCGGTCAGCGGCTCCACGGCGGGCCGCGTGTCGGCCGAAAGACCCAGGCCCACGCAGCGTTGCCAGGAACGCAGAATCGTTTCGGATACGAGGCCGCCCGGCACATCGCCCCGATCGAAGAAGCGATGTCTGGCGGTTTGAACATAGTCCAGTGCAGGGGTGCTCATAGGTTGTTTCACTTTGCGACAGTGTGTTTGATCGGCTGTTCCGAATTTATACAGGAGGTTAACCCATTGCAAATATGTCCGCATGGTGCACCGCAACCAGAACATCCGCAATAGGGTTGTATACCCTGAGCAGGCCCATTTTTGCAACGCAATACGAAGCGGACTGGCACGCTGTTTGTATCTTGGACGAGCGACCAACCCAACCGGAGTCTTTGCATCATGGCTACGCTCGAACAGCAACACCTCGCCGTACAAGTCCCCTTCAAGGCCCGCTACGACAACTATATCGGCGGTAAATGGGTCAAACCCATCAACGGAAAATACTTCGAGAACATCACCCCGGTCACCGGTAAGGCGTTCTGCGAAGTCGCGCGTTCCGACAAGGACGACATCGAAGCCGCGCTCGACGCCGCGCACGCGGCGAAGACCGCCTGGGGCCGCACCGCACCGGCCGCACGCGCGAACATCCTCAACCAGATCGCCGACCGCATGGAGCAGAATCTCGACCTGCTCGCCCACGCCGAAACCTGGGACAACGGTAAACCGCTGCGCGAGACGCGCGCCGCCGACATTCCGCTTGCGATCGACCACTTCCGCTATTTCGCCAGTTGCATCCGCGCCCAGGAAGGTTCGCTCAGCGAGGTTGACCACGACACCGTCGCCTATCACTTTCACGAGCCGCTGGGCGTCGTCGGCCAGATCATTCCGTGGAACTTCCCGATCCTGATGGCGGCGTGGAAGCTCGCACCGGCGCTGGCTGCGGGCAATTGCATCGTGCTCAAGCCCGCTGAGCAGACACCGGTCGGCATTCTCATCTGGGCCGAACTCATCGGCGATCTGCTGCCGGCGGGCGTGCTCAACATCGTCAACGGCTTTGGTCTGGAAGCGGGCAAGCCGCTCGCCTCGAATCCGCGCATCGCCAAGATCGCCTTTACCGGCGAAACGACGACCGGTCGCCTCATCATGCAGTACGCAAGCCAGAACCTCATTCCGGTCACGCTCGAACTCGGCGGCAAGTCGCCGAACATCTTTTTCGACGATGTCGCGGCCAAGGACGACGATTTCTTCGACAAGGCGATCGAAGGCTTCGTCATGTTCGCGCTCAACCAGGGCGAAGTGTGCACCTGCCCGAGCCGCGCGCTGATCCAGGAATCGATCTACGAGCGTTTCATGGAGCGTGCGCTCAAGCGCGTCGCCGCGATCAAGCAGGGCAACCCGTTCGATCCGTCGAC
>JAISPQ010000181.1 GCA_031274955.1 Rhodanobacter sp.
TATGCCGGCAAGCTCGAATTCGAACGCATCGTGGCGGATCTGGATGCGATGCCGCCGGCGCCGCTGAAGATCATGATGAATGTCGCCAACCCCGAGCGCGCGTTCGATTTCGCCATGCTACCCAATGCCGGCGTCGGGCTGGCGCGGCTGGAGATGATCATCGCCAGCCACATCGCGGTGCATCCCAAAGCCCTGCTCGAATACGATAAACAAGATGCGCAAACGCGCCGCCTGATCGACGAACGCATTGCCGGCTACGCCGGCCCGGTCGATTTCTACGTCGATCGCCTTGCCGAAGGCATCGCCACCATCACCGCGGCGTTCGCGCCCAACCCGGTGATCGTGCGCCTGTCGGACTTCAAGTCCAACGAATACGCAAACCTGATCGGCGGAAAGCGTTACGAGCCGCACGAGGAAAACCCGATGATCGGCTTCCGCGGCGCCAGCCGCTATGTCGATCCGGGCTTCGCCGACGCGTTCGCGCTGGAATGCCGCGCGATGAAAAAAGTGCGCGAAACCATGGGCCTCACCAACGCCTGGGTGATGATTCCATTCGTGCGCACGCTGGGCGAAGGCCGCAAAGTCATCGAGGTGCTGCGCAAGAACGGCCTCGTACAGGGCAAACCCGGCGAAAAGGATGCTCTGAAGATCATCATGATGTGCGAAGTACCGTCGAACGCGCTGCTCGCCGAGGAATTCCTCGACATCTTCGACGGCTACTCGATCGGCTCGAACGACCTCACCCAGCTCACGCTCGGCCTGGACCGCGATTCGGGCATCGTCGCCAGCCTGTTCGACGAACGCGACCCGGCGGTCAAGAAGATGCTGTCGATGGCCATTCAGACGGCCCGCAAGAAAGGCAAGTACGTCGGCATCTGCGGCCAAGGCCCGAGCGACCATCCCGACCTTGCGCAGTGGCTGATGGAACAAGGCATCGAATCGGTATCGCTGAACCCCGATACCGTGGTCGATACCTGGCTGCACCTGGCGAAGAAAAAAACCGACTGAGAATCCGCCCTGAATAAAATAGTGACGCACTCGACAATTTGCGTATCCGCCGGCATGCAAACCGTGGAGTGAAACACTATTTTTTGATAAATCCCGGAACCTCTCTGCCCCGCGAAGCGCACCCCTTGCGCGGATATTTGCGGCTGTTTTTTGTGCATTACTACACTTTAATGAAAGTCGCAAGTTGCATTGCAACAAAAACTGTGGCATGCTTGTAGAGCTATTCAGCAAGTAACGCAAGTGTGAGAAGTACTATGAATGCCATGCTTAATCAACGAACGGTTTCCGGGCCAACGCGACGCGGCGACACCCCAGAGCGACTGCTCAACGGCACACAAAGCACCATGCCTGCCATGAACGACCAGCGAATGGTTTCCGAACCGATGCGGCGTGTCGACACCCAGGTGCAACCGCTCGACGGCACACAAAGCACCATGCCTGCCATGAACGACCAGCGAATGGTTTCCGAGCCGATGCGACGTGTCGACACCCAGGTGCAACCACTCGGCGAGGTGTTTGTGACCGTTCAGGGGAACACGCTCTATCTGCGGCCGATCCGGTCTGACGACGGCCCGGCGCTGCGCCGCGGCTTCGCGCGCCTGACGTCCGAACAGATCCGCCAGCGCGTCTTTCATCGCATGACCGAACTCTCGCAGGACGATGCACGGCGGCTCGCCAACGTTACCCCCATGCAGGGCGCCGCCTTCGTGGCGACCGATGCCGATGGCGAAATTCGCGGCGATGCGCGCCTATACCTTGATCCCGGAGAGCGCAGCGCCGAGTTTGCCATCATCGTGGACCCCTCGCTCACCGGACAAGGCGTCGGCCGCATCCTGATGCACCAACTCATCGTCGAGAGCCGGCGCCGCGGCCTCACGGAATTGTGGGGGTATGTACTGTCCGACAATATCCTGATGCTGGATTTCGTCAACTATCTCGGCGCCCAACGCAGCATGGTCCCCGGCGAGCCCGGCACGGTGCGCGTACACTTCGATCTGAACGATCCGCGCGTTGATGCGGACTGGAGTTGGGATTGGGATCGTTGATCCCCGCTCCACACTCATAATCCAAGGGCGGACAGCCCCCCATCGCCGTCCAGGACGGCGATGGGGCCGATCTGTCGATGCATGTAAAGGTCAAAGGCAGCTTTTGCCACACCAACCGTTCCAGAACCTTCTGAGGAACGCCTCAACCAACCGTGGCAATAATCTCGTTTTTACCAGAGCTGTTTCTCTATGAATGTTTTTAGGCGCATCAATGTGGATGGAACCTCGATGAAGTGGCTATCCACCTGAATGGATGGTTAATTATAGTCCTGATAAGATTTTTCCTCGATCAAGGTCGAGCCGAGTTTTTCGTTGATCTCACGCTTGATCGCAGCGCGCTCATCGTTGCGGAAATAGACCGCGCGCGCGAGCTCGATGAACTGCGCATCGAACGCCCGCGCTTTCTCCTTGAGGCGGATGTGGTCCTCAATGTCCCACAACGCCTCGTTGACCGCGCGCAGCCGCACCCATTCGCTGGAAATGTCTGTGCGCGAGACCGCAGCAGACTTCCATGTTGCATTCAACAACTCCAGTTCTACGCGCACATTGGCGCGTTTAGCCGGATCGCCGATACGTTCGGATTTGATCTCCAGGATCGTGATCTTGTCGATCAATTCACCGCAAGAAATGGGAACGGACAACAGACTCATAGGCTCCTCGCGGAAAGCACCACCACCAGCGTATGGAAGTACTGAAGTGTACCCTGCCGCGTCCATGGGTGTCGCGATCATGGAATGTTGCGATCATGGGTGTTGCGATCATGGGTTGTCTCACACGCAGCAGACTCGTATCATCCGCGCCCCATGTTGACGAGTCGCGAGTCGCTGTTCGTCGTGCCGGCCCCACCGGCAACCTAGCCGACCCGACGCGATAGTCTGGGGCTGCGGCAGGGGGACAATACACGACGTGCGCGACACTCCGCACGGCGTCAGGGAATAGTGGAGAGGTGGCAGAGTGGTCGAATGCGCCGGATTCGAAATCCGGTTTACGGTTTTACCGTAACGTGGGTTCGAATCCCACCCTCTCCGCCAAGCACCCCGCACGCGCGACCAGCCAATCCTATGCGATCGCAATAAAACCTGCGTGAAATAGGCATCTACGGTCCGCGAGTGCCAACGAACCACGCACCATCAAACCAAAGCCCACAGAAATCTGTAGGCATATCTGTAGGCAGCGCCGCACCGCAGGAGCGAAATGCCTCTCTCAAGAAACTCGCGCCTAACTTGTTGATTTGTATAGGCGGCATCAGATGCAAGCGACTTTCTTTCGGAACGGTTTTCGGCACGTCCGGGCCGATTACTTCGCTTACATCTATTCGTCACGCCGTCCGGCGGAAAGCGGCGGAGGATGGGTACCGCATCGACAGGAAGCCGCAGACGGCGACATTCGGCCCCTCGCTCGCCGATGCGCGCAAGCGCTGCGGTGATCTGCTGCCGACGCTGGCTCAACGGCTGACGCTCTCGCTCAACGAATTGGATCAGCACAACCTTGCCCAAGCGCCACGGCAAGCGCGGCCCCGGTAGCTGCGCCAGACCTCCTGCGCCGGCAAGCTCAAATTTGTTACCAGTGCCGCGTAGCGCCAATGTCTGTGTATCTGATCGTCGGCAAACAATGACAACTGCTTGCCCTTGGCATCGCTTTTGAGGGCCACGTGCTGGCGTATGCCGATGACTTGCCGGGGCTTGTCCCAGGCCGCGCTTTGATACTCCAAGCTGCATAACTGGATGCCTTCATCAAGTTGCCACCACCGCTGCGCCGACACCAGCGCGCGCTGCATGGGTTGTCTGAGCTTGAGCGCCACGATGCAGGACAGGTGAGCGCGGGGTGACCCCCATTTCTCTTTACTAGCGAGTCGTGTACGGACAGTGCGGATAGCACAGCATGGACGTGTGGCTTTTCCTCCTTCAATCCGGCAACATCGCTACATCGAGCGAGCTAAAAAAGATTGAGGTGCTGGATATGACTGAGAAGCTGGAAGGTTTCGCGCAACGGCTACGTGAGTTACGCAAGCAGAAGAATTTGTCGCAAACCGAGCTTGGGCAGGTGGCGCGCTTGCACTACACCCATATCGGGCGATTTGAGCGTGGCGCTTCGCGCCCGAGCGGCGATACGCTCAAACGACTCTCAGACGCCCTGGGGATCAGCAGCGACTACCTGCTGAACGGCGCAACCGATGAGGCCGCCAAGGCCCGGTTTGAGGATCGGGAATTGCTCAGGCAATTCCAAGAAGTCGAGCACTTGCCCGATGAGGATAAGAACGTAGTCAAAAAGCTCCTTGATGCCTTCTTGGTCAAGAAGCAGTTACAGGCAATGGCCCGCTAAACCCAAGAGAAGGAACCTGTCATGGACGCTACGACCGAACAGATGCTGGTCTCGAAGATCAAGGCGCTTTCCACGCGGGAAGTGGCCGAGGTCGAGGATTTCGTGGATTTTTTAGTTGGCAAGGCCAGAAAGCGTTCCGCCTTGGAGCGGTTGCTGGCGATGGCTCCGGCGCTGGAAGCGGCAGGCGCCGGGCCAATCAGTGAAGAAGAAATCGCCGCCGAGATCAAAGCCGCGCGTGCCCAACGGCGCGCCGATAACGCAGCGGGACATTGATCCATGCGCCTGGTGTTCGATACCAATGTGGTGGTGTCTGCCTTGCTGTGGCGGGGCACGCCTTACCGCTTGCTGGAAGCGGCTCGTCAGGAACCGGGAATCAAACTCTACAGCAGCCCGGCACTGCTTGATGAATTGGCCGATGTGCTGGCCCGTCCTTTTGCTGGTCAACGCTTGGCCTTGATTGGCAAGACGGCGCATGACGTGTTGGCCGATTATTCCGATGTGATCGAACTTGTTGAACCTGACGAAGTGCCGCGCGTGGTGCCGACCGATCCAGATGACGATCAGGTGATCGCCGCCGCCTTGGCTGCCGGAGCCGATTGCATCGTCTCCGGCGATGGCGATTTGCTTGAGATGGCTGTGTTTCAGGACATTCCTATCATCCCCGCCGGGGAAATGCTTCGCAGAATTGAGCATTGATGGATCAACCCAGATTTTCCATTTGGAATCTCAAGCACTGGAGAAGTGCTGCATGAAGCTGACCGGCAACTCAAAGGTTCTGGCCCGATTCCACAGCCCCTCGAACCACTGTCTGGGCTGCATCG